>DATNLN010000143.1:0-15592 GCA_035602855.1 Candidatus Acidiferrales bacterium
AACTTCACGGGCTCAGCGGAATTTGACGATACCTTGCCTACCGCGGAAGGTCGCCTGGAAGTCGGCCTGGCGGTGGACCCCGCGCGTTTAGCGCAGGCCATGAGCGAGTGGTTCACAAAACGCGGAAAGGGCAACGGCCAAGCGGTAACAATCGAACTGCGAGAGTTAAATTCCGCGAAGTAAACGCTCGGCACTGGATTCCGTGCGCGAAGCAACAGCTCTGAAAATCAGAAGGCTACAGAATTTCGGATATCCCGCGTACCGAATAAAAGAGAGGAAAAAAAGAAGAGCCGAACACTCCCTGCGTATGATTGGGGCGTTGCAGCGGTCATCGCAGGAGGAGTTCGGCTCCTCACGCTTAGTTCGACGCGCGCCGCGAAATATGGTTAGCAGCCGCCTTATTCCGCCGCCTCGAATATCCCGTCGTTCTCTCCTGCAGCATGGTCCGGACCGCCGCGGTGCAGCAAGGCCTTGATCTGCGGCATGGCGGCGCGCGTGGCATCTTCGCCCGCGGCGATCAGCTGCGGCGTCTTCACGAACTCATCCCACAAAATGTGATGCACGTTCGGCTCGATCAGCACGTCGGTCATCCCGCGCCACGGCTGAATCGCCACCGACTGGATAATCGAAAACGACCGGCTGATCACTTCAATCGTATTGCGCGGCTTGGAATCCAGCAGCCCCGGTTCCAGATGAATTCCGATCACCATCTCGGCGCCCATCTTGCGTACGGCCGGCGAGGGCACCTGCTCCGTCAGAAATCCATCCACCAGATAATGCCCCTGATGCTCCACCGGCAAAAATAATCCCGGGTAAGCGCACGAAGCCCGCAGCGCCGGCCCAATCTCCCCCTCAGTGAAATGTATCGAAGTGCCCTTCAGAAGATCCGTCGCCACAATCGCCAGCGGAATGCGCATCTCATGAAAATATTTCGCCGGCGTCAACCGATGCAGAAAATCCTGCAGCGGTTCATTGGAAGCCATCCCCATGCGCGAAAGTGTCCATCGCCCAAAATCGCGGAAACGTGTAATGGCAGCTTGCTGCGTCATATGATCGAGCGTGGCGCCGCTGGCGTAAGCGGCCGCAATCAAGGCGCCCACCGACGTCCCGGTAATAAAATCGATGGGGATTTCGTGCTCCTCCAGGACGCGCAACACTCCCACGTGCGCCACGCCTCGCGCAAACCCGCCGCCCAGCGCCAGCCCCACCTTCGGCCGTTCGCCGCCCGTGCCATACGCAAAACTGCGCAGGCCGCGAATGGCTTTGCCCAGCCATTTTGTGGTGCTTCCAATTTCTGACATGCTCGTCCTTTCATTACACTTTAACCCATTTCCCGCCGCAGGGTCTTTCCGGTTGACCGCTCCGTACTGCTTTTGTAACCTCACTGACTGGGCAAACGCCGAAAGGAACACCAGTGAAACGACGCATCGAACGTGCAGCGGTTTTAGGAGCAGGCACCATGGGCGCACGCATCGCGGCGCATCTGGTGAACGCTGGCATTCCGTGCTACCTGCTGGACATCGTTCCCACCAGCCTCACTCCCGCCGAACAAAGTAAAGGTTTGACGCTGCAGAGCCCCGCCGTGCGCAATCGCATCGTGCTGGCCGGCTTCGACGCCGCAAAAAAATCCCGCCCCGCCGCTTTCTTCACGCCGGATACGGCGCGCCTCGTCACCCCCGGTAATCTGGAAGACAACATCGCCTGGTGTGGCCAAGTAGACTGGATCATCGAAGCCGTCGCCGAAAATCTGGAAATCAAACGCAGCCTTTTCACTCGTGTGGAATCCGTCCGCAAACCCGGCACCATCGTCACCTCCAACACTTCCGGCCTGCCCATTCACCTGATCGCCGAAGGCCGCTCCGAAGATTTCCAGCAGCACTGGGCCGGAACGCATTTCTTCAACCCGCCACGCTACATGAAATTGGTGGAGCTGATCGCCGGGCCGAAAACGCTCCCCGAAGTTCTGCAGTCGCTCGACGAAATCTGCGACCTCCGCCTCGGCAAAGGCGTCGTCGCCGCCAAAGATACGCCCAACTTCATCGCCAATCGTATCGGCACATTTTCCATGCTCAACGTGATTCGCCAGATGCAGGCGCTGGAAATGACCATCGAGGAAGTGGACGCCTGCACCGGCCCCGCCATCGGCCAGCCCAAATCCGCCACCTTTCGCACCGGCGATCTGGTCGGCCTCGACATCCTGGTCCACGTCGTGCGTAACATCTACGAAAACGCCACGGCCGACGAATCGCGCGGCATCTACAGAGTTCCGCCCTTCATGGAAGAAATGATCAAACGCGGCTGGCTCGGCGACAAAACCGGCGGCGGCTTCTACAAAAAAGTGAAGCAGGGCGGCGATTCCGAAATTCTTACGCTCGACTGGCAAAAAATGGAATATCGCCCGCGCCTGAAAGCGAAATTTCCCTCGATCGAAGCAGGCAAGGGAATCGAAGACACCAGAGAACGTCTGCGCGCTCTGTTGGCGCCGGCTTTGGATGGCAAGGGCGACGGAAAAACCGGCGACAAAGCGAATCGCCTGCTGTGGTCCAGCCTCAGCCAGACGTGCCTGTATGCCGCGCGTCGCATGCCGGAAATTTCTCACAGCGTAGTGGAGCTGGATCGCGCCGTCCGCTGGGGCTTCGCCTGGGAACTGGGCCCATTCGAAGTCTGGGATGCCGTCGGCGTCGAGCGCATGGCTAAGGCTCTTGAGCGCGACGGCCAGGAATTGCCGCCACTCGTGCGCAAAGTCCTGGACTCGCCTGTGAAATCCTTCTACCAATCGGAGAAGGGAACCGCGCGCTATTTCGATCTTGCCGCGCAGTCCCTGAAGCCCGTTCCCGAGCCACCCGGAATCCTCATCCTGAAATCGCTGAAAGATCGCAGCGGCGTCGTTCAGGAAAATGCCGGTGCGAGCCTCATTGACTTGGGCGACGGAGTCCTCTGCTGCGAATTCCACTCCAAGATGAATTCCATCGGCGGCGATCTGGTCGCCATGATTCACGCCGGCATCGCCCGGCTCAGCTCAGACTTCGACGCCATGGTCGTCGGCAATCAAGCCGCCAACTTTTCCGTAGGCGCGAACCTGATGCTCGTCCTGATCAGCGCGCAAGAAGGCGAGTGGGACGATATCCACATGGCCGTGCGCCAATTTCAGCGCGTTAACATGGCCATCAAGTACGCGCCGCGTCCCATCGTCGCCGCGCCACAGGGCATGGCTCTGGGCGGTGGCTGCGAAATCAGCCTGCACGCTGCGCGCATTCACGCCGCCGCGGAAGCGTACTTGGGCCTGGTGGAAACCGGCGTCGGCCTGATTCCCGGCGGCGGCGGCACGAAAGAAATGCTGATCCGCGCGAACGAACACTCCGCCGGCGGCGAAGATCTCGACCTCTTCCATGCGCTGAAGCCTGTCTTCGAAAATATCGCCATGGCCAGAGTTTCCACCAGCGGCGAAGACGCGCGCTCGCTGGGCTACCTGCGCCCATCCGATCTCATCGCCATGAATCGCGACCGCCAGATCGCAGACGCCAAGCAAACAGCTCTCGCGTTGCTTCGCGCGGGATATCATCCACCCGCGCCCGCACAAATTCGCGTGCTCGGTGAAGAATTTCTTACCGGCGCGAAGCTCGCCATCCACATGATGATTCGCGGCGGCTACGCCTCGGAATACGACGGCGCCGTGGGCCGCAAACTGGCAAACATTCTCGCGGGCGGCGCCATCACTGCGCCGCAGATCGTGCCCGAGCAATACGTCTTGGATCTCGAGCGCGAAGCCTTCGTCAGCCTGTGCGGCGAGCGCAAGACGCAGGAGCGCATCGCCCACACTTTGAAGACGGGAAAACCACTGCGCAATTGATTTTCCAGGAAAATCACGCCTGCATCGGCCCCGCCGCGCAACTTTCACGCCCGCGCGGTGTTGGTATCCAGCGGAGAAACCTATTTGCGGCGAACTGTATCTAAGTTTTTGAATATCGCGTACTTTTGTGAACCGGGGTTGTGCTCGAAGGGATGGAACTTTTTCCATCGTTTTTGCGAAACAGAATATCCGAACTCCGCGCGTTGCCTGCCGATGGCTCGAGACCATCGCAGCCGCGGAGAGAATCGGGAATCAGCAGCCGTGCGGTTTGTTTAAGAGGCGCATTGTCGCGGCGGCCGCTGCTTGGGCGTTCTCCGCAAATGTAGTTGTTCGCGATTATAAGAGGGGCTCTGAAAACCGAGCCCACTCGGTCATCACAGGATGATGCCAACGGGGGAATTCTGATGCGAAGGAACAATCGTTTTTTTACGTTACTGGCAATAGCCGCTGTAGCCATGTTCACTTTATCTGCTTGCAGCAGTGGCGGGGGCGGCGGCAATCATCCTACGATCAACGATCTGGTAGTGCTTCCCGGCTCCTCCAGCGTGCCGGTCAGCCAGACCGCGCAATTTTCTGCTTTTCTCAACGGCGCGAGCACTTCCGTTACCTGGACCGCCAGCGGCGGCACCATCGACGGCACGGGCGTCTTTACCGCACCCACTGCTCCAGCCAGCGTGACGATTACCGCCACCTCCGGTTCCAACACCGGCACCGCTACCGTAAGCGTCGTCGCGGCGCAAACTTTGGTCGTCAATCCGGCCGCGCTCACCATTCCCGCTGGCGGCCTGCAGTCCTTCACCGCTACGCCCAGCGCCGGCGTTACTTGGACTGTCAACGGAGTCGCCTTCGGTGATTGCGTCGCGCCGCCGGTTGGCACCGTCACGCAATGCCACGGGGTGATTGATGGCAATGGAAATTACACTGCGCCGCTTTCGCCTCCCACCGGCGGCTCGGTGACGATCGGCGCCGCCGCGGGCGGCAATTCCGGCACTTCCACGGCTACCGTTCTGTATTCCTCTGCGTCCCTCACAACGACCACTTCGGGAACGGGATCCTACGCAGTGGCGTTCACTGGGGTAGATTTTCAGGAGGGTGCCCCAGTGGATGTTGCCGGCAGTTTTCAGACCAGCGGGTCTGCCAGCTCTAACTCCGGAATGATCACCGGTGGCGAGATTGACCTCAATACCGTCGTGGCCGGAACGGCCCTGGATATTCCGGTGTTGTCGGGCGGCACCTTTCAGGTCGGACCCTTGGATGGACGAGTTTCCATTTTGCTGCCGCTCTCAACGGCGGGCAATAACGTCGCGGCGTCATTCACCTTGCAAGCCACACTGGCCACCAATCAACACGCCTTACTAATCGATTTTGACACGTCCTTGACCGGCAGCGGCACTCTGGACGCGCAGAATCCCACCGCGTTCGCCACGCCGCTCAACGGCAGGTTCGCGTACTCCTACTTCGGCATCGACGAATTCGGCAATCCGGTAACAGTGGCCGGCACGTTTCTGGCTAGCAACAATTCCATTCCGGTCAACAATCCTAATTCGCCCGTGAACGCTCAAGATCTCACCTACGTACCTCTCAACTCTAACGTCTTCACGGTCGTCACCAACGACATCACCGTCAGCGGCCTGTATACCGCTCCGGACTCTTTCGGGCGCGGCACCATCACCATGAACTCCACGCCCTTGGCCACCCTCAATTTTGCGTACTATATGATCGATCAAACTCACCTGAAACTGATCGAGATCGATCCGGGACAGACGTATGTTCTCTACGGCGAGGCCTTTAGTTCTCCTCAAAATACCACTCCGCTCAATGGCGGAATCGCTCTCACCTTCGGCGGAGCCGCGAACAACGCTCCCTACGCCGGCGGCGCGGTTTTCGCGATCAGTGGCGCTACGATAAGCAGCGGCGGCACGCTCGACATCAACAACAGCGGTGGCGCCGGCGCGCAGAGCAACGCCACGATCACTACGGGCAATTATGCCAACGTAACAACTTCTGGAAACGTCCCGGCTCGCTTCACTCTTTCTCTCACCACCAGCAAGGGCACCGTATTATTTGCGGCCTACACCTTTGCCACGGCTGCCAACACCGGAGCCGAGCTGGTCGAAATTGACACCAACAACAACGTGGACGGCGCCAGCGGCACGGCTTACCAGCGCGGAGGCGTCAGCACCGTGCAGGGAAGCTTCGCCTTGAATCTCTCGGGCGTCGGCTCCTCGAAATCTCAGGCGGCCTTTGAGCAGGACATCACCGGACAGCTCGGGCTGGTCAATAACAGCACCACGTTGACTGGAACGCTGGACATCAACAACGGCGGACCATTCCCCGGGCTGCCGGTGAATTCCACCAGCATCTTGAATGCTGTTGCCGCCAACGGCCGGGGCACCGCGCAAGTCAACTCCTCGTCCGGCGGTGTCACCGCGAACTTCAGCCTGGTCTACTACCAGGTCGACAGCAATACCGAATTGCTGCTCGATATTGACAACAGCCGCGTAGCGAACGGCACACTCATCCGCCAGTTCTAACTGGAGGGTGTAGCGTTTCATTCATTTCTCTCGGCGGGGTCGTCGCACAGAACCACGCGGCGGCCTCACCGCGGAATTCCTTCCCGATTCGCAAATGCCCTGGTAACCCATCGCGTCTGCGCACGTCTGAATCCCTAGCGAGTGTGGGTTATTGATCTCTCGTCCGTGCTCGCCGTACTGCTGTGCGCCGTGGACGTGATCTTTGTGAATCGTGTTGCGGCGTGGTTCATCCGTGGATCCCGCGGTGCGGGATCGATGGCTAGCGGCACCTGTCGTGCGCCGTCGCTGTCGCGGCAAAGATTCGATCGTGCGCAGCGGCGATGTAAACATCTTGCGTTCGCCTGAGAGTGCCGCTAGCATCAGGCGCTTTTAATTCCGCTGCGCGCCGCCATCATCGGCCTGCAGATCCATCACTTTGCACAGAGGCTGGAGGGGTGTGAAATGAAGCTTCGCTCGCATCGCCGTCATGTTCCGCTGGTTCTGCTCGCCGTGTGTGCTGCCGTGTGGCTCGGCTGGGTCTGCGCAGCGCGCGGCGAAGGTGGCGAACCGCGCTATTTTGCGATAAAGAATGCGCGCATCGTTCCGGTTTCCGGCCCCGTCATCGCGAACGGCACGGTCGTCATCGCCAAGGGCCTGATCCAATCCGTCGGAACGAACGTCACGATTCCTCCCGAAGCCTGGGTGATTGATGGCACGGGCCTCACGGTTTATCCCGGCCTGATTGATGCCGGAACCAATATCGGCCTCGCCCAAGACGACGCCGCCGCCAAAAAACCAGGCGCAGGTTCCGCAGCCTCCGGCCCAGAAGATCGCCCGGCCACGACTCCCTGGCGCGTTGCCGCCGACGAACTCAAGACCGACGACAAGCGCATCGAATCCTGGCGCAATGCCGGATTTACCACCGCGCTGAGTGTCCCGGACGGCGGAATATTTCCCGGACAGGCCAGCGTGATTGATCTTGGCGGCGAACGGGCCGGAGATTTCGCCGTCCGCCCGCGCGCGACCGTGCCCGTATCTTTCAAGCCTGTCGGCGGATTTTTTGGTTTTCCGGATTCGCTCATGGGCACCATCGCCTACGTCCGCCAGGTTCTCGACGACACTGCCTGGTACGCGCAAGCTGAGCCGATTTACCAGGCGAATCCCACGAAGTCCGAACGCATCGCCTACGATCGCACGGAATTCATACTCAGCCGAGCGCTGCAGAATAACGAAATCGTCCTGCTCCCCGCGAATAATTCAGTTCAGCTCGTGCGCGGGATACGCCTCACGAATGAATGGAAGATCCGCGCGGTCCTCTACGGCGGCCAGCAAGGATACGAAGTCGCGGCCGCACTGGCGGCTAGCAAAATCCCCGTGCTCGTCAGCCTGAAATGGCCGGAGCGCGCCAAAGACGGCGACCCCGAAGCTGAACAAACTTTGCGCGAACTCCGCTTCCGCGATCGCGCTCCCGGCACCCCCGCGGCGCTCGCCAAAGCCGGCGTCAAATTCGCGCTGTACTCCGGCGGACTCAGCGAGCCGAAGGACATTTTCAAAAATCTGAAGAGAGCCACCGACGCCGGCCTCGCGCCAGACGCCGCCCTGCAGGCCCTGACTCTGGACGCCGCCGATATTTTGGGCCTCAGCGATCGCCTCGGCAGCATCACACCGGGGAAAATCGCAAATCTCACTATCACCGATGGCGACCTGTTCAACGAAAAAACAAAAGTAAAACATGTTTTCGTGGACGGCCGCTGGTTCGTGATCCACGAACCAGCTCCGCCGGAAAAATCCGGCGACAAAGAATCCGCGGACGATAACGACGGCGCACGCTCCAAGCAATCGCAGCAAGCCGAAGGAGTGGGCCGATGAATCGCAAAATCCTCCGCGGCGCAGCCATCCTTGCAGCGTTCGCAGCCGTCGCGCCGCGAACCGCCCGCGCGCAAAATCCCGGCACCATCTTCATTCAAAACGCCACAGTCCTCACCGTCAGCCACGGAAATATCGAACACGGCTCAATCCTGATCCGCGACGGGAAAATCGCCGCGGTCGGCGCAGACCTGAGAGCCCCCGAAGGCGCGGCCATAATTGACGCATCCGGCCAGTTCGTCATGCCCGGCATCATTGATTGCCACTCGCACATTGCCGTGGACGGCAGCGTCAACGAAGCCGGCCCCGCTGTCTCTTCCATGGCCAACATCGCAGACGTGCTGAATCCCGATGACATTGACATTTATCGCGACCTCGCCGGCGGCGTCACCGCCGCAAACGTTCTGCACGGCAGCGCCAATCCTATCGGCGGGCAGACCGTCGTCATCAAACTCCGCTGGGGCAAACCCGCCGCGGACCTCCCATTTCAAGGCGCGCTCCCCGGAATAAAATTCGCGCTCGGCGAAAATCCCAAGCATTCTAATTTTCCCTCGCCCCCGGGCGTCACGCCGCGCTATCCCGGCACCAGGCTCGGTGTCGAAGAAGTCATCCGCCAGGCCTTCATCGAAGCCCGCGAATACAAAAAACAATGGGACGATTACGAGCAGCGCAAATCCGCCGGCGAACAAAATCTCATCCCGCCGCGCCGCGATGTCCGCCTCGATCCTCTCGTCGAGGTTATGGAAGGCAAACGCTACGTCCACGCCCACTGCTATCGCGCCGACGAAATCCTGATGCTGATTCGCGTGGCCAATGAATTCGGCTTCAAGGTGCGCACCTTCCAGCACGTGCTCGAAGGCTACAAAATCGCCGACGAAATCGCCGCATCCGGCGCGGGCGGTTCCACCTTCTCCGATTGGTGGGCCTACAAAATGGAAGCGTCCGACGCCATCCCTTATAACGCCGCTCTGATGGCCGAACGCGGCGTGATCGTTTCCGTAAATTCCGACGACGCACAGGAAGCCCGTCAGCTGAATCAGGAAGCGGCAAAGACCATGAAATACGGCGGCCTCTCGGCGAACGACGCGCTCAAGCTGATAACTCTGAATCCCGCGATTCAACTGGGCATTGACGCGCGCGCCGGGTCGATTGACGTAGGCAAGGACGCCGACCTGGCCATTTACAATCACGACCCGCTCAGCGTTTACGCCGTGGTGCAAAAGACTCTGATTGACGGCCAGGTTTATTTCGATCGCGATCGTGACCTCGCCCAACGCTCGACGCTAGCAGCGGAAAAGCAGTCCCTGCTCGATAAAGAGAAGAAAGCCGCCGCAGAAAAGAAGGCCGCCGACAAGAAGTCCGAAGAAAATCCCGAGAAGAAGCCCGACAAGAAGCCCGACAAGAAGCCCAGCCAGAATAGGAAACCGTCGCAGGACGCAAGCGGCACCGCGATCGACAGCGCTAGCGCCACCATAACCACCACCACAGGGGGCTCGCGATGAAGAAAATGCTAAACCTCAGCTCCCGCGCCGCGATGGCCCTGGTTCTAGCGGCGACGCTGGCGATTCCCGCGTCGCCGCAAACCACCGCCACTACCACCTACGCAATCAAAAGCGGCAAAGTTTTCACGCTGGCCGGCGGGCCCATCGAGAACGGCACAGTCGTCATCCGCGACGGTAAAATCGCTGCAGTCGGAGCCCAGATTGCGATTCCGCAAGACGCCCAGGTCATCGACGCGACCGGCCTGGAGGTTTATCCCGGCATGTTCGATCCGGTTACCCAGGTCGGTCTGAACGAAGTCAGCGCCGTCAGCGCCACCGTGGACGTCAGCGAACTCGGTGAATACAATCCCGAGCTCGTCGCCGCCACCGCCGTGAATCCCGCCAGCGCCCACATTCCCGTCACTCGTGCGAGCGGCATCACCGCCGTAATCGCCGCGCCCGGCACCGCCAGCCTCGACTTAGCAAGCGGCGGCCTCATCGCCGGCCAAGCCTCGGCCTTCAATCTTGCCGGATGGACCATGGACGAGATGGAAATCAATCGCTCCGTCGCGATGGTCATCAATTGGCCGAGCATCCAGACGACCAGTTTCGATTTCGCAAGCTTCAGCGTGAAAGAAAAGCCGTACGCCGACGTTAAAAAGGAATACGACAAATCCATCAACGCCCTCAGCGACTGGCTCGATCGCGCGCGCCACTACGCCCAGGCCAAAGAAATAGGTTCGCCTGCGCTCTACGAACGTGACCTCAAACTCGAAGCGCTCGTTCCGGTCGTGGAAGGGAAGTTGCCCGTGCTGGTGGTCGCCGACGAGGCCCGCGACATCCGTAATGCCGTGGATTTCTGCAGCAAACAAAATCTAAAAATGATTCTCGGCAGCGGCGCTGAAGCCTGGAAAGTGAAAGACCTGCTGAAAGAAAAGAAAATTCCCGTCGTGCTAGCTCCCACCAATCGCCTTCCCGAACAGGAAGACACTCCCTACGACAAACCATACACCGAACCCTCAGAATTATTCGCCGCCGGAATTCCATTCGCGTTTTCCAGTTTCGCCACAGCCTTTTCGCGCCGTCTGCCGCAATTTGCCGGCACCGCAGTAGCCTATGGCTTGCCGCACGACGAAGCCCTGAAAGCCGTGATGCTCAACGCCGCGCAAATTTTCGGCTTGGCAGATCAAATCGGCACCATCGAGCCCGGAAAATTAGCAAACCTGATCGTAACCAACGGCGACCCACTGGAACTGCAAACTCAAGTCCGCTATCTCTTCATCAAAGGTCAGCTCACGAGCACCGACAACAAGCATCGCGACCTCTACGAGCAATATCGCAAAAGACCCCAGCCCGCGCGCTGATCGGTGGCTCGGCAATTCGCTGGCGTGGGTTATAATCTCTGCCCATCGCATGCCAAAAATGAAAACACCCATGCCGCGTTCATGCAAAGGAGAACCCTTGCGATTCCGCGACACCCGCCCAGCCGTCCTCTCACTCCTATTAATGTCCGCGCTGTGTGTTGCCATCATGGGCTGCGCCACTACGGCGACGCATCCAGACGAATCTGCAAAAAAGTCCGCCACCCGCCCCAGCATCGTCTTCATGACCGACTTCGGCGTAGCCAACGACGCCGTAGCGATCTGCAAAGCCGTAATGATCAGCATCGCCCCCGACGCCCGTATCATGGACATCACGCACCTGGTGACGCCCTACCAGATCGGCGAAGCCTCGCGCCTGCTCCAAGGCGTAACGCCCTACTATCCCGCCGGCACGGTCTTCGTAATCGTCGTTGATCCAGGCGTAGGCACATCGCGCAAAGCGATCATCGTGAAAACAAAAAAAGGCCAATACTTCGTAGTCCCCGATAACGGCCTGATGACTCCCATCGTGGATGCGGACGGGATGGAAGGCGCGCGCGAAATCACCAATCCCACCTGGATGATCGGCGACAAAATTTCCTCCACCTTCCACGGCCGCGATATTTTTTCGCCCGCAGCCGCACATCTCGCCATGGGCGAAGACTGGACCCAAGCCGGCCCAGCCGTGGACGTGCTGGTCCGCCTGAATCCGCCTACCGCGACACTGGACGCAAAAGGAATCAGCGGTGAAGTGATCGGCCTCGACGACCCCTTCGGCAGCCTCATCACGAATATTTCCGGCGACGAATTCAAAAAATTAGGCTACGCGCTCGAGGAAAAGATCACGGTGAAGATTGAGAACAGGTCCTACACCATGCCCTACGTGAAAACTTTCATGGGCGTGCCGGTAGGCCAGCCGCTGCTCTATCTCGATTCACGCGACCGCGTAGGCTTCGCCGTGAACCAGCGCGATTTCTCAAAAGTTTACAAAGTTACGCCGCCAGTTCCAGTTTTCATTCCCGTCAAGCGAAAATAGTTCGCTTCGACTGCGCCGCCTCGAGCGAAACGCCCGCGTCCGGCTCCCGCGCGCCAATAATTTCCCCTGGTGCGCTCGGATCGTCGCAAGCTGCGCGCTCGCGCTGACTCTGCCCGCACCCGCTCCGCACTTTCGCCCCTTCTTCTCCACCGAGCTTGGTGCCTAAAACGCTCTCCCCCAGGTACCAAAGTACTATGGCGCGTACTGCCACAGCCCGCGAAAATTCACTGATTACGGGCTTTACGTTTTATTTTCGGGGGACGGCGTACTACTGCCGGTGAGGACTATGGCGCCACTCATCAAAGATTCACTCGACGTTGCAAATTCAGCCACGGAAACCGCGGCAGCGCCCAGCAGCGCTCCGCCGAAAACCGCGACAACCACCGGCGCGGCTTTGCGTGCCGACGCGCTTTCGCTCGAAGTCCCCGTAAAGGTTCACGGCTCGCGCGTCACTGAAGTGGCCCGCGGCGTCGCTCCGCACACGGAGCCTTTCGAAGAAGAAACCGGCACGATGATCGTGTTTCCGCACGGTGGCGTGCTAAGAATGTCCACCGCGGTCACCGTCAGCCAAATGCTGGTCGTCACGAATCTAAAGACGCGCCAGGACGCCATCTGCCGCGTCGTCAAAGTCCGCACCTTCTCCAATATGCAGGGCTACGTCGAAGTGGAATTCACCCACGCGCAACCCGGATATTGGGGCGTTCATTTTCCATCCGAGGGGCCCGCGCAGACTGTTGAGCCCGCGCCCGCAGTTCCGCCAGCGGCTCCCGCAGTAATTTCCGAAGCTTTAAGAAATCCCGCGCCCGTGCAGGCCGTGTCCACACCCGCGCCTTTCGTGGCGCCGCCAGCTCCGCCGGCTGTAATCGTGCCCCCACCTTTCGTGGCACCGCTGCCGCAGGCTGCGACGACGCCTGTGCAGCCGCCCGCCGCGCCAATTGCTCCAACGGCATTCCATCTGCCCGCGCCAGTGAGCCCGGCTGCGCCCGGCAAACCCGAGCCGACATTCGCTTCATTTGGCACGCAGGAAAAAGTGCAGCCGTTCGCTTCGTCCACTCTTGTCCCGGCCGCCGAACGCGTTGCGCAATCCTTGCCCATCGCGCCCGCGCACGACGCGCATTCCATCGCGCCTATCGATTTGCTGGCCGCGCCGCAAGCAGCGGCTCCGCCGCCCTCTCTGACCATGACCGAACTGCGCGGGGACCAGCTCCATGTCCAGCGCGGAATCGCAGTCGCTCTGCCAGCCGAAGCAGCAGACGCGGTCGCTACGGCCGAGCACGCCACCCCCGCCTCCGTGGATGCTCCAGCGCAAAGTTCGCGCGCCGTTTTCGGCAGCTTTAGCGGCGGCGCATCTCTGAGCGGCAGCCACGCAGTTTCGGTTGACGCCTTCGGCGCGCGCCTCGATGCCGGCCAGGAACCGGGCGCGGATCAACCCAGCGCTCCGCGCGGTAATAGTTGGATGCTGATCGCGGCCTGCGTCACTGTGCTGTTCGCCACCGTCATCGGCGGCGTCCTGTATTTCCGCCCGCACAGCGCGGCACCCGCGCGCAGTGCCGCAGCCAATTCGAATTCACCCGCGGTTCCGCAGCCACTGGCGTTTCAAACTCCCGCTGCCGAACCCAGTGCACCGGAAGTTGCGCCTGCGCATAATTCCGCGACTCATCCCGCGGCGATCGTAGCCCAGGCGCCCGCGCTCAATCCTGCTATAACCGTGAATGGCAACGTTTCACCCAGCGAGGGTCCCAGAATTATTCCGAAGCCTGCGTCGAATCTCGCGCCCGGTACGATCAAGGGCGCATCGGAAAATCATCCTCTGTCTACGCAAAGAGGCGACGCGGATCAGACAGTTCAGGCGCCTTCCTTGGATGCTGCCTCCGCTCAAGACTCTTCGAACGCGGGCACTCTCTCCGGAATCGTTTCCTCCAGCGTTGCCGTGCCAGCGGCTCCGGAACTGCAGCAGGAAGGCGCCGTCAAGGTCGGCGGCAACGTGAAAGAGCCGCGCCTGGTCACTCGCGTAATGCCCGAATATCCGCTCGTGGCAAGACAAGCCGGCATTCAGGGCGACGTAGTGGTGAAAACGACGATCGATGACAAGGGCAGCGTGGTGAATATGCAAATTGTCTCGGGTCCGGCCCTGCTCCGCGGCGCCGCACTGGCAGCGCTGCGCCGCTGGAAATACGAGCCGAGCACCTTAAACGGGCAGCCAATCTCGATCCAAATGTTAGTGACGCTAAAGTTCAGCGGCAACCGCTAGCCGCCATCCGGCTCGGTTGCCATCGAGCGCAGCGGAGCACCCGTCATCCTGAGGAGCGAAGCGGAGAAGCCGGCCTGCCACAGGCGGGGATCACTCTTCGATCCTCGAAGGGCCCTCGCGTCCGCCGCGCGACTCGCCTTTCTTCACGCCCGGCCTAAAACAGTATTCATCAGTGTTTTTCCGCTGTGCCTATGAACTCTACGAACGTCTCCCTGTTGCTTTTTGGCCGCTGCTGCATCCAATATAGAGTTCATCAACGCCGCATTGCGTCGCTCGAGGTGAAACAACCATGCGTGAAGCCGTCATCGTTAGTTCCGTGCGCACCGCCGTAGGCAAAGCCGGCCGCGGCACTCTGCGCGCCACTCGCCCTGACGATCTGGCCGCGACCGCCATCAAACAAGCCATCAGCCGCGCCAAAGGCCTCGATCCCGCCGAAATCGAAGACGTCATCATCGGCTGCGCTACTCCCGAAGCCGAGCAGGGCATGAACGTGGCCCGCATCGCATCGCTGCGCGCGGGCCTGCCGGTCACTGTCTCCGCGATGACCATCAACCGCTTCTGTTCCTCTGGCCTGCAAGCCATCGCTCTCGCCGCCGAGCGGATCATTGCCGGCGGCGCAGAAGTCGCTGTCGCGGGTGGTGCCGAATCCATGTCCATGATTCCCATGGGCGGGAATAAAATCTCACCGAATCCATGGCTCACCGACAACCATCCGGACACGTATCTGAACATGGGCCTCACCGCGGAAAATCTGGCGAAGAAATACGGCGTCACGCGCCAGCAGTCCGATGAATTCTCGCTAGCCAGCCATCAAAAGGCGCTCGCCGCCGTCGCCGCCGGAAAATTCAAAGATGAAATCGTTCCGGTGGAAGCGAGTTACACCGTCCTGGAAGCTGCTGCGGCCGGCGCAGCCACGGCGTCGAAGCCCAAAACCGTGAAAGTTTCATTCGACACGGACGAAGGCCCGCGCGCCGACACATCGCTTGAAGCTCTAGCGAAATTGAAGCCCGCGTTTCACATGCAGGGCGTAGTGACGGCAGGGAACAGCTCGCAGACCAGCGATGGCGCCGCCGCTTCGGTTGTAACGAGCGCCGATCGCGCCCGCTCGCTAGGACTGAAACCGCTCGCGCGTTTCGTCTCGTTTGCCACAGCCGGATGTCCCCCCGAAGAAATGGGCATCGGTCCGGTATTCGCAATTCCCAAAGCGCTGAAACTTGCGGGATTGACGTTGGAT
>DATNLN010000144.1:0-3112 GCA_035602855.1 Candidatus Acidiferrales bacterium
CGAAACGCGACAGCCAGCCTACTGTGTGACGCCCCGACCCACGCGCGTAGGTAACGCCTGGGGGAGCGCGTAGCCTAATTTAAGTTAGGCTGCGAGTGCCAACTGTGAGTTGCCAGTTGTGTTGTTCCACCATGTTTCGGGCAGGTGGGTCCCGGCATGCCTTCGAGCCGCTACAGTTTCCGTCGAAACCGTTGCGCCCCCGTTGGTCGTCACTAGAATATCACTTCAGGGAATGGCGCGCCAAATCGTTGGTCAAAACGATTCGTCGAAATGTCCGCGCGAACGCCCGGAGGCGCGACACCGGCACCAAGATCCGCGCAGGGGTGTCCGGCAGACAAAAGTGGCAACAATGTGCGCGGTCTAAGGTGTCAGGCATGTCCCCGGTCTGAGCCCTTTAGCGAGTCAGCGATACAATCAGGTTTGAAAACTCCGGATACCGCACGATCAGATCTTGCCGCTGTCCGGTTTCATAGTCCTCATACTCAAATCCCGGCGCCATGGTCGTCCCCAGCAGCGCGTATTTCCCGCCGGCGCGAACTCGTGAGCCCTGCCACACTCCTCCTGGCACAGTGTGCTGCAGACGCATCCTCGCCGCGATGTCCTGCCCCAGCAGAACCACTTCGCCGCCATCTGCTTTCAACTGCAACATTTCCACCGGATCGCCCAGATAAAAATGAAACATTTCGTCGCCGCGCACGCGGTGCATCGCGGAAAAAGTATCCGGCGTAAGCAAATAATAAATCGCCGTGGAAATCGCGCGATCCCCGGGATAGCCCGGCAGCAAGCTCTGCGGCAGGACTGGCGCGCCGCGATGCGTCTCGGCAAAATATCCGCCTTCGATCGGATGAGGCCGCATCTGCAACAATGCTCTAATCTCTTCCGCCGTCAGCATTTCTCGTTTTCTCCCACTTCACTGGCAGACACTTTTGACAGGACGGCTACCGCGTCTTTCGACTGACGAGCACGGAAGTGCATCTTAAGCCTGAAACAGAATCGCGCCTAAACGAATTGGCGTCACGAAGCGGTCGCCCCCCTGGCGAACTTGTGGAAGATGCGATGGCCGGATGCCTCGCCGAAGTCGCCCATGTCCGCATCCCGTTCGACGCTCGCTACGACGACACGAAGAGTGGGCGCGTTCATCCTATTGCCGGCGAGGCGTTCTTCGAGGATTTGCACCAGAGGGAGTAGAAGCTGCTAAATCGGCGCCCTCCCAAATGAGCTCAACCCAGGGCTTTCAACTCCACGCTGGCGAAGCACAGGATGTTTCCGAAATCTGACAATTCATCGCGGAGCAGAATCCGCATGGCGCGGGACGCGTCCGTCAAGACATCCTTGGCACTATCCGCAAGCTTGTTCCTTTCTCCGGCCAAGGCCACGAACAGCACGAACTCACGTGACAACCTTTGCGATTCCACAATGGTTCGCGACTCTCTCATCGTCTATGCGCCTGATGAAAAGCCGCTCGCGGTGTCGCCGTGCTTCACGGTCGCCGCAATCCCACGCAGCATTGCGGCCGTCTTGCGGTCGCGACTGTGAATTCGATTTGGCGTGCAAAGGTCGCAAGCTCGCGGCTGCATCGTATGCACGCGCTTCCGCCTTAGAGGGTACTTGAACACAGTGGTAGCGCGGCGATCTGTAGCGGGGTAGTCCAGCCCAGCTGCGCGCGATTCGTTACTCACGATGTCATCTGGGCGCTGAGCGAGACCACATCAAATATTTAGTCTCTGACGCAACTCACGCGTCCGTCGTGGTCTGTGGCAGGATGCTGTCCGGCCGGGCATGACGGGGCCTCGCCTGGACGGCCTGCCTCTCGGTCGCGGTCTCTGTCGCGATCTCTATCCCTGTCGCGATCTCTGTCCTGACCCGCCGCACCTTGATCTCCCGGAGGTCCCTGCGGTCCCGCAGGACCGGCTGCTGGGGTGGTGGAGCACCCGCCGATCAGCAGTAGCAGTGACAACGTGCCCGTAAATAGCGATTTCTTCATTCTGATTCTCCCTTATTGCGTCGCCGGGGCAAAACGCCGCCGCCGCAAACGATTGCGCATAGCGAAAATGGTACTCACAGCGCGCACACCGCGCTGTCCCAATTCGCACACTCTTCAAATACGGTCGGACATGATCGCCTCTCGCCTTGCCGCTGCATGGCAGGCACGCGGTTCGGTAATGGCAGTTGACACCCCCCGTTACCGTTTCCATAATTCAAAAGAGGCAGGTATTCCTTTGAGTCCAAGGAAAACGTCACTCGAGCAAGCCCTGGAAGAGGCGGTTTCGCGCGCTCTACGCGACAACCTCGCCCCGCTGCAGCGCACTGCGGACGAGTTACATCACGCCTATGGCGATCTGGTCGCCGCCTGCAGCTCCAGCCGGCCAAGCAACGCGTTGCCCGCCTTGTTGCGCTCGCAAACCGCGGCCGCGGCGCTGGCTGCCGGACTTTCTGTTCTTTCGAATTTCGTAGCCGTAGCGCTCAATCCGCGCGATCAGCACTCCTCCGACGAACACGAATTTGCTGGTGCATCTTCCACGGCGGCAGTGGCAGAGCCGGAGGAAGCAGTCGAGGATGTGTCAGAAGAAGTGCCAGAAGAGCAACCCGCGCCGGAATCCGCGCGCGAAACCGTGGAAGCTGAGGAACCCGCCGCACCGGCCGCCGCTCCGGTCAACTTTGCGGCTGCCGTCCCACCGTCGCCCGAAGCCGAACTGGAATGGGTGGAAGAGCCCGAGGAGGTATTGAACGTAGTTCCCGAAGTAGCGTCTGTCCCTCCCGCGCCGCCTCCGGAAGCAGAAGTTGCCGAAGAAGCTTTCGAACTCGCCAATCTTCCCCGGGAAGAACAGGAACTGCATCGCCGCGCGAATCGCGTAGCCAAAGTTGCGATGCAGGACATCAAGCTGCTGCAGCCAAAAGAAGTTCGGCTGGGCCGCGAGCACAAGGACATCTGCCTCCGGCTGCGCGTGGATATTGACAAAGCACGCAAGGAATACGACCGCCGCTTTCGCGCGATTCAGGATCATCCGGTGGATTATTTTTACGATTGGATGGTGGAAATTCTCGCCGATGGCGATGCCAAAGCCCTCGGCGAATATCCGTATCCCTCGCCTGTTCTGCGGCATTAAGATAA
>DATNLN010000195.1:0-37447 GCA_035602855.1 Candidatus Acidiferrales bacterium
CAATATCCAAAGAACTAAGCCTACGAGGGAGACCAGCCAGAGGATTCCGACGCCCGCGGAAAACCCAGCGAGTCCACCGGAAATGAAGAGCATGGAAAGGACGATGCGAATGACCGTGAGGCCACCGAATACGACGATGGATTGCGCCGCGTGGAAGCGGACGAACGGCCGCTTATCGATCAAAAAGAAAATCAGCCCGGTGATCCACCCCAGCAAATAGCACAGCAAGCCGGCAACATTTTCCGAGAGACCGGATTGCGTGCTCGCAGCGGGAGCCATGGCAGTCGTTACTCCCCCCGCCTGCGGTGTTCCGCAACTGGGGCAGAACCCCACGTTGTCGGCAACCATGTTTCCGCACTTAGTGCAATGTGGCACGAGGTTCCTCCCGAGGTATTGGCGCTCCAGTGTGGCATTTGCCGCGCAGCCTAACAAAAGCACGCGGCCGCCGCAAGCGCAAAGAAAAAATCCGCCGTGGTCGCTAAGATCGGAGAGAGAAAAGGCATCATCCGCCCCCCGATGCAAAGAGGAAGGTGCTGAGAATACGACCGAAGCACCGCGGGGCCAGCCATGCCTAAACGGAAGCGCGAGAAGGGCCACCGAAAGGTCAAGAAGGCTCGTGTTCGCAAAAGCAAGGCTAGAGCAATCCCTGAATCGGATTCGATACTGGCGCTCCGAGGCTTGGGAAGCCTATCTTCTGGGTCGACATTCGTGACGACGCCTAGGTTGCTCGGTTTCGCTAGCTTTGGCACGGATCGACCTGCCTCTAACCCGGGTCGGTCCGAGGCGTTTACGGAGCTGTCTGCAATGTTATACTCGTGATTCCACCGCGGAAGTGGCGGAATTGGCAGACGCGCCAGCCTTAGGAGCTGGTGGCCGAAAGGCCGTAGGGGTTCGAGTCCCTTCTTCCGCAGACCTTCTCATAACCGCCAATGTTTATGCGGGTTTCGCTGATGTTTCACGGGATAGGGAAGTCGGGAACAGTCAAGTTTGGTCAGCGAAAATCGCGGAAGGTTGGAAAAAGTGTACCGCTGTGAATACTGTCAACAAGAGCGACGCTAGGATTCTTCCTAGGGCCGGGATTGCTTGGCTGGCTCTGCTTCTGGCAGCCTCGCTGTGTTTCGCACAAGACCCATCGAAGGCTGAGCAGGATGTCCAACCGGCCGTTCTGATTCACCAAGTGCCACCTGATTATCCGGCTGCTTGGAAGAGAGAGGGGCTCCAAGGCACGGTGCATGTGCGCGCGACTATAGCGAAGGATGGAACCTTGCAGGGCGTGACCGTGCTCGATGGGGATGCGCGTCTGGCGAAATCGGCGGAAAAGGCGGTCAAGAAGTGGCGGTATAGGTCGAAGATGCTGAACGGAGAACCAGTTGAAGTGCAGACCACAATTGCTGTGGTGTTCGCGCTTAAACCCGCGAGGTAATGACCAGTACAACAGTCCGGTTACAGTATTTACCAAGCGGGCGGAAGATGGTCGCCGAGAACATGGGATTTTTCGTCCCTAAGAGTTGTTAGCGTAGTTCGCCAGTATGGATGAAATGCAATTCACTCGTTCAACGGTCAGTTTGCCTTCTTCCGTACTCTATCTTGCGAGTTCTTCTGCTCCCCGCGAATCGCTACAGCCCGATTTGTCCCAGCATGCCGCTCAAGCGGGTCAGCTCCACTTCGGCTTCCAATATTTCTGGTTTCAGTTTCTCTTCGAATTCCTGGCCCAGCTTGCGCGCCTCTTCCCGCAGCGATTCTAATCTCTGCTTGGCGGCCTCATGTTCGCGCTTCAATTGCGCGGCGGCGTCTTCGTTTGGCTGATTCATCTTGGCCCTCCCCGCTGGCAGTATAGCGCGTGTTCCCGAATTAGCGGCAAATACGCCGGGGCGAACGAGCGGCGCCGCACGCAGCGCAGGCAAGTCCAAATTTCGTTTCCATCCCAATCGTCGTTGACGTGCGCTTTCAGTTTCTTTATACTAGAGGTTCTGATGCGGTTGCGTTTAGCCGCACTTCCCTGCCGTCCTCCCTCTCGAATTTCGAACAGGCGAAAGGCAGATTGGAAACAGGGTGTTCCGCGGTCCTTACCCCTGCAAAAAATCCCATGACCGAAGCAACCTGTAAACGCGAAATCGAGCTGGAAATTCCAGCCGAGGTCGTCAGCAAAGCCAGCCAGAAAGTGGAGCGCGATCTGGCGCGTGTGGCGCGCATTCCCGGCTTTCGTCCGGGCAAGGCGCCCGTGACGCTGATCCGCCGCCGCTTCGCCGAAGATATCCAAGGCGAAGTCGTGCAATCGCTCGTGCCGGAATACCTGGAAAAGGCGCTCGACGAGAAGAAACTGATCCCAGTAACCCGCCCCGAAGTGGATAAGGTCGAATTCAAAGCAGGCGAGCCGCTCAAATTCCGTGCAGTGTTCGAAGTGCTACCGGAATTCGAGTTGGGCGAATACAAAGGCCTGGCAGTTCAGGTGGATGAAATGGACGCCGGCGACGCCAAGGTCGACGAAGCCATCAAAGAAATGCGCGAGCGTGCCGCAACGTTCGTTCCCGTAGAAGGCCGCGCGGCGAAAGACGGCGACTATGCACTGATCAAGCTTTCCGGCATGCCGGAAGACGGCGGGGATCCCGTCGAGGCCGACAACATCATGTGCCACATCGGCGCCGACGAAACGCTGGAGAGCTTCACCGAAAATCTGCGCAGCGCCAATCCTGGCGAGACCAAGAAATTCCAGGCCAAGTATCCTGAGGATTATCCGGACGAGAAGCTCAAGGGCAAGACTTACGATTACACGGTAGAAGTGCAGGCGATCAAGGAAAAGAAGCTCCCCGAAGTGAACGACGAATTCGCGGCAGAGGTCGCCAAGGAAGCGGGCGGCGTCACCACGGTCGCCGAGCTGCGCAAGAAAATTCAGGATAACCTGGAAGCGGAAAAGGAAGCGCGGCAGTCGGCGCAAGCGCGCGAGAAGATCCTGGAAACGCTGGTGAAAAAGCATGATTTTCCGGTTCCCGATGCGCTGGTCGAGCATCAAATGGACGTGCGGCTGGAACGTACGGTCCGGTCACTGGCATCCCAGGGAGTGGACCCGCGCGCGGTGAACGTGGATTGGGTGTCGCTCCGCAAAGGCCAGCACGACCGCGCGGTGGACGACGTGAAGGCCGAGCTGATCATTGATCGCATCGCGGACGCGGAAAAAATCGAAGCAACCGACGAAGACGTCGAAAAGGAAATAAATGCGCTGGCGGAACACAGTGGCGAATCGGCAACGTCGCTGCGGGCTCGCTTGACAAAGCAGGGAGCGCTCGATAGGATGAAGTCGAAGTTGCGAAGCGATAAAACAATCGAGTGGCTCCACAGCAATACCCGAATCGAGAAGACAGCCAAACGTGAAGAGTAATATCTGGTTCGGGCTCCTCAGCGCGCAAAGACACCTCCAATGAAATATACAGACGACGCGACTCCGTACGCCACCACCCTCGTTCCGATGGTCGTCGAACAGACGAACCGCGGCGAGCGGGCATATGACATTTATTCGCGGCTGCTGAAGGATCACATTATTTTTATCGGCACGCCGATTGACGATCATGTGGCGAATCTGGTGACCGCGCAGCTGCTGTTTCTTGCGTCGGAAGATCCCGAGAAAGACATTTCGGTGTACATCAATTCGCCGGGCGGCTCGATTTCGGCCGGCATGGCGATTTACGACACGATGCAGTTTGTGCGTCCCGACGTGGTGACCTACTGCATCGGCCAGTCAGCCTCGATCGCGGCCGTGTTGCTCGCCTCCGGCACGCCGAAGAAGCGCTATGCGCTTCCGAATTCACGAGTGTTGATTCACCAGCCCTGGATGTCCGGCCTGTCAGGCCAGGCGACGGACATCGATATTCACGCGAAGGAGATCATCCGCACGCGCGAATCGCTCAATAAGCTGCTGGCCGGACACACGGGGCAAACGCTGGAAAAAATCGAGCGAGACGTGGAGCGCGATTTCATCATGACGGCCGAACAGGCGAAGGCGTACGGCATCGTAGACGAAATCATTACGAAGCACAGGTAATCGCCGTTCCAAAGGGTTAGTATCCAAACAGATGATTCCCTGCCGCCCGGCCGGATTCCGATTTAGAATACGAGATAGATTCGTCAAGGGTGTGGTGAAATCCGATTCGAGGGAGCCTAATCAGTGAAACGGTTCACACCGGAAGAGCCGTTACGCTGTTCCTTCTGCCATAAAACGCAGGAGCAGGTGGAGAAGCTGATCAGTTCTCCATCTGAATATCCGCGCTCGTACATTTGCAACGAGTGCGTGGGCGTCTGCCAGCAGATTCTCGAGGACGAGAAGCGCGAGCAGTCCAGCCCGGCCAACCGGCGTCTGCCCCGGCCTCCCGAGATCAAGGCGTTTCTGGACGGCTACGTCATCGGGCAGGACAAGACCAAGAAGAAGCTCGCGGTCGCGGTTTACAACCACTACAAGCGCATCTTCCTGAACAAACAGCCGGGTGACGTGGAGCTGGCGAAGTCCAACATTCTGCTGGTCGGTCCTACGGGAACCGGCAAGACGCTGATGGCGCAGACGCTATCGCGCATGCTGGACGTGCCGTTTGCGATCGTGGACGCCACAACGTTAACCGAAGCCGGTTACGTCGGCGAAGACGTCGAGAACATCATCCTCAAGCTGCTGCAAGCTGCCGATGGAGACGTCCAAAAGGCTCAGCAAGGCATCATATATATCGACGAGATTGACAAGATCTCGAAGAAGGACGAAAACCCTTCGATTACCCGCGACGTATCCGGCGAAGGCGTGCAACAGGCGCTGCTGAAGATTCTGGAGGGCACGGTTGCCAACGTGCCGCCGCAGGGCGGACGCAAGCACCCGCACCAGGAATTTACGCCGGTGGACACGACCAATATTCTGTTCATCTGCGGCGGGGCTTTCGTCGGACTGGAAAAGATTATCGAACGGCGCGTGGGGCATAAATCGCTGGGGTTCCAGGCCGATGCCCAGGTCACGACGGCATCGCGGCGCAATATTGAAATGCTGGAGCAGGCGCAGCCGACCGATCTGATTCGCTACGGCTTGATCCCGGAGTTTGTGGGACGCTTGCCGGTGGTGGGCGTGCTGAGTGATCTGGATAAATCAGCGCTGGTGCGCATTCTCACCGAACCGAAGAACGCGCTGGTGCGGCAATACCAGCGGCTCTTTGAATTTGAAAATGTGCGGCTGCGTTTCACGGACGACGCGCTGGACACCGTGGCGGAACTGGCGCTGCAACGCAAAGTGGGCGCGCGCGGCCTGCGTATGATTCTGGAAGACTTGATGCTGGAGATGATGTATCACCTGCCGGCGCAGCGTAAGTTGCGTGACTTCGTCGTAACGGCAGACATGGTCAAGGGACGCGAAATCAATTGGAGCCTGCTGGAAAAAGCGGGCTAGCGTACCGGGAGACAAAAGGACTCGATGTTCAATCGCGAAAAAGGCGAAATCAAGCGCGTACCAATGATGCCGGTGCGGGAAATGGTGATTTTCCCGGAGATGATGCACCCCTTCATCGTGGGGCGCGAAGCGTCGGTGCGTGCGCTGGAAGACGCGCTGGCCGGCGACAAGAAGATTTTCCTGGTCACGCAGCATGATGCGTCGGTGGACGACCCCAAGCCGGAAGAAATCTACCAGGTAGGCACGCTGGCGAACATCGTGCAGAGCGTGAAGCTGCCCGACGGCAACATCAAAGTGCTGGTGGAAGGCACCGAGCGCGCCAAGATCGTGCAGATCACCAGCGACGAAGGCTTTTTTCGGGCTTCGATCCGCGTGGTGACTTCCAAGACCGAGCCTTCCCCGCAGTTGCAGCAGGCTTCTGAACGCGTCACCGGGCTTTTCGAGCAGTACGTGAAGCTGTCGCAGAGCTTGAACTACGACACCATGATCGCGGCCGTGCGCGTGGAAGACGCCGGAAAGCTTTCCGATGCAATCTCCGCGAACCTGCAGATCCCTGTGGAAGAAAAGCAGGAATTGCTGGAACTTTTCGAGCCGCTGGAGCGCCTAAACCGCATCGCCGATATTCTGGAAGTCGAAATCGAAAAACTGAACGTGGATCGCTCGATCAATACCCGCGTGAAGCGTCAGATGGAACGCGCGCAGAAAGAGTATTACCTCAACGAAAAGCTCAAAGCCATTCAGAAAGAGCTCGGCCGCGGCGAAGCCAACGAAATCGAGCAGCTGAAAAAGAAAATCGAAACATCCGGCATGCCCGAAGGACCGCAGGAAAAGGCCATGCAGGAACTGAAGCGCCTGGAAATGATGCCGCCGATGTCCGCCGAATCCACGGTATCGCGCAACTATCTGGACTGGCTGCTGGCGGTGCCCTGGAAGAAGCGCTCCAAGGAAATTCGCGATATCAAGCGCGCCGAAGTAATTCTCTCCGAAGATCATTACGGCCTGGACAAGATTAAGGACCGCATCCTCGAGTATCTCGCCGTGCGACAGCTGGTGAAGAATCCCAAAGGTTCGATTCTGTGCTTCCTCGGGCCTCCTGGCGTCGGCAAGACTTCCCTTGCGATGTCCATCGGCCGCGCCACGGGACGTAAATTCGTGCGTGTCTCCCTGGGCGGCGTGCGCGACGAGGCTGAGATTCGCGGCCACCGCCGCACCTATATCGGCGCCCTGCCCGGCCAGATCATCCAGATGATGCGCAAGGCTGGCACCACCAATCCCGTGTTCGTCCTGGACGAAGTGGACAAGATGTCCATGGATTTCCGAGGCGATCCTTCCGCAGCGTTGATGGAAGTGCTGGACCCCGAACTGAATCACGCCTTCACCGATCATTACCTGGACGTGGAATACGATCTCTCGAAGGTCATGTTCGTATGCACCGCCAACGTGCTGCATACCATTCCGCAGCCGCTGCAGGATCGCATGGAAGTGCTGCGCATCCCCGGCTACACCGAGCACGAAAAATATCAGATCGCCACGCGCTACCTGATTCCCAAGCAGCTGGAAGCCACGGGCTTGGCGAAAAGTCAGCTGAAAATCACCGACGATGCCATCAAGAGCACCATCCGCCATTACACGCGCGAAGCAGGCGTGCGCAATCTGAACCGCGAACTGGCTAACATTTCGCGCAAAGTGGCGCGCAAAGTCGTCACCGAAGGTAAAGACGTCGCCGTGGAAGTCACTCCGGCGAACCTGAACGACTATCTCGGCATCTTGAAGTACCGCGACTTCCTCGCGGAAAAGAAGAACGAAATCGGCCTCACCACGGGCCTGGCCTGGACCGAGGTCGGCGGCGAAGTGCTCTCGACCGAAGCCACGCTGATGCAGGGCCGCGGCCGTCTAACTCTTACCGGAAAACTCGGCGACGTGATGCAGGAATCGGCGCAAGCCGCGATGAGCTACATTCGCTCGCGCGGCCATCTTTTCAGCCTGCCCAAGGATTTCTATCGCCATCTGGACATTCACATGCACGTACCCGAGGGAGCCATACCGAAAGACGGACCTTCGGCCGGCATCACCATTTGCACCTCCATCGTCAGCGCGTTGACCAAAATTCCTGTACGCTGCGACATCGCCATGACCGGCGAAATCACCTTGCGCGGCAAGGTGCTGCCCATCGGCGGAGTGAAAGAAAAGTTGCTGGCGGCGCACCGCCTCGGCCTGCGCACCATTATTCTGCCGAAGGACAATGAAAAAGATCTGGCGGATATCCCGCCGGACATCCAGTCGCAGATGTCCATTCATTTCGTCGAGTCCATGGACGACGTGCTGCAGATCGCGCTGGAGCATCCGCTACCGATTCCCGGCCACCCACCGGTTGCAGGAGTCGAACCCGAGTTCGGCGCGGACGTCGCGCAGGACAATGAACTAACCAATTGAAACCCTCTGGTCCTTCCTCACATTGATCAGCAGGCTTGGCCCGCGGCCAGAGGTTTCCGGTTGTCTGTAGGTTTTCCCGTTTTTTAAGTTGCAAAAGAGTGGCAGGTTCGAATTTGCGCCCGCCCGTAATCCATTCAGAAATCAATCTGCCTGAAAACCAGGCTTGAGAAGGAACGAAATCGATGAGCATTAGCCTTGCAGAACTGAAAGACAAGAACATCACCGACCTGGCGAAGGTAGCTAAGGAGTTGAACATTCCCGGCGCCTCGGGCATGCGCAAGCAGGAGTTGATCTTCCAGATCCTCCGCGCCCAGACGGAAAAGAACGGCCTGATCTTCTCCGAAGGCGTGCTGGAATGCCTGCCGGATGGCTTCGGCTTCCTGCGCGCGCCCGAATACAATTATCTCCCGGGCCCGGACGACATTTACGTCTCGCCATCGCAAATCCGCAAGTTCGATCTGCGCACCGGCGACACCGTTTCCGGCCAAGTGCGTCCTCCCAAGGACGGCGAGCGCTACTTCGCGCTGATCAAGGTGGAAGCCGTCAACTTCGAAGACCCGGAAGTTGCGCGCAGCAAGATATTTTTCGACAACCTGACGCCGCTGTATCCGGCCGATCGCATCCGCCTGGAAACCACTAAGGAAAATCTCACGGGACGAGTGCTGGACATGCTCTGCCCCATCGGCAAGGGGCAGCGCGGCTTGATCGTCGCTCCGCCACGCACCGGAAAAACGATGATGCTGCAATCCATCGCGAATTCGATTACCACGAACCATTCTGAAGTCGCGTTGATCGTGCTGTTGATTGACGAGCGCCCGGAAGAGGTCACGGACATGCAACGCACCGTGAAGGGTGAAGTGATCAGCTCCACGTTCGACGAACCGCCGCAACGTCACATTCAAGTCGCCGAAATGGTGCTGGAAAAGGCCAAGCGTCTGGTGGAGCACAAACGCGACGTGGTAATCCTGCTGGATTCGCTCACCCGTCTGGGCCGCGCCTACAATGCCGTCACGCCGCCGTCGGGAAAAGTACTCTCCGGCGGTATTGACGCCAATGCCCTGCAGCGCCCGCGCCGGTTTTTTGCCGCCGCCCGCAATGTGGAAGAAGGCGGCTCGCTCACCATCATCGCTACCGCCTTGATTGATACCGGCAGCCGCATGGACGACGTCATCTTCGAAGAATTCAAAGGCACCGGCAACATGGAAATCAATCTGGATCGCCGCCTGGTGGACAAGCGCGTGTTTCCGACCATTGACATCAACCGTTCCGGAACGCGTAAAGACGAACTCCTGCTGCCCGCCGATGAATTGAATCGCATTTGGGTGTTGCGTAAGGTGCTGAGCCCTCTGTCAACGGTGGAAGCCATGGAGCTTCTGCTCGGACGTCTGTCCAAAACCAAGACCAACGGCGAATTCCTGGCTTCCATGTCGAGTCCGGCGTAACCGCAGTCTGTTCACAGGGCGCGTGCCCTTTTCCCCCTTCCCGCATGGCAGCACGGGCGCACAAAGGGAAGCAGGAACGCGTGCAGCGTTTTCTGGCTCGCCAGCCGATCTTCCATTCCGCGCGCGTCGTCTACCGCTTCGCATTGCTCTTCCGCTCCGGCCCGGAAAACCGCTACGACGCTCTGCGGGCGTTGCCGCCCACACGAGCAGTTCGGCTGGCGATGAATCTTTCGCTCAACTAGTTTGCACTTGCCGCGGGCTGCTCTTTCGCAAGCAACACCACCAGGCGCGCCACTTCTTCCGGCTCCATCGCTGTGCTGTCCACCACCACGGCGTCGGCGGCGCGCACCAGCGGCGAAGTCGAGCGCTGCAGGTCGCGGAGATCGCGTTCGCGAATTTCGTCCAGCGTGCGCTGCAGGTCAATCGCATCGCCCTTCTGTTGATGCTCGCGCCAGCGCCGCTCCGCGCGCGTTTCCGGCGAAGCGGTCAGGAAAATTTTCAGCTGTGCGTCGGGAAAGACCACGCTGCCGATGTCCCGCCCTTCCATCACTACGCCGCCCTGCTCGCCCGCGCGGCGCTGCTCGGCGACCAGAACCTGGCGCACTCCGGCATTCACGGCAATCTTTGACGCAGCCTGGGAAACTTCGGGCGTCCGAATCGCGGTAGTCACATCATGCTGGTCGAGAAGCACGCGCTGCGTGCCGTCTTCCGCGCGAAGGTCAATTCGCGTTGCGCGCGCGAGCGCGACCAATTCCTCATCGTGTCCATCGAGTACTAGGCCGTTGCGCAGCGCTTTGAACGCCAGCGCGCGGTACATCGCCCCCGTGTCCACGTACACGTAGCCCAGCAGCTCAGCCACGCGCCGCGCCAGCGTGCTCTTGCCCGAACCGACGGGCCCGTCAATGGCGATAATGAGTTTTTTCAACAGGTCGCTCGCGGGCCGGAGTTCGGCTTCCCATTCAGGCTGAAACGCGCCGTCAAATCCGTTTGAAGGCGCGCTCGATTTCGCGCACGGAATAACGCAGCACGACCGGGCGTCCATGTGGACAGCTCATCGGGTGCTCGGTCTTGGCCAGTTCGCCGAGCAGCCATTCCATCTTTGCCGGGTCCAGCGGCGTATTCACCTTGATGGCGGCGTGGCAGGAGGTGGAAGCGGCAATCTTGGCCTGCAGCGAATCAATCGAGATCGCCTGATTCTCGCGCGCGATGCCGTCCAAAATTTCGCAGAGCAGACGCTCGGCATCTCCGCTGGTGATGCCCGCGGGCGCGGCCTGAATCGCGACGCTGCGCGCGCCCATCAGCTCCGCTTCGAAACCATTGGCGCGCAACTCTTCACCGATCTGCTCGAAAATCGCCAGCTGCCGCGGATTCAGTTCGACGATCAGCGGCACCAGCAATCGTTGCCCGCCGAGTTCGCCTTCACGGCGCGCGCGCAAATGCTGTTCGAACAGCACGCGCTCATGCGCCACGTGCTGATCAATGATCCACAATCCTTCGCCATTCACCGCAACAATGAAGCTGCTGCTTACCTGGCCCAAAGGCTTCAGGTCGGCGATGTCTTCCACGCTGGGCAGCGCAGCGGGAGTTTCGGCGGCGCGGAAGCCCTCGCCGGCGACTGCCGCAGTGCAATCCTGCGCACCGAGTGAAAAATCGCTCGCGCCCGTAGCGTCGAATTGCAGCCGCCGCGAAATCAGCCGGTCAGGCGCGCCGGTCCATTCAAATCCTGCTGCTGCGCCGGCCACATCGCCAAAAGAGGTAGGAATCACCGCGCGTGGCGGACCCGGCAACGATCCCGGAATCGCCGATGAAAGGAAGGCTGGATCAATCGCCGCCGCCCCGGCAGCAAACGCCGTTGAGCCCCCATTCGCCGGTGCAGATCTGGTAGCTGTCGCAGCAGCAGTCGCCGCGCGCGCTGCTGGAAATCCAGGAATCGGCCGCGCCACAGAAAGCGCCTGTCGTATTGCGTCGCGCGTGAAATCATGCACGAACTGCGGATGGCGAAAGCGCACCTCGATTTTCGCCGGGTGCACGTTCACGTCCACTTCCTCGTAAGGCATATCCAGAAACAGCAGCACCATTGGAAAAACGCCGGGCGGCACAATGTTGCGATAGGCTTCGCTGATCGCGTGCAGCAGCAAACGGTCGCGCACCAGCCGCCGGTTCACAAAAATGTAAATGCCGTTGCGATTGCTGCGCTGCACTTCGGGACGCGAAGTGAATCCGCTGACGCGCAGCGTGGCGGCGCGTTCTTCCGCTTCCAGCGGCGGCTCGGTAATGGCGCCGCGCACCGCAGCTTCCGAGGCCGGAATTTCCGTGAGTTCCTCCAGCGACTGGCGGCCAAAAATCTGATACACGCGATCCGCCAGTTTTTCCACCGGCGAGCAATTCAGGATTTCCTGCGAGGGCGTCTTCAGCAGGAAATGCCGGTCGGGATGCGCGAGCGCATAGTGCGTCACCAGCGAAGCGATATGGCCCAGCTCGGTGGTTTCCGATTTCAGAAATTTGCGCCGGGCCGGCACGGCATAGAAAATGTCCGCCACGCTAATGGAAGTTCCCACCGGGACGCCCACGGGCTTGACGCTCAGAAGTTTGCCCCCGGCGAATTCGATCCGCGTTCCCTCTCCGTCATCGGCGTCGCGCGTTTCCAGCAGCAGGCGCGAGATGGCGGCGATGGTAGGAAGAGCCTCTCCGCGAAAACCAAGCGTGGCAATCGAAAGCAAGTCATCCGCGGTACGTAGTTTAGAGGTCGCGTGGCGCTCGAAAGCCAGCAGCGCGTCGTCATGATTCATGCCGCAACCGTCGTCAATCACTCGGATCAGCCTCTTGCCTCCCGATTCCGTTTCGATGCGAATGGAACGCGCGCCTGCGTCCAAGGCGTTTTCCAGCAATTCCTTTACGACGGACGCCGGACGCTCGACCACTTCTCCAGCTGCAATTTTATTAGCGACTGTTTCCGGAAGTATGCGGATTCGGCTCATGGGCGATGACTCGCGGAGCGCGGACCGGCATACCCCGTACCCGGAAACGTTGCAATGGATGCGCCCATCGGCGCTCGATACAACATCATGCGTCCTTCTTTGCCGTCATCCCTGCTTCCGCTTGCTTGATAGCGATCCCCAGGTCGTTGAGTTGATCGGTGCCCACCGCCGAAGGCGACTCGGCCATCAAGTCCTGCGCCGCGGTTGTCTTCGGGAAGGCGATCACCTCGCGTATGGATTTTTCTCCGGCTAGCAGCATCACCACGCGGTCAAGACCCAGCGCTATTCCGCCGTGCGGGGGCGTGCCGTAGGTGAGCGCGTCGAGGAAAAAGCCGAACCGCTGCCGAGCCGTCTCCTCGCTCAGCCCCAGCGCCTGGAACATGCGCGCCTGCACGTCCTGGCGATGGATTCGTATGCTTCCGGAGCCCAGCTCGACGCCATTCAGCACCAGGTCGTAGCCCTTCGACCGGCACTCCCACGGGGCGGTTTCCAGCTTGTCCAGGTCTTCCTCGAAGATCCCGGTGAAAGGATGCTGCGCGCTGACCCAGCGCTTGTCGCTTTCGCTCCATTCAAAGAGCGCAAAACCGGTAATCCAGGCGAATTCCCATTTTGCGCGGTCAATCAGGTTGAGCTTGTCGCCCAGGTAGAGGCGAACTTGTCCGGCAACGTGTAAGGAAGTATCGGTGTGCGCGATTTGCTCCTTCGCGGCGACGGCAACAATCAGGTCGCCAGCTTTCGCGCCAACTCCTTGGGCCAATTTCTTCAGCCCATCTGCGCCCAGAGTTTTTTCGAGCGGCGAGCTGATTCCTTCGGCTGTCACTTTCACAGTGTAAACGCCGCGCGCTCCGGCGGATTTCGCGATTTCGCCCAACTCATCGAGCTGTTTGCGCGACCAGCCCGCCGCGCCCGCAGCAACCAGCCCCTGTACATTTCCTTCAAAATGAATCGTTGCGCGCGCCGACTCGAAATGCTGCGTCACGTTCTGCAGCTCCATGCCAAAACGTAAGTCCGGCTTGTCCGAACCATAGCGCCGCAGCGCTTCCTTGTAATCGAGATGACGAAACGGGCCCTGCGCTTTCACACCGACCACTTCCAGTGCGCCAATCATCACGAGTTCGATCACCTCGAAAATGTCCTGCTGGCGCGGGAACGACATTTCCAGGTCCAGTTGCGTAAATTCCGGCTGGCGGTCGGCGCGCAAGTCTTCGTCGCGGAAGCAGCGCACGATCTGGAAATAGCGGTCCATGCCCGAAATCATCAGGATCTGCTTGAAGATTTGTGGCGATTGCGGCAACGCATAAAATTGGCCTGGATGGACGCGGCTCGGCACCAGGTAGTCCCGCGCGCCTTCGGGCGTCGAGCGCGTCAGCATCGGCGTTTCGATTTCGAAAAAGCCCAGACTGTCGAGCGTCTTGCGTATCTCGAAAAGAATCCTGTGCCGCAGCTCGATGTTGCGGTGCGGTCGCGGCCGACGCAGATCCAGGTAGCGGTGCCGCAAGCGGGTTTCTTCGCTCGCCGTCACTTCTTCTTCAATTTGAAAGGGCGGTGTCTTGGAATTATTCAAAATGTGCAAGCGCGTGGCCATCACTTCCACTTCTCCGGACGCAATTTCGGGATTGGACTTCTGGCGGCGAATCACCTTGCCCTCAACAGCCACCACGAATTCCGAGCGCAATTCTTCGGCTTTTTTGTGCGCTTCCGGATGCAGTTCCTTGTTGAACACGATCTGCGCCAGGCCCGCGCGGTCGCGCAGATCAATGAAGATCAGTTGGCCCAGATCGCGGCGGCGATGGACCCAGCCCATCAGAACCACGTCTTTGTCAGCGTCCGAGGCGCGCAGCTCGCCGCAATAGTTGGTGCGTTTCAAATTTTCGAGTGCATCGAGCAAGATGGGGTTCCCTTTCACCGGCGCTGGCTGCGCATTACCCTGACGTTGCGATCCTAGCCTCAGCCCCGCGTGCCGCGTTTTTCGGATTCCAGATATTCTAGCAGTTCGTATTGGGAAAGCTTCTTCTGATCCGCGTCGGCCAGCCGTTTTAGCGTGAAATTGCCCGACATGACTTCGTCACTGCCAATAATCAAGGCGTAGCGCGCGCCGAGCTTGTCCGCCAGATTGAGCGACTTCTTGAATTTCATTTCTTCGCCGGGCAGCTCGACCGAAAGGCCCGACTCGCGCAGTTTTCTCGCAAGGCCCACCGCGGTCGGGTAGGTCGGCTCTCCCATCCAGGCAACGAACACATCCAAGACAGGCAGAGGGCGTAAATTACCAGACTCCTGTATCGAAAGAATCGCGCGGTCGCTGCCGATCGCAAACCCGATCCCCTTCGTCGGCGGACCACCGAGAAGTTCGACCAGCCCATCGTAGCGTCCGCCGCCACAGACAGCATTCTGCGACCCCAGCCCCTCGGCGATTACCTCAAACGTCGTGCGTGTGTAATAGTCCAGCCCGCGCACCAGCCGCCAATTTTCCTGGTACGCAATTCCGCGCAGTTTCAACTCAGCTTTCAGTTTCGCGAAATGCTCGCGGCAATCAACGCACAGATGATCGGAGATGCGCGGCAGTTTGCCGATAATTTCCTGTTCCTGCGGCAATTTCGAATCCAGCACGCGCAACGGATTGGTCTCGATGCGCCGCTGGGAATCCGGCCCAAGCTGATCCTTAACCTTCAGCAGTTCCTGGTGCAACAATTCGACGTACTGCGGCCGGCAATTCTTGTCGCCAATCGAATTGACGTAGAGCGTCGTGCGCGTCAACCCCACGCGCGCGAAGAACAGCAGCAACATTTCCAGCAGCTCAGCGTCAATCGCCGGCGCGTCCGACTGCCCTAGAATTTCTGCGTTCACCTGGTAGAACTGCCGGTAGCGCCCCTTCTGCGGCCGCTCGCGCCGAAACATCGGGCCTATACAATAAAGTTTCACGTTCCCGGGCAGCGCCTGCAAGTTGTGTTCGATGTAAGCGCGCATCGTGCTAGCCGTCGCTTCGGGACGCAGCGATACTTGGTCGCCCGCCTGCGAAATACTTGTATCCTCTTGTGCCAAGCGTTCCGAACCGTCGGGAAGACGGAACGTGAACATTTCTTTCGATACGATGTCGGTTTCCGTGCCCACGGATCGCGCAAATAATTCTGTCTGCTCGAAAATCGGCAAGCGGATTTCGCGGAAATTGTAAGATTCGAATACTTCGCGTGCGGTCTGCTCAAACCAGTTCCACAGCGCCGAATCCGGCGGGAGTATGTCGCGGGTGCCTTTAATGGCACGGTATTGTCGTTTCTCTGGCAATGCTAGTTCCCTGTCTCCTTGTTCCCCTGCATCCGTTCCTCGGCGCGATAGGTTTCCTTGTACTCAACGTAACGCCGCGCGTAAGCATCAATCGAATCCAGATCTTCAGCGCCCAGCGCGCGACGCAGCTTCGCGGGCTGGCCCATCATCAGGCTGCCCGGCGGAACAATCGTCCGCTCCGGCACCAGCGTCCCAGCCGCAATAATCGAACCGGTGCCAATCACGGCGCCATTCAGGATGATGCTGCCCATCCCGATCAGGCATCGCGACTCAATCGTGCAGCCATGCAAGGTGACGCTGTGCCCCACGGTAACGTCGTCGCCCAGCAGCAACGCATTCGTATCGCGCATCACATGCAAGATCGAACCATCTTGAATATTCGTGCGCGCTCCGATGCGAATGAAATGCACGTCGCCGCGAATCACAGCGCAAGGCCATACGCTGGAATCCTCGCCGATCACGACATCGCCAATCACGACGGCCTGCGGATCAATATAAGCGCTGGTCGCGATGCGCGGCATTTGCCCCTTATAGCTGCGCTGCAAGGTACCACTCCTGATTGAGGTTCAAGGTACGATTTTGTTCCTAGGTGAGGCGCCGCAGAAAAATCAAATCACAATATCTGCACCACAGGCGCGCCAGCCGAAGCATTCACAATTTCCAGCCGCGCGATCACATTGCGCGCGACCGCATAAACGCTCTTGCCGCCAGGCGCGTCCTCGCCCAGCGACGCCACCGGCTTGCCGGTATCGCCGCCGATCCGAATCTGCGGGTCAATCTCAATCTCCCCAAGAAACGGCAAGCCGAAATCTTTGGCCATGTGCTGCCCTTCGCCGTGGCCGAACACGTCAATGCGCCCGTTGCAATGCGGGCAATTGAAGTAACTCATGTTTTCCACGACGCCCAGAAGCTCCACGTTCACCTGGCGAAACATCTCGACGGCCTTGCGCACGTCGGCCAAAGCCACGATGGAAGGCGTCGTCACCACCACCGCACCCGTCACCGAAACACTTTGAATCAACGAAAGCTGCACGTCGCCGGTTCCGGGAGGTAAATCCACGATCAAATAATCAAGCGCGCCCCACTGCACGCTGCGCAGGAATTGCTGCATCACGCTGTGCAACATCGGCCCGCGCCACACCAGCGGCTTATCGCCGGGATTCAGCAAGCCCATGGAAATCATTTTCACGCCGTACGCTTCCACGGGGATGATGGTCTTGTCATCCACCGCGCGCGGCTGTTCGTTGGTGCCGAGCATCACCGGCACATTCGGCCCGTACACGTCCGCATCGAGCAGGCCCACCGTAAAGCCGAGAGTTTTCAGCGCAATCGCCAGATTCACGGCGACGGTCGTCTTTCCCACTCCGCCTTTGCCGCTGGCGACGGCCACCAGATTCTTTACTCCCGCGATGGGCGGTCTTTTCTCAAGCGTTGCTGCAGGTCCTGGTCCAGGAGGCATATGAGTCCTTTGCGTGAAGCCGCGTGCGACGAGGCTTCCGAGGTCAGAGTTTCATCACTCAAATCATAGACTGCCGAGCGTCCAGCGGCAAGGCGGCTGAGATGTTTCCTCGACGTGAATTCAGATGGTTGCAGCGGTGCGGCCATCGCCGTACGATGCGGGTTGGGCCAGCTAACATGAATCCAAGTCGCGCGGACAGTCCCGGAAAGGAGCAGAAATGGTCAACGGATCCCATGTGATTTTTTATGCCAAGGATGCAGACAGAGTTCGCGGCTTTTTTAAAGACGTACTCCAGCTGAGTTCCGCCGACGCCGGACATGGTTGGCTGATTTTCGCGCTGCCGCCGGCCGAATTCGCCGTTCACCCGACGGACGGCAAACCCCATTATGAGCTGTACCTGATGTGCGACAACCTCCACGACACCATGAAGGATCTGCAGGCCAAGGGCACCGAATTCGCGCATCCCGTGAAAGAGGAGCGATGGGGTTCGGTCACCGCGATCAAGCTTCCCGGTGGCGGCGAACTGGGCCTCTATGAGCCGCGCCATCCGACTGCACTGAAACCAGATCGTTGAAGTAGGCCGCCAAAAGGAAACCTCCATCACCACTCCGCTTTGCACGAAATCGCGCAAGCGGCTACAATAGTAGCCAGGGAGACGCGCGATCCTCGCAGCCGCCACACCTGCAGGCCGGGTTCCCCGTTCACGGGAGCTTAAACAACAATCTTGCCCCGCTCGTGGGCTCGCATGCGTCTAATCTGAAAATATGGATGTCGAAAAATTCATAAATAGCGTCGTAGCGCGTTTCATCGGCACCAAGCACGAGCGCGACGTAAAAGAGCTGCAGCCGCTGGTTGCGGAAATCAACGCGCTCGAGCCCGAGATGCGCAAGCTCTCGGACGCCGAGATCAGCGCCAAGACCGCCCAGCTGAAGAGCGAAGTCCAAGCGCGCATGGAAGGCCTGGAACGCGACGATCCGGACTACAAGCAAAAAATGCAGGAAGCGCTCCAGCCCGCGCTGGTGCCCGCGTTCGCACTGGTGCGCGAAGCAGGACGCCGCACTCTGGGCATGCGCCATTTCGACGTGCAGCTGATCGGGGGCTCGGTCCTGCACCAGGGCAAAATTTCCGAAATGAAGACGGGTGAAGGCAAGACGCTCGTTGCCACTCTGCCCGCGTATTTAAATGCGCTCACCGGCAAGGGCGTGCACATCGTCACGGTGAACGATTACCTCGCGCGCCGCGACGCGGAATGGATGGGGCCGATTTACAAGCTGCTGGGGCTTTCCGTGGGCGTAATCGTTCACGATCTGGATGACGTACAACGCCGCGCCGCCTATGCCGCGGACATCACCTACGGCACCAACAACGAATTCGGCTTCGATTATCTGCGCGACAACATGAAATACGACTTAACCCAGTGCGTGCAGCGCGGCCATCACTTCGCCATCGTCGACGAAGTCGACTCCATCCTGATTGACGAGGCGCGCACGCCGCTGATCATTTCCGGCCCAGCCGAAGAATCCACCGACAAGTATTACCGCATCGACAAAGTCATTCCCAAGCTGATCCTGGATATTGATTACACGTTAGACGAAAAGCACCGCACCGCGACGCTGACCGAAGAAGGCGTTTCCAAGTGCGAGCAACTGCTCAGCCTGGGCAATCTGTATGATCCCGCGCACATGGACATAATTCACCACGTGTATCAAGGATTGCGCGCGCACACGCTCTTTCAGAAGGACGTTGACTACGTCGTGAAAGACGGCGAAGTCGTAATCGTTGACGAATTCACCGGACGCCAGATGCCCGGCCGCCGCTGGTCGGATGGATTGCATCAGGCCGTGGAAGCAAAGGAGGGCGTGAAGATCGAGCGCGAAAATCAGACTCTGGCGACGATCACCTTCCAGAATTATTTCCGCATGTACAAGAAACTTTCGGGCATGACCGGAACCGCGGAAACCGAAGCGCCCGAATTCGACAAGATCTACAAGCTGGAAGTGGTCGCGATTCCCACGAACAAGGAACTGATCCGCATCGAAAATTCCGACGTGGTGTACCGCACCGAAGCGGAAAAATTCGAAGCGGCGGTGAACGGCATTTTGCAGGAAGATGGCACGCGCGAAGGGGGCGTCCGCCAGTATTACGAACGAGGCCAGCCCGTGCTGGTGGGCAGCATCTCCATCGAAAAATCGGAAAAAATCGCAGCGCACCTCAAGCGAGCGGGCATTCCGCACCAGGTGTTGAACGCCAAGCAGCACGAACGCGAAGCAATCATCATTTCGCAGGCGGGGCGTAAGGGCACCGTTACGGTCTCGACGAACATGGCCGGCCGCGGCACCGATATTCTGCTCGGCGGCAATCCCGAAGCCATGACGCGCGATTATTGTCTGAAGAACAAACTTGCGCTGCCCTACGCCCCGGCCAGCTCGGTGATTGGCGCGGCTCCCGGCACGGAAACCGCAGCGCAGGCCGATGCGTCCAGCGCTGCGGCCGCCGCTGCGCTAGCTCCTTCCAACGGCGGCAGCAGTCCTGCGATGGTGCTGTTTCAAATCGAAGGCAAAATCTTCCAAGTCCCTCTCGAGCAGTGGAAACCCATTTACGATCAGTTCGCCGCAGAGTGCAAAGCAGAACACGACGAAGTAGTCGCCATGGGCGGCCTGCACATTCTGGGCACCGAGCGCCACGAGGCTCGCCGCATAGACAATCAGTTGCGTGGCCGCGCCGGTCGCCAGGGCGATCCCGGCTCGTCGCGATTCTTCCTCTCGCTCGAAGACGACCTGCTGCGCATTTTCGGCGGCGAGCGCGTGAAAAATTTGATGTTCCGCCTAGGCATGACCGAAGGCGTGCCCATCGAATCGAAGCTCATCAGCAAACGCATCGAAAACGCGCAAAAGGCCGTGGAAGCGCAAAACTTCGAAGCGCGCAAACATTTGCTCGAATACGACGATGTGATGAACAAACAGCGCGAAACGATCTACAACTTGCGCCGCTCGTTCCTGGAAGGCCGCGACCAGAAAGAATTCGTGCTGGAGCGCGCCGACGCCATCGCCAATGAACTGGTCGAAACGTATTGCCCGCGCGAACAGCACCCCGACCAGTGGAACGTCACGCAATTCTCCAACGAAATTCTGAACCAGTTCGGCTTCGATCCCAAGGCCGTGGGGATGGATTTCGCGACGCTGAGTCATGAAACGGTGGGCGACCAACTGATCGAAAAAGTTCGCGCGCGCTATGAAGAGAAGGAAGCGCTGTTCGGCGCACAGACCCTGCGCTGGCTGGAGCGCCATATCCTGCTAGACGTCGTGGACGGCCAGTGGAAAGACCATCTCCTCACACTCGACCACTTGAAAGAAGGCATCGGCTTGCGCGGGTACGGCCAGAAAGACCCACTGGTCGAATTCAAGAAGGAAGCGTTCATACTTTTCGATGAGCTGATGAATCGCATTGATACAGAAGCGGTGCGCTTCCTCTTCCTGGTGCGGCCTGCGGAGCAGCCTGCCGCGGCTGTCGCGCAACCCGCTGCACCGTCCGCGCAGAAACCTCTGGTGCCGCGCGGTCTTTCGCAGTTTTCTCCCGAAGAGATTGAACGCAGGCAGCGCCGCCAGGAACAGCAAATGCAGTTTCAGACCGGCAACACGCCTGTCGAAGCTCCCAAGCCCGCCCGCGCCGGCGCCAAAGTGGGCCGCAACGATCCCTGCCCCTGCGGCTCCGGCAAGAAGTACAAAAAGTGCCACGGCCAGGCGGCCTAATCTCCCTTCTCCGCCTCTGAACTTTTCGCACATCGTCTGCGTATCTTGATTCGAGTTGGGCGCAACCTGCTCAGGAGGATGAAATATGAGAATTGGTACGCGTACTTTCCCCGTATTGCTGGCGCTGGTGCTTTCGCTTGCCGCCGCAATGGCCGCCAGGCCGGCGCTTGCCAGCGACGATGGCCATTTTGATCGCACGCTCACGGTAACGGGCGCGGTGGACCTGGACGTTCAGACCGGCTCCGGTGAAATCACCGTGCGCACGGGAGATTCCAGCAAAGTAGAAATCCACGGCCGCATCCACGCAAATCATGGTTGGTTCGGCGGTGACGCCGAGCAACGCATCCACGAAATCGAAGCCAATCCGCCGATCGAGCAGAACGGCAACACGATCCGCGTCGGCCACATCGAAAATCACGATTGGAAAAATAATATCTCGATCAGTTACGAACTCGTGGTGCCGGCGCAAACCAAGCTGCACTCCGAATCCGGATCGGGCGACCAAGTCGTCCAAGGCATCGCCGGCCCTGCGGATGCCAGCAGCGGTTCCGGCAGTGTGCGCCTCAGCAATATCGGCGGCGAAACGCGCGCGCGCACCGGCTCCGGTGATATCGAGCTCAACGGAATTCACGGTGCCGCAAAAGCCATCGCGGGCAGCGGCAGCATTCACGCCATCGGCATTGCCGGAGCCCTCACCGCATCCAGCGGCAGTGGCAGCGTGAAATTCGAACAGACCGCGGCCGGCGACGTGGAAATCGGAACAGGTTCGGGCGATGTGGAAGTGAAAGGCGCGAAGGGCGGGGTGAAAGTGCAGACCGGGAGCGGCAGCATCACTGCGCAAGGAGATCCCACGGGCGATTGGCGGCTGCATACCGGTTCGGGTAATGTCAGCGTCGAACTGCCGCCGCAGGCCTCGTTCAACCTGCTGGCGCGCACCAGTTCCGGCAGCATTGACACCAACCGCGAAATCGCGGTGCAAGGCAAACTCAGTCCGCGCGAGCTGCAGGGAAAAGTAGGCGGCGGCGGCCCGACAGTGGAACTCAGCACCAGCTCCGGCAGTATTCAGATCCGCTAGAAGTTTTCACGCTCGCAGATGCGCCAGGCGGCGATTGGTTTTCACAGACCAAGAAATTCACCGTCTGGCGTGTATCAGGCGAAGCTTTTTGGCGTGTCCGCAGGGTTGTTATCCTTTACAACTCACCGTAACTTGTTCGCAAAAAATCTGTGCTACTCTCTGCTCAACCTCGGGGCTATAACCGCTCGAGAATCAGGGGTGTGGGATGAAAGGCGCTGTTTCCGTCCATTGCGTACGAGCTGGTTGCGCAAAACCTGCTCCTCCGGCACTCACGCGCGCAGAGCTTTGCCTCGATCATTTTCTCGATGAAGCCTTTCTGCGCACCGATCAGGCTCTCACGCGCTGCCGTGAAGGATCTCCGCTGACCAAAGAAAGCCTGGAGTGGCTGCTTTCCGACGCGCTCGCCACCGTGAAGAATCTGGAAGAGAGCGCCGACGAGCCGCAACCCGAACAACGCGATCGTATGCTCGAACTGCTGCTGATCCTGGCGAATCTCCATGAATACGTCGCCCACCATTCGGTGCGCGTCGAGCATCCCGCTTGATCGGACTCCTCGAAGCACAACATCGCATCCGCACAAGGTCCTGCCGCCCACCCGCGCTGCCTTGCTGCGCATCCATTAACGTATAAGGCATCACCCTGCTTGCAAATCCCTGCAATCCAAATCAAGCTGAGGATTACCACAGAGCGACTCGCCGTGCCCGACAAACCTAAAGAACAAGATCCATTTAAGCCGACCGAGCCGAACATACCCGGCGTTAGCGACAACCCTGCGCGTAATAAGCCCGCGCCGGAACCGCCAGGAGGGATGGCGTCCCAGTTTCGGAATTCCGCAGCCGCGTCGGACAAGATCCCGGCTCAAATATTGCTGGCCATTGCTGCCATCGTAATTTGCGTTGTCGCTGTCGCGCTGTTTTCGTGGAAGCATTCAAGCACTCGCAACCAGACAGAGGCAGTCCCCGCAGCCGCTCCCGTCGTTGATCTTCCAGCAGCCGCACCTCCCCTCGCTGCACAGGAACCAGTGGGACCAGGTCCGGTCGCCACGACGGCGGAACTAGCGAAAGCATGGTCGTCCAGGCGATTCGTATTTCGCGCGGCAGAAACTGCCGATGATCTTCCGGCGCTCGTGGTGCATCTTCCCAACGGCGTTTATTGGGGCCTGTCGCTGCGGGAGCCATACGGAACTTGCCAATTGGAATATGTGACGGACCTGCAGAAGCTAGAACGCGTGTACGGCTTTCACGGCGATCATCCGATGGTTACGAACCCTTGCAATCACGCGGTATACGACCTCACACGTTATGGAACGGGGCCAAACGGAGCAGTCCGCGGAGCGATTGTTAGCGGCCGAGGCATACGCCCGCCTACGGCGATCGAGGTCAAAGTGCGCGGCAAGCAGATCGTTGCAACCCAACTGGAACACTAACCCGCAGCCCCTACACGTTTCAGCGTGAGTAGCTAAGGCAGGGGCCCATCCGGCACAGTCAAACGGTGGATACTGCCCTCTCCACTGAGGCGCAACGCTGCACTTCGGCTCCCATCTTTCCCGCCAGCACCATCGCCACCATTTTCTGGTCCGCCAGCCAAGACCACAACGGATGTCCGAACGTCGCCGGCCGATTGTGCTCGACAAAGAAATGTGAAAACCAAGCCAGCGCGTAAGGCACCGCAAACGCCGCCAGAACGTACCACGGCTTGCGCAGCACGATGGCCGTAAGCAGCAACGACCATCCCACCAGCGTCCCCGCCGTATGGAAAATTCGCGTCAGCGGCTGGCGATGCGCCAAAACGTAAAAAGTCCAGAATTCAGCAAACGTTCGCGGCTCGTTCATGCCGCCGATTGTAGCGCCAGCATCGAAAGGCGCAAGCCAAAAAAATACTGTCCCGCTGCCAGGCGAGCGGGACAGTAGACCATCGCCGAGGATCTCTCAGCAACGGTTATGACCTGGTATGACTTTTATGAATCGTTATGATGCGAGTTCCTCCACCGAACGCGCCACCATCACCGGCTGGCCCGTGGCCTGATTGATCAGTATGAAGCCGACCACGCGGATCGAAATCGGCTGCGTGCCTGTCAGCGCACCCAGTCCGCTCAGATTGATGAAGTTCGTGTCGTTGGTGGTCATCACGGTGAGCGGCTGCGGCAGCAATACCCCCGCGGTCCACTGATCGTTCAGCTGGAACGCGCCGGCGTTGTTGTTCTGCACCACCGTGCTGCCAGGAACCCACGCGCCCGCCTGTCCCTGGCGCCGCAGAACCACGCGGTGAACCGCCAGAGTGGTGGTGCCGTTGCTGGTGCTGATCGCTCCGCCGATTCCCACACGTTGCCCCGCCGCCAGTTCCGAATTGTTGAAGAGCAAAGTGGTCAGGGGCAGGTTGATGTGCTCGATCATGTATTTTTCCGAGCCGTTCAAAGCGAGCGTTTCAATCTGCCCGTCAGAAATTCCGTTCACCGCCGGCAACAACTCACGTAGGTACAAGTCGGCTTGCGTCGCAGGCCCCGTTGCCGGGCGGATGCTGGTGAACAAACCGCCCATGAAGAAACCGTCATTGGAGACAACTTCCACCTCGGATGCGTCAATGTCGTGCGTAACTGGATCCAGCGTACCCGAAACTTCTACGATGGTATTGGTCGTAAACGAACTCAATACAGTGCTGGGATCGTCGAGCATGGTGTTGTCGTTGGTCGTCACATTCCACTGGCGCCCATGCGGACCCTGCATCGTAAACGTGTTGGCGCCGGTGACGCCCACGACGCCTCCGTGAAAGTCATCGATCGAAACCTGCGCATCGGTCGAGTTCAGCAACGCAACTTCGAAAACCGGATTCACTGCGCCGGTAACCTGGCCATTTCCGTCAGTTGCCAGCGACTTGCGCAAATCAAATTCCATGCGCAAGCCGAACAGATCTGCGTCGGAAACCATCACAGGGTTAGCGAAGTCGACCGTCACGCTGGATTGCGACAGCGTCCCGTTGATCGTATTAACGACCGGCGGACTCACAGACGTATCAATGAACCCGATCACCGGCGAAGCAATCGTGATCGTCGCCGAAGTGTAGGTTCCCGTCGGCACGGCGGTGAGGTCCAGCAGCTGATGCAACCCACTGAGCTGCGCAAAATCCACAATCTGCGGCTGCGATAGCACGCTCACGTTCGTCGTGCCATTGAACAGAGTGATTCCGGTTACGTTGACCTCGCAGGAAACCACGCTCGGCAATGGAGCGTCAGTACCCACGGTATAAATTGAGGCTTGGCTTTGCGTGGAAGTCGTTCCCATGCTGGAGCCCCCGCCGCAGCTGGAAAGCGACGCCGCGGCAAGAAAAGCAACGAGCACACCAATCGTTCTAGGATTCCCCATTGGAAATTCTCCTTGGATTAGTAAGAGATGATGGCCGAGGGCCGGAGCCCCTTTTGCTGCTAGGGAGTGAAACCCAGGCCGTTTGGAAAAGTTGCACAAATTATTGGCTGCATCAGGGCTTTGCGGCCGGTTCTGGCAGGCTGCCGTTGTTTCCATTTTCTTCGCCAGCGCTTGACCGGCCGCTTTTACCTCCTTGCGCCCTCGCGTGCAGTTGTTTACGATGGCGTGCGAAAAGGAACGCACAAAAATTGCTATGATCGGCGAAACAATCTCGCATTACCGCATTCTCGATCCCCTGGGCAGCGGCGGCATGGGCCAGGTATTTCGTGCCGAAGATACGCGCCTCGGCCGTCAAGTTGCCCTTAAATTTCTTTCCGCGGACCTCGCGCGCGACCCGGCTGCGCTCGAGCGCTTCCAGCGCGAAGCCCGTGCCGCGTCTTCCCTGAATCACCCGGCCATTTGCACCATCTACGACGTAGGCGAACACAACGGGCGCCCCTACCTCGTCATGGAAGTCCTCGAAGGGCAGACGCTTCGCGAACGCATCGGCGGCCGTCCCATGGCCACCGATGCCCTGCTCGATTTCGGCGCGCAGATTGCCGACGCGCTCGACGCCGCCCATTCCCGCGGCATCATTCATCGCGACATCAAGCCCGCGAATATTTTCATCACCTCGCGCGGCCAGGCGAAAATTCTCGATTTCGGATTGGCCAAACAAGGCGCCACGCGTCGCGTCGGTGAAGCCGTCGGCGCGGGCAACAGCATTACTCAGCCCACCACTGACAATCTCTTGCTCACCAGTCCGGGTTCGGCGATCGGCACCGTTGCTTACATGTCCCCGGAACAAGCCCGCGGCGAAGATCTCGACGCGCGCACCGATCTGTTCAGCCTGGGCGCAGTGCTCTACGAAATGGCTACGGGACAGGCCGCGTTCAACGGCAATACCTCCGCGGTTATTTTCGACGCCATTCTGAACCGCACGCCCGCCTCGCCAACCTCCATCAATCCGCTGCTCCCCGCCAAACTGGAAGAAATCATCGGAAAATCCCTGGAGAAAGATCGCGACCTGCGCTATCAGACGGCTGCCGAACTGCGCGGTGATTTGAAGCGCCTGAAACGCGACACCGACTCGTCCCGCGCTCCGAGCGGTTCCAGCAGCTCCTGGGCAGCGGCAAGCTCTACCGCCAACCCCGGCTCCGGCTCAAATGCGGCGCAACGTACTGGTTCGCAGGCGACTTCTGTTCAACCATCAGCCACCGTTTCCGCAAGTGCACCTGCGCAGAGCGGCTCGCGCATGGGCGTATGGATCGCGGCCGCGGTCGCGGTTCTGGTCGCCATCGGCGCGGTCCTGGTCATCGTTTTTCACGATCGCTCCGGACACCGCCACCAGGAAGCCTCCTCCTTTTCGCAAATGATGATTTCGCCCATCACTTCCACAGGCAATATTCACTCCGCCACAATTTCCGCTGATGGCAAGTGGGTCGCCTACGTCGCCGACGAAAAAGGCAGTCACGGCATCTGGATTCGCCAGCTCGCCACCGGCAGCACCGCACAAGTGGAACTCGGCTCGCCCGGCGAAGTCGAAGGCGTTACTTTTTCACTCGATGGCAATTATCTTTACTTCGTTAAGCGAGATGAATCGGTTGGCGTCGGAACCCTTTTCCAGGCGCCTTCCTTGGGTGGCACGCCGCGCCAGGTGATCGTAGACGTGGATAGTCCTATCAGCTTTTCTCCCGACGGGAAGCGATTCGTGTTCGTCAGACAGGTCAGTAAAGCCAAGACTTCAAAATTGATCGTCGCGAGTGCTGACGGCTCCGGCGAACAGGATCTTTTAGTTTTGACCAATCCACCTCATTTTTCCGACAATGGTCCGGCGTGGTCTCCCGACGGCAAGAGCATCGCCGTGGCGGACAATCCCACCGGCGAATTCGATAAGTACGCGGTAGAGATCGTAGACCTTGACTCAAAAACGAAAACCCGTCTCGGCTCCGTCGACTGGATCGCTCCCGATCAAATGGCTTGGCTTCCCGATCACTCCGCGCTGCTTTTCAACGCGCGCGTCAGCAGGACGTCACTCAACGCGCAACTTTTCGCACTCAGCTACCCTGAAGCCGAAGTTCGCCGCGTCACCAATGATTTGAATTTCTACAACGGAACCAGCATCACCTCCGACGGCTCCGCGCTCGCCTCCGCCCAGGTAACTCTCACCGGTAGTCTGTGGGTTGCGAACTTCGGCAGCTCCGCTTCCCTCTCGCCGCCGCGCCAAATTTCCAGCGGCATCAGCCGCGCCGATGGTATCTCCGGCATCATCTGGACGCCCGACGGCAAAATCATCTACACCTACTACACGTCCGGAAGCATTCAACTCGCCAGCGCCTCGCCCGATGGTTCGAACGTGCACGACATAGCCTCCGGCCTCGTCAGTCCAAGCTGGCTTTCCAGCTGCGGAGACGGCCGTCATTTCGTCTTCGGTATGGGCCGCGGCAAGGACAGCAGCTCCATCTGGCGCGCGGACATGGATGGGTCCAACCTGACCCAGCTCAGCACCGGCAAGATTGCCGTGCATCCCAATTGCTCGCCAGACGGCAAATTTGTGGTTTACGTTGATGTCACCGGCGATACCACGCACCTGATGCGTGTCGCAATCGACGGCGGCACACCGGCAGAGATCTCCAGAGCGGAATTGTTTGCTCCGGTGATCTCGCCGGATGGAAATTCCCTGGCATGCGCGTATCAGCCGGAACCCGGCAAGCGTCCAAAGCTCGCGGTCGTCGGGCTGAACGGAGGAGAAATACGCAACGTCTATGACTTGCCGCCGGAACTGCAAGGCGCCTTCAATGGCGATGGCGGACAGAAACTCGCCTGGACGAAAGATGGTCGCGCAGTTTTGTATCCGATCAATAAAGACGGAGTCGTGAGTCTGTGGGCTCAGCCCGTCGGAGCGCAGGGCAGCACGCCGGCCGCGGCCAAGCAAGTGATGAATCTGGGGCCGGATTTTCAGTGGGGCGCCTACACCTTATCGCCGGATGGGAAGCAGATTATCTACGCTCACGGACGCGCCGCCACGGACGCCGTCTTGATCTCGCACTTTCACTGATTCTTCCATCAGGAGTTCCATGAAATTTTCTCGGCGTGATTTATTCAAATCCGCTGCGGTCGCTGCCGGCGGCGTTGCAGCTGGAACCGCATTCGGCGGACTCGCGGCTCGTTCACAATCGGCAACGCAAAACACTGGACAATCGCTGCCGCCTGCGTTCGATGCCTTGAAGCCCCTCGGCGATCGCGTGAAACCAATTCGCGCCGACGCACTTCAGGCGCGCGTCGCTCTCGCGCAACAACGGATGACGGACGCAAACCCGCGTTTCGAAGCTCTGTACGTCACTCCCGGAACCACGCTGGTCTATTACACCGGCATCCATTGGTGGCCCAGCGAACGCATCCTCGCGCTTCTGGTGCCGCGCCAAGGCGATCCGCTGTTGGTCGCTCCGGCATTTGAAGAAGGCCGCCTGCGTGAACAGATGCGCTGGCCGGTGGAAATTCGCGTTTGGCAGGAAGACGAAAGCCCGTATCCGATCATTGAAAAATGGCTGGCGGAGCGCGGCATCCGTACGGGCCAAGTCGGCGTTGAAGCCACCACACGCTACGTTTTTTCCGATGGACTGCGTCACGCCGCAACTTCACTGGATTACGCCAGCGGCGATCTCATCACCGTCGGTTGCCGCGCGCAAAAAAGCGCGCACGAACTGGAATTGATGCGCCTGGCGTGCTCGGCGACCTGCGCGGTGTACAAAGCCGTCTTCGCGTCGCTGCGCGAAGGCATGACGCAGCACGAAGTTTCCGCGCTAGCGTCCCGCGGCTACGCCCGCATGGGTCTGCAGGGCGAAGCCTCCGTGTTTTTCGGCGCGTCCTCTGCCCTGCCCCACGGCTCGCGCGAAGAGCAAGTGCTGCGCGAGGGCGTTGGCGTGATGATTGACGATGGCACCACAGTCGAGGGCTATCAATCCGACGTCACGCGCATGGGAGTGCTGGGCAAGCCGCCCGAAAAACTTCAGCACGCTTTCGAAATCGTGCGCAACGCGCAGAACGCCGCGCTCGCCGCTGCGGTCGCTGGCCACGAATGCGGCTCCGTGGACGATGCGGCGCGCAAAGTCATCAGCGACGCCGGCTTCGGTCCCGGCTACAAATATTTTTCGCACCGCCTGGGCCATGGCATCGGCATGGACGGCCACGAATCGCCCTACCTCGTCCGCGGAAACCGCACCATCCTCAAGCCCGGCATGACCTTTTCCAACGAGCCGGGAATTTACGTCGTAGGCGACTACGGCGTGCGCTGCGAAGACGACATGGTGATCGCCGAATCAGGAGAAGCTCAGCTGCTCACCGCCGGATTTCAGCCTTCGCTCGAGACCCCGGTCCCTTAGCGTGGCGCCGGCGCCCCGCCGGCTCTTTTGAATTAAAATCTAGCAGCCTGGTTCGCAGGCTGCGTGCCAGGTGCGCTCGCGAATCGCGACTGACTCGCGCAAAACTCCACAATCCTCGCCTCCGCCCAAAAACGCTCGGGCCCATCTTCCTGCGAAATAAACGCGCAGTGCCCGCCATGCTCTGGCGCCATCAGAGTGATCCATCGGTTGCCCGCGATCGCCGGGTTCTGAAATGGCCCGAACGGAACGAACGGATCGTCCTTCGCCGCAATGATCAGAGTAGGCACGCAAATTTCAGAAACCACCTGTGACGCGCTGGAGCGGGCATAGTAGTCGCTCGAATCCGCAAACCCGCAATAACGCGCCGTAATCACGTCATCAAATTCGCGAACCGTCCGAACCCGCCGGAAACCAGGAACCGCGTGCAGCGGATACAAATCCGTAAACAAGCTCGCCTTGTGCCGCATACGCCGCTTCAGCCGCGTCACGAAGTGATGTTCGTAAATAAAATTGCGCGGCTTGCTCAGCGCGTCCGCGCAAGCAGCCAGATCCAGCGCCGGTGCAATCGCCACCACGCCGCGCAGCTCCGCCGGAGGTGCAGCGCCCATCTCTCCCGCCATCTTCAGCACCAGATTGCCGCCCATCGAATATCCTGCGGCAAATATTTCGGGCAAGCCATCGTGCTCGGCCAGCTCGAGCACCACGGCGCGAACGTCGCAGCTCAGTCCGGAATGATAAAGCGTTGGGCTCAACTTCTCGGTGCCGCCGCAATTCCGCTGATTCAGACGCACCACGTTGAAACCCGCGATCCAGGCTTTTTCACTGGTGCCGAGCATGTACCCGGATTCGCATGAACCTTCCAGTCCATGCAGCACCACCAAAGTAGGATGTTCGCGCGGATTCTGCTGCCAGTGGCACACACCCAAAACCTGCGTGCCAGGTTCGGTCTCAAATGAACGCGCCACGCCACGCGGCAGCAACGGTACCGGCCGCGGCCAGAAATTCGCCGCGATGGTCATCGCATGAGCATTGCGCAGCAGTAGATGTGGTCTGAATTCCTTCACGCTTTACATGGTAGGGAGTAAGCACGATTCGCGCAACCTTACTCGGCGCTAGCTTTTCAATCCGTTGCATCACTTGCGAGGTCCTTCGACATCAGCACCTCATCGTAGTAACGGCCGCCTTGTTTCAGCGCTTTGCGCTCGATCCCGTATGCCACAAATCCCAGACTCGCATAGAGTCGCCGCGCCGCTTCATTTTCACTAACGACGTCCAGTTGCAGTACTTCCACATGCCGCCGCGCATATTCGATCACCGCTTCTGCAAGCTTCCTCCCCACGCCGGCATTCCGCGCGCCAGCCCGGACATACATCCCCCAGAGGTACCCCTTGTGCGCATCCTTCGCGCCTTCGCGACCCAGGAATCCCGCCATGCCCACAATCTGGGCGTCTCGGAAAGCGCCGAAGACGGGACACCCGGCCACGCGCTCGGAAAAATGCTCCAGCGGTCGCGCGCTTTCCGCTTCCAAGGTGCTGCCAAAAGATTCCGGATTGAGCCGCAGCGCCTCCAACCGGATCTCGCGATACGCGGCGCCCTCGGAAGGCGTCAATCGCCGAATCTGAATTTGCGAATTATCCATCCTAGATTCGTAACCGAAATTCTAAATCAGGGCAATAGCGGGATTTCCTCGCGCCCTCGCTGCTTGATTTCGCCAGCCGATGCACATAAAATGAATGCTTGCATAATGAAGGTCCGCCGCTACAAATGAATCTTCCACGAGCCCAGCTCATTCCGCTGGGCTTTGTCGTATATGGGGACCCTCAGGCTCACAGGAGAATAGATGATTGAAGGACCCATTCCCGAAGCGCTCACTTTCGACGATGTGCTGCTGCTCCCCGGCAAATCCTCGATCCTGCCGGCGCAAGCGGACACACGCACCTGTCTGTCACGCAAAATTTCGCTGAACATTCCCATCGTCGCCGCCGCCATGGACACGGTTACTGATGCGCGCCTAGCCATCGCCATCGCGCGCCAGGGCGGCATTGGATTCATCCATCGCAACATGACCATCGACCGCCAGGCCGAAGAAGTAGACCGCGTGAAGCGCTCGGAAAGCGGCATGATCGTTGACCCCGTCACCATTGCACCCGAACTTTCCGTCCGCCAGGCACTCGACATCATGAACAAATACAAAGTCTCGGGCCTGCCCGTCACCCGCGGCGCGCGACTGGTCGGCATTCTCACCAACCGCGATTTGCGCTTCGAACGCAATCTCGATCAGCCCGTCAGCTCCGTGATGACGAAAGACAATCTGGTCACCGTTCCCGTGGGCACCACCCTGGAAGAAGCCGAACGCATCCTGCAGCGCCATCGCATCGAAAAACTCCTGGTGGTCGACGCGGATTTCAATCTGAAAGGCCTGATCACCGTAAAAGACATCCAGAAAAAAATCGAGTTCCCCAGCGCCACCAAAGACGAACACGGCCGCCTGCGCGTAGGCGCAGCTATCGGCGCCACCGGAGATTACCTGGAGCGCGCCGCCGAAATGGCCCGCGAAAAAGTGGACGTCCTCGCGATTGACACCGCGCATGGACACAGCAGCCGCGTCATGGATGCCGTCCGCGCCGTAAAACAGAAATTCCCGGAGATGCAAGTGGTCGCGGGCAACGTGGCCACCGCCGAAGGCGCGCGGGATTTGATTTCCCTCGGCGTGGACGGCCTAAAAATTGGAATCGGTCCCGGCTCCATCTGCACCACGCGCGTGGTCACTGGCGCTGGAGTCCCGCAGATCACCGCGATCATCGAAACTTCTCGCGCCGCAAAAGGCACCGGGGTCCCGATCATCGCCGACGGCGGCATCAAATTTTCCGGCGACATCACTAAGGCCATCGCCGCAGGCGCGAACTCGGTAATGATCGGCGGCCTGTTCGCCGGCACTGAAGAATCGCCCGGCGAGACGATTTTGTACCAAGGCCGCACCTTCAAATCCTATCGTGGCATGGGCTCACTGGGCGCCATGGAAGCAGGCTCCGCCGATCGTTACGCGCAAGAAGGCGCCGAACGTGGCAAGTCCGTCCCGGAAGGCATCGAAGGCCAAGTGCCCTACAAGGGCGCTCTGGCGGGCCTGGTGGATCAGCTTGTCGGCGGCCTGCGCAGCGGCATGGGCTACTGCGGCGCAGGCAATCTCACCGAGCTTCAGGAACGGAGCAAGTTCATCCGTATCTCGTCGGCCGGCCTGCTCGAAAGCCATGTGCATGACGTGATCATCACGCGTGAAGCTCCCAATTACAGACGCGAATAGAGCGCTCCCTTTGACCGTCAATATCCAAACAATCCGCCATTGCGCCGGACCGGACCGCTAGAATGAAATGGCTGCGGTACTGGTGGCCCGCGCTTATTTGGGCCATGGTCATTGCCGGGTTTTCTACGGGCGCTTTCGCGTCCGACAATACCAGGCACTTCATCGTTCCCATCCTGCACTTTTTTTTTCCCCATGCTTCCGCTGAAACTCTCGATTTCTTGCACCACGTCATCCGCAAATGTGGCCATTTGACCGAATATTTCATCCTGAGCATGCTCATCCTGCGCGGCATCCGTGCCGGCGAAAAAGGCATGCATGTGCGCTGGGCGCTGGTGACGATATTAATCATCGCGGGATATGCCGCGCTCGATGAGTATCACCAATCATTCGTCCCCGGCCGCACCGCTGCCGTGGGCGATGTGCTCATTGACACTTCGGGCGGCGCCGCCGCGTTGATCGTTGCATCGCTTTTCGTTTTGCTTGGAAAGGCTCGTGAAAAGCGGCATCAGGAGGAACGCAACGCCGCCCGAACGATCCCGACCAACACGGCTTAGAAAATCCACTCACCCGAATGGAGATGCCAATGGAGCCACAGCTGTCCAGCCGTTTCTTGCGTCGTCTGCTTCTTGCCGCGGCTTGCTTGCTGACATTTTCCGCCGCAGCCTCAGGCGCGAACGCGATCAGTTACGAACTGAAATTCGAGCGCCCCAATTCCCATCTGCTCGATGTCACCATTCACGCGGACGCTCTCTCCGGCACGTCGGTGGATTTCGCCATCCCGGATTGGGCGCCGGGTTCCTACTACATCGAAAACTACGCCGCCAACGTGCAGCGTTTCCGCGCGCACTCCGCCGCCGGCCAGGAACTTATCTGGCACAAGACGGACAGCCAGACCTGGCGCATCGATCTCTCAGGCGCGAAATCCGTTACGGTGGACTATCAGGTTTACGCCAACACGCTGCAGAACAATATCGCGCAATACAACGAGCGCCACGCATTCATCGGCGGACCTTCCGTGTGGATGTACATCGTCGGCGGAAAGGATCGGCCGACCACGCTATCGATCGCGGTCCCTAGCGGCTGGCGGGTCGCTACCGGCATGGAGCACACCTCCGCCACAACTTTTCAGTCAGTGAACTACGACACCTTCGCCGATTGCCCGTTGGAAATTTCCGATTTTGCCGAAAAAGATTTCGAAGTCTTGGGCACGAAATATCACGTCATCGTGCACGACGTAATGGGCCAGAAGGACTTCGCGAAGTTCGTGGACGACCTGCAAAAAGCCGTCGCCGCACTCGTTCCAGTGTTCCAGCCGGTAGCCGGCACTCCGGGCCAAGCCGCACCTTTCAAAGACTACTATTTTATTTTCCACGTTTGGCCCAAAACCGGCGGCGGCCTGGAGCATCTGAATTCCACACAAATTAATTTCGCCACCGATTGGGATTCCACCGAACCGGTCCCCGGCTTCCTCAACCGCTACGATATGAAACTCTTCGTTTCCGCGCACGAATTCTTCCACGCCTGGAACGTGAAGCGCCTGCGTCCGCTTCCACTCGGCCCCTTCGATTATTCGCAGATGGTGCACACGCCATCGTTGTGGATCTCGGAAGGCCTTACAAGCTACTACGGTGCGCTGGCCGTGGTGCACGCAGGGCTGATCACTCCCGAACAATACCTGGACATGATCAGCCAGCTCATCACCAAATTTGAAGCGTATCCCGGCCGCAGCGAGCGCAGCATCGAAGACACCAGCTGGGACACCTGGTTTCCGCGCGAAAGCGTGATCCATCAGGACAACAACCTTCTGAACACCTGGTATTCCTACTACGACGGCGGCCAAATAATGGGCCACATTCTGGATTTTGCGATTCGTCAGGGCACCAACAATCAGGAAACCCTCGATGACTGGATGCGGCTGCTCTATTCACGCCACGCCCTACCCAAGCCCGGCTTCCAGCCGGACGACGCCATCAACGCGGTGTCCGAAGTTTCCAGCAAGAGCGTGAAAGACATCGGGGATTTTTTCCAACGCTATATCTCCGGAAAAGATCCGATTCCCTACGCGGAGTATTTCGGATACGCGGGAATTGCAGTGGAAAAGAAGCTCGATTCCACCAAACCGTGGATCGGCGTGGATACCATCAAGAACGACGACGGCCGCGCCAAAATTCGCAACGTCACTCCCGGCAGCCCCACAGAATTCGCCGGACTCGATCGCGAGGACGTCATCTACGCCATGGACAGCCGCGCAGTGGACTTCGACGGCTTCGCGAAAGAATTCGCGACGCACAGGCCCGGTGACACGGTGCGCTTCACCATCCTGCGCCTGGGCGAGTTCAAGGACCTTTCCATCACGCTCCAGGCCAGTCCCTACCCCACCTACACGTTGAAGCCGATGGAACACCCGACCGACCAGCAGAAGGCCATCTACAATTCGTGGCTCGGAATCAAGCAGTAGCGTCGCACCGCCTAAGCATGAGCCCGAAAATACAAAAGGCCCGCTCCGACGAATCGGGACGGGCCTTTTACATTACGTAATCGACCGAAATTAACCCAAGAAAGCTACTTCGACGCCACAGCTTCCTTTTTCTCTTCCTGCTCCGGCGTCTCCACATCCTGCTTTCGGCGCGGCTTCTTGTCCTTCTTCTTCAATTCCGAGCCGATGAACTCCAGAATCGCCAGATCCGCTCCGTCTCCCAATCGCCAGCCCGCCCGGATAATGCGCGTATACCCGCCCGGACGATCCGCAAACCGCGGAGCGAGATCGCTGAACAGTTTCTCGGTAGCGCCCGGAGTCATCAGGAAAGCCGCCGCCTGGCGTCGCGCGTGCAACGAGTCGCGCTTGCCCAGCGTAATCATTTTCTCCGCCAGCCGACGGGTGGCTTTCGCCCGCAGTATGGTGGTGTGAATGCGTTCCTTTTCGATGAGGTTCGTCACCAGGTTGCGCAACACCGCGCGGCGATGCGCGGGCTGCTTCCCGAGTTTTGACCCTGATTTAAGGTGTCTCATAGTCGCTTACCGTGGCTCGTGCGGTTTCCCGCGCGATTACATTGCCGTGGCATCCCCCTCGGAAGGCGGGGGCGCAGTCTGGCTTGGCAGCGGCGGCCAGATGATCCGGCCGTGCTCGTCAAACTTCATGCCCAGGCTCAAGCCCATCTTGTGCAGGATGTCCTTGATTTCATTCAGCGACTTGCGTCCGAAATTCTTGGTCTTCAGCATTTCGGATTCGGTCTTCTGCACCAGTTCGCGCAGATTCTGAATGTTCGCGTTCTTCAGGCAATTGTAGGAACGCACGGAAAGTTCCAGCTCTTCCACCGAACGGTCCAGGAATTCCAGGCGCGGATCGCTGTAATTCTCCACGACTTCTTCCGGCAGGTCCGGCGTCTCTTCGAAATTGATGAAGATGCTCATGTGATCCTTCATCAGCTTCGACGCCAGGCCAATCGCGTCCTGCGGGGTGATCGCGGCGTTGGTCCAGACTTCCAGCGTGAGCTTCTCGTAGTCGGTCATCTGTCCCAAACGAGCCGCTTCCACCGCGTAGTTCACCTTGCGTACCGGCGAATGCACCGAATCAATCGGAATGTAACCGATAGGCAGGTCTTCGTCGAAGTTGCGGTCGGCCGCCACATAGCCGCGGCCATTCTTGACGCGCAACTCCAGCTCGAACTTGCCCCCTTCGCTTACGGTCGCGATGTACACGTTCTTATCGAGCACCGCGATGTCCGCATCCTCTTCGATTTTCGCGGAGGTCACCGGTCCAGGCGTATCCACAATCAGCGTGATCGTCTTCGGCTGGTCCGTGTTCAGCTTCAGCGGCACCTGCTTCAGGTTCAGGATGATGTCCGTAGCGTCTTCCACGACGCCGGGAATCGGCGAAAACTCGTGCAGTACGCCTTCAATCTTCACTGCGGTTATCGCTGCGCCTTCAATGGAACTCAGCAACGCGCGCCGCAGTGAATTTCCGACCGTCGTTCCCCAGCCGCGCTCAAAAGGCTGCGCTGAGAATTTCCCGTACTTATCGGTCAGTGTTTCTGGCTCTGCTGCCAACCGCTTTGGTTTCTGGAAGCCCTTCCACATCTTCGACATTCCTCCTGGCTCGCCCGCGGCGAACCGACAAACCTATAAACGTTGATAATCTCCCGGCGTTACTTCGAATACAGTTCCACGATGAGCTGTTCGTTCATCGGCGGCGTCTGCACGTCTTCGCGACGCGGCATCGCCACCACACGCGCCTTGAAATTCGCTGGGTCAATATCGAGCCACGGAGCCACGCCCTGGCTCTTCGCCAGATTGCGCGCTTCCAGGATCATGGTGTTCTCGTGCATCTTGTCCTTCAGCGTGACTTCATCCCCCACGTTCACCAGGTAGCTGGGAATGTTCACCTTCTGGCCCTTCACGCGGATGTGCCCGTGCAGCACCAGCTGGCGCGCCTGTGAGCGCGAGCCGCCCAGGCCCATGCGGTAGACCACGTTGTCCAGGCGACGCTCCAGCATTACCATCAGGTTTGCGCCGGTTGGCCCCTTGGTCCGCAACGCCTTTTC
>DATNLN010000198.1:0-25628 GCA_035602855.1 Candidatus Acidiferrales bacterium
GGAAACAAGCCCAGCCCAGCGACGCCGTCGCGAAAGGCAAGTGGTGGGAAATTTATCAGGACTCGCAGCTGAACGAACTCGAAGAGCAGATCAACGTTTCCAACCAAACTCTGAAAGCCGAACAGCAACAATTTGCCCAGGCGCGTGCCGCGCTGCGCATCACTCGTTCGAATCTGTTCCCGAATGTCGGCACTACTCCATCGGTCTCGCGCACGCATCTGGCGCCCAATCAGCCGCTCTTCAATGCTCCCACGGAATCCAAGGACTACAACACCTTCACGATCCCGGTGGACGTTTCCTACGAGCCCGACCTTTGGGGTCGTGTGCGTCGCACGGTCGAAGCCAGCCGCTCGGAAGCCCAGGCCACCGGCGCGGATCTGGCAAACGTCAGTCTCAGTCTGCACGCCGAACTGGCGGGCGATTATTTTCAGCTGCGTGGCCTCGATGCGCAGAAACAACTTCTGGATTCCAATGTGGAGGCCTTCGAAAAGGCGCTCGACTTAACGGAAAGCCGCTTTCACGGTGGCCTCGCTTCGGCTGTGGACGTCGCCCAGGCCCAGACCATTCTTGACACCACGCGCGCCGAAGCTACCGACCTCGGCGTGCAGCGCGCCGCCTTCGAGCACGCGATCGCCGTGCTGATCGGCAAGCCCGCATCGCAGTTCAGCCTGCCGCACATTCCGCTGACCGCACCTCCGCCGGTCATCCCTTCTGGCCTGCCGTCGGATTTGCTCGAACGCCGGCCCGATGTTTCTGCCGCGGAAAGACGCGTGCAGGAACAGAATGCGCAAATCGGCGTCGCCCGCGCCGCCTATTTTCCGCAGGTCACTCTGGGCGCCAGTGGCGGCTTCGAAAGCGCGGTGTTCACCACCTTGCTGCAGGGGCCCAGCGGTTTCTGGATGCTCGGCGGCCAAGCTGCCGAAACTTTGTTCGACGGCGGCGCCCGCCGCGGCGCATCCGAACAAGCCAAAGCCGCCTGGAATCAGTCTGTGGATAATTATCGCCAGACCGTGCTGGTCGCGTTTCAGGAAGTCGAAGACAATCTCGCCGCGCTGCGCATCCTGGAAAACGAAGCCAATCAAGAGGCCGAAGCCGTCGCGTCCGCGCAGCACTCCCTCTCGCTTTCGATTACTCGTTACCGCGGCGGCGTCACCAATTATCTGGAAGTCACCACCGCGCAAAGCGCCGCGCTCGCCGATGAAGTCACCGCCGTAAACATTCTTACCCGCCGCCTGGCCGCCAGCGTCCTGCTGGTCAAAGCCCTCGGCGGCGGCTGGAATGTCTCCCAAATTCCCCACGTCTAGCTTCTACGGCGACTGATCGCCAAAAAACAATGTAGGAAAACAGGAGAACAAGAATGTCCAAGAAACTTGAGGGAAAAATAGCACTCATTACCGGCGGCTCTCGCGGCATCGGCGCTGCGATCGCCAAGCGCCTGGCCGCGGACGGCGCGAAGGTGGCCATTACCTACACCAAAGGCGCCGACGCAGCCGCGGCGGTCGTCAACGAGATCGAGCGCGCCGGCGGAAAAGCGACCGCGATTCAGGCGGATGCCACCGATGCCTCCGCCGTAAAAGCCTCGGTAGAAAAGACCGTCGCGACCTTCGGCCGGATTGACATCCTGGTCAACAATGCCGGCACGGCCATACCCAAACCGTTTGAAGAGACCACACTGGAAGAAATGGACCACATGATTGCTCTTAATATCCGCGGCGCCTTTGTTGCGACGCAGGCAGCGCTGAAGCACATGAAGAACGGAGGCCGCATCATCATGATCGGCTCATGCGTCGGCGAGCGCATGATGACGCCCGGCCTGGTAGCCTACTCCGCGACAAAGGGAGCCATCAAGATGTTCACGCAGGGACTTTCCAGAGAAGTGGGGGCCCGGGGCGTCACGGTCAACAATATCCAGCCGGGACCGATTGACACGGACTTGAATCCTGCCGCGGGCGACTGGGCCGCGCCTCAAAAGGCCAACACCGCGCTCGCCCGCTACGGAACGGTTGCCGAGGTCGCCGCCCTGGTCGCCTTCGTGGCGGGGCCCGAAGCGTCCTACATCACTGGCGCGAATCTCACCGTCGACGGCGGCACAAACGCCTGACGCGGCAACGATGGCATTCTCGCCGCAGCACGGACAGCAGCGCGGCAACTACCATAACCGCAGACACTCTGGCAGCCTTGCCAATTGCGCTGGCTTCGCATCCGGTTCGAGTCCTCGCGCGCCGCTTGACGCACATCCCGGCGCTGTAAGACCCAACGCCGCATCCCTTTCTTGAAACGGTTACTCTCTAAACACGCACAGCTGCCGGAGTCCTATTGGTTTTATCGTCTCGTTCTCATAACAATTGAGTACACCGTTCGCTGCGCCTGTTCCGGTTTGCACCGTCCCGGACGCCGGCTCACTCCAGCCTCGCTTGAGCGATGCCCGAGCAACGCCCGGGCCACGGTGGACAGGAGATTGGCGCAATGATCATTCCCGTTGGCCATGAAAATTTGCGCGGCCGCCGCTGGCCCTGGGTCACCACCGCCATCATCCTGCTCTGCACCGCCATTTTCCTCCTCACCATCAGTCCCATGGAAGAGCAGATGCGTCAGCTCGATCAGACCGAACTCCACATCATCCTATTGAGCGCTATCTATCCCGATGCGCCGCTGACGCCTGCCGCATCCGAAATCGTGCGCGCGTATAAGTTCGAGCATATGGAGTTCTATTCCCAGCTCGAGGATCCCGACCGCACCCGTTTCTTCGATGTCTGGGACAAAAACATTCATTCCAGCGATTTTTCAGCCAGCGACGCGAATACTCAGATGAACGCGCTCGGCGCGCAGCTGGCACAGCAACAGGCCGGCTCGATCGACTGGCAATATGCGTTTCACTCCGTGCATCCTTACGCGCGAACCTACATCACTGCTACGTTCCTCCATGGTGGTTGGCTCCATATCATCTTCAACATGTGGTTCCTCTGGCTGGCCGGCACGATCCTGGAAGACCTCTGGGGACGCATCATCTACCCGATCTTTTACCTGACGGCGGGCGCGCTCGCCTGGGCCGTACACGGCGCCGTCTTTCCGCACAGTTTCGTGCCCGCGCTCGGAGCCTCAGGAGCCATCGCGGGCCTGATGGGTGCTTTCCTCGTCCGCTTTCCTACCACGCGCATTCGCCTGGGCTTGGTCCTGTGGGTGAAAATTATAAAATTCTATGTTCCGGCCTACGTCCTTCTGCCGCTGTGGCTGCTCGTGAATTTGTCTTCGGGCCTGCTCGCTCGACTCGGCGGAGCAGAGGCTGGAATTGCGTACTGGGCGCACATCGGCGGCTTCGCCTTCGGCGCTCTGGGCGCCTACGCGCTCCGCGCTACAGGCCTCGAGCAGGCCGCTGATCGCGCGATCGAAGCAAGAGTCAGCTGGACCGCCGACCCGTTGATCGTTCGCGCCACCGACTCGCTTGCCGAGAACAATCCCGCAGGCGCGATCGCCTGTCTGCGCCAACACCTGCAAGAAAAGCCTGACTCGGTGGATGGCTGGGACCTCTTGTTCAAGGCCCAGGAACGCAGAAAGGATCATGAGGGACAAAAAGAAACTCTTGCCATGCTTTGCCGGCTGCGCGTGACGGCGGGAGAACTGGAAGCCGCTGCGGCCGACTACGAAATGTATAAGAACCTGGGTGGCGAGAAGTTGCCGCGCGGCGTGTGGCTGGAACTTTGCCGCTACTTCGAGCGCGAGCAGCGCTGGGAACTAGCCGTCGACGAATACGAAAAGCTCGCCCACGCATTTCCCGTCGAGCGCGCTGCAGCGTCTGCGCTCGTCTCCGCAGGACAAATCTGCGTCGCCCGTCTCGCCAGCCCCGAGCGCGCCGAAAAATGCTTCCGAGAAGCGCAATTGTCTCCGGTTCCCCATTCCGATCTCGACCCCGCGATTCAAGAAGGGCTGCAGAAATGCGTCCCGGCCCCGGTTCAGCAGGTGCGCTACCTGCGCTAGAACCTCTGCCGCGGTCGCGCCATCCTTTTCCTCCGCAAACGCGCTGTGCCGGCTGCAGCAGCCGCGTGCAACCCGCGCGATATGCTCCGGAATCTCGATTTCCGGCTACAATCGTGGTGACAACACTTGAGGCGAGCCGACGTCATGAAAAGTCGCAATCTTGCATCCGGCATCCTCCCGAGCCTGACCCTCGGAGCGCTGGCGTTGCTCGCGGCGCCGGCTCCTTCCGGCGTGCGCGCGCAAGCCAAGCCCGCGGCTGATACGGAAATTGTGGCGCGCGTAAACAACGACGTCATCACCCTGGCGGCTTATCAGAAAGCCGAACAGCAACTGCGCGGCGAAGCAGCCCGCGATTGCGCGGATTGCCCACCGGAAAAAATTGAAGCCCAGTTCAAAGAACAGCAAAAAGATCTGCTACGCGGCATGATTGACGAATCCCTGATGATACAGCGCGCCAAGGATATGGGCGTCAACGTCGAATCGGACTTGAACAAACGCCTCGACGAAGTACGGCAGCAGAACGGCCTCGCCACTCTCGACGATTTGCAAAAAGGCGTCGAAGCTTCCGGTCTCAGCTGGGAAGATTACAAGACCACGATCCGCAATGGCCTGCTCCAGAAAGAAGTCGTGCGTCGCGAAGTCGGCACGCAGGTGGAAATTTCCAAGGACGAAGTGAAGCAATATTACGACGCCCACGCGGAGGAATTCACGCTGCCTGAGCGCGTGGTGCTCTCGGAAATTTCACTCAGCACCGACGGAAAGAAACCGGAAGAATTCGCCGCCGTGCGCAGCAAAGTCGAGGGCCTGCGCACCAGCGTCCTCAACGGCGACAATTTCAGCCAGGTCGCCAGTCTTTATTCCGAAGGCAGCACCGCGAAAGCCGGCGGCGGCCTCGGCTCGTTCAAAAAAGGAGAACTGGCGCCGCAGATCGAAGCGATTGTCTTCCAAATGAGCAAAGGTCAGATCACCGAAGTAATCCAGACCCGCGCCGGCTTCGAATTCTTCAAAGTGGAAGATCATCTTCAGGCGGGTTTGCAGCCACTGGAAAGAGTCGAACCCGACATCCGCAACATCATTCACGCCCAGAAAATACAACCCCTCATACGCGATTACCTCGCCGAACTGCGCGAGCAAAGCAACATCGTCGTGAATCCTGGCTACAACGACACCGCCCTGCTCTCCGGCGCGAACGTCCCGCGGCCGGACAAGTCTCATCTGTGAAGTTTAGCTCGGCTTGCTAGCAGTCTCGCGCGACGTAAATCGATCAAGGGTGTGCGATCCCGCCGAGACCGCATCCCATATACGCACATCCGCGTGCAATCCCGCCACGACCACTCTCGCTAACCCATGCGTCAGTAATCCCTTGCACCACTCCGCAGATGGGCCAGCACGTGCTCTCCTTTGTTGTAGGATGCCTACGGAGACGCCCGGATGACCTCGTTCTGGCAAGATATACGCTACAGCCTGCGCATGATCGCCAAAGCCCCCGGCTACGCCGCGATTGTCATCCTTACTCTGGCTCTGGGCATCGGCGCAAACTCCACAATTTTCAGCTGGATCAATTCCGCGCTCCTCAATCCGGTTCCCGGACTCGCCCACCCCAGCGAGGTTGTGTCGCTGACACAGGGCAAGCCCGAGGACTACCTGGGCTTTTCCTATCCGGATATCCAGGCCCTGCGCGACGGCCAACAGAGTTTTACCGGCATCACGGCGTGCATCTTCACTCCCATGAGCCTCACGGGCAAAGGTAAACCGGAACGCGTCTGGGGCATGGTGGCTTCCGCCAATTATTTCGATGTGCTTGGCGTGCATCCCATCCTCGGCCGCGGCTTTCTTCCCGCGGACGATGAAAAGCCCGGAGGCGCGCCCGTCGCGGTGATCAGCTACCGCCTCTGGCAAACGCATTTCGCCGCGAATCCGAACATCGTCGGCCAGCACATAGAAATCAACCAACACTCCTATTCCATCGTGGGCGTAGCGCCGGCGGAGTTTCAGGGCAGCCAGACCGGGCTGCGCATGGAAATCTGGGTTCCGATCATGATGGCGCCGCAATTGATGCCCGGGGACGACCCGCTTCACGATCATCACAGTTTCTGGTTATTCGCCTTCGCACGGCTGAAGCCGGGCGTCACGCTGCCGCAAGCGCAAGCGGAAATGTCACTGCTCTTGAAACGCGAGGCCAGGAATTATCCCGAGGAGCACAAAGGGCACGACAGTGTCACGGCCTACCCGCTGTGGCGAAACCCGTTTAGCTTTAATATTTTTTTCTCCATCCTGCTTCCGGCGCTGATGGCCATCGCGGGCCTGGTGTTGCTGCTCGCCTGCGCGAACGTCGCCAATCTAATGTTGGTTCGCTCGGTGGGCCGCCAGCGTGAAATTGCCATTCGCATGTCGCTCGGAGCCAGCCGCTGGCGCTTGGTGCGGCAACTATTGGTGGAAAGCCTGATGCTGGCGCTGGCAGGAGGCGCCGTCGCGCTCCTGATCACTCTCTGGACCGCCGGAACACTAATGAAATTCCTTCCGGCGACGGATTTCCCAATCTCGCTCGTGGTGCGCGCGGACCGCTCGGTCTTCCTGGTGACGATGTTGATTTCGCTGCTCACCGGCGTGATCTTTGGAATTCTGCCTGCCCTGCGTGCTTCCAGCGTCTCACCGATTGCGGTATTGAAAGAGGACGCTGGGAGCGCCTCGGGTGGACGGCGCAAGGTGCGCTTGGCGAGTGGTCTGGTCGTGGCGCAGATTTCGCTCTCGCTGCTTCTCCTGATTTGCGCGGGATTGTTCATTCGCAGCTTCCTGCGCGCACAGCAAATCAATTTGGGATTCAATCCGCGCAATATGCTGATTGCTTCCTACGATCTGTTCCCAGCGGGATATTCCGATGCCAGGGGTGCGGAATTCGATCGCCAGGTCGTCGCCAAACTGGAAGCGCTGCCCGGCATACAATCGGTGGCCCTGGCCAGCCGCCTGCCGGGATTTTCGCCGGGCTCTACGAGCGTGAAGCCCGAAGGCTACCTGCCGCAGCCGAACGAATCAACGGAAATGCCGATGGCGATCGTCACGCCAAATTATTTTCAGACCATGCAGATTCCGCTCGTGCAGGGACGCGACTTTTCGCTCCAGGACACCAGGAATTCCCAGCGTGCGGTCATCGTCAGCGAAGCATTCGTCAATCGCTACTGGCCTCATCAGGAGCCGCTCGGCAAGCGGCTGAATCAGGGTGTGACGCATGAATGGTGCACGGTCGTCGGCGTGGCGCGCGACAGCAAAATGACCCGCCTGGACGACCAGCCGACCCCCTTCGTGTATCTGCCGTTGTATCAGGTTTACCAGGCCGCCATGATTGTCCATGCGCGCGTCGCCGGCGATCCCCTGACTTACGGCAAGACGGTCGAGCAGACGCTCCACGAATTGAACGCCGATCTGGTGGTGTTCGATGTGACCTCGCTCGAATCGAGCGAGCGAATCTCCAGTTTCCCCCAGCGCATCGCCGGAACTTTTGTCGGCGCGTTCGGGCTGCTTGCGCTGCTCCTCGCTGCGGTCGGAATTTACGGCGTCACGGCCTACACCACGCGCCAGCGCACTCACGAAATCGGCATCCGCATGGCGCTAGGCGCAAATAAAGACGACATTCTACGCCTGGTGCTCGGCCAGGCATTCCGGCTGATTCTGGTCGGAGTAGCACTGGGCCTGGCCGCATCATTCGCACTGACGCGTTATCTGAGCAGCCTGCTACTCGGCATCACCACCACCGATGCGCTTACATTCTCGGGCGTTGCGCTCCTGCTCTGCGCGGTGGCCCTCGCCGCCTGCTTCCTGCCCGCGCGGCGCGCAACGCGTCTGGATCCGATGGCCGCCCTGCACTACGAATAAAAATTTCACTTGTCCGTCCCGCGGGGAATTACTCGTATCTTAACGCTACCATCGGATCCACGCGTGTGGCGCGTCGGGCGGGGATGTAACACGCGGCCAGCGCCACCAGCGCGAGCAGCACAGCGACCGCGCTCATCGTCAAGGGATCGCTTGCGCGCACATTAAATAGCATCGAGCCCAAATAACGCGTCACGCCCAGCGCCACTCCAATCCCCAGGGAGGCGCCCACCAGCGCCAGCGCAATTCCTTGCCGCAGCACCAGCTTCAGCACTCTTTCTGGCTGCGCGCCCAGCGCCATGCGAATGCCGATTTCCCGCGTGCGCCGCAAAACCTCATACGAAAGCAATCCGTACAATCCGATGCATGCCAGCACCAGCGCCAGCACGCCGAAAAATCCCGCCAGGCGGGCCACCAGCCGCTCCTGAAACAGCAACCGGTCAACTTGTTGCGACTGCGTCGTCACATTGAACAGCGGCAGATCCGCGTTCACCTGCGCCACCACTTCGCGGATCGCCGGAAGCAAGGCCTGCGGGTCCGCCGCGGTGCGCAATTCAAACGTCGCAACTCCCACGTGATGCGGCGTATACATCATCGGGTGAATCTCCCGCCGCAGTTCGCTGTATTTCGCGTCGCGCACCACGCCCACGATTTGGTAGCCGGGAGTCGGCCCGCCCCATGGTCCCTCCGCCGCTGCGCCATACGCCTTGCCGATCGGATTTTCCTTCTCCAGATATTTCTGCACGAAAGCCTGATTCACAATCACCGGCGTCGGCGCCGCTGTCGGCTTGTCTCCGCCGTTGGCAGCGGCCAGCTCGAAATCCACCGCGCTAAATTCGCGCCCCGCCAGAAACGGAATGTGCAGCGTCTCAAAAAAATTCGGCCCCACGTCCAGGGCGTCCGACTCCGCAGTCTGATCCTCCGGCGTGCCCGGCCAATGGAACACCGTGATCATCAGCCCGCTGCTTAGCAGCGGCATCATCGAATAGCTCGCCGACTTCACCCCCGGCGTTTCCGCCAGTCGCCCCTGCAAATCGCGGTACAAATTGGCCGCCTGCGCGCCTTGGTAGCCCGCCAGGGTCGGATCAATACCGAAAATCAGAATGTTGTGCGCATCGAAGCCCATGTCCACGCTGCGCAGATTCTGCAGCGTCCGCACCAGGAGTCCCGCGCCCACCAGCACCACCACGGCCAGAGCCACCTGCGTCACCACCAGCAAGTTTCCAGCGCTGAACCATCTTCCGCCGGAATGTCCCGCGCTCGCCGAGCTACCCTCGCCCTCCTTTAGCGTCGGCGTCAAATCGATGCGCGCGCTGCGAAAAGCCGGCGCCACTCCGAAAAGTATCCCGGTGAAAAGTGAAACCGCCACAGTAAATCCCAACACGCGCAAGTCCACGCCCGTCGCAAATCCCAAGGGCCGCGTCTGATTGCTCGAGACGAATGAAATAATTGTGTGCGCGCCCCAGTAGGCAAACAGAACTCCCAACACGCCGCCGAACACCGCAAGCATCACGCTCTCCGTCAGCAATTGCCGCACGATCCGCGCGCGCCCCGCACCCAACGCCAACCGTACCGCCATCTCTTTTTGCCGCGCCGTTGCCCGCGCCAGCATCAGCCCCGCTACGTTTGCGCAAGCAATCAGCAAAATAATTCCGACGGCGAGCATCAGCACGTACAGCGGATCAGAATATCTTGCGCGCGTTCCAACTAACCCAGTCTGCGTGGAAACCAGCGTCACTTGCGGGTTATCCTCCTCCGTCGAGAGCGTCTTCGGGGCACTCGGCTGCTCAGCCAGACGCGGCGGCGTTGCTTGCGGCGCAGGTAACATTACCCGGGCGTTCCCCGCGGGTTGCCTGGGCGGCCCATCCGTCGCTTCGCGATGCATCGGAACAGCAGCGTTCCCGGACGCGCCTTGCATCGGCATCGGCGCAGGCATTGGCGCTGGCGAGGGCGCGCTTCCCGTCAGAGCCGGCGCTTCCATCCGCATGGCCGGAACGCCCGCCATCTGATTACCGTGGAACAACGGAACGGCGCCATGCAGCATCTCGTTGCGGAAAATTCCGCTCACCATCGCTTGCGATTGCCCGAGCGGCGTTCCGGGCTTCAGCCTGCCTACAATCGTCAGCCACCAATTCGCCACATCGTTCTGGCGGTCTTGCGCGCCCAGCGGGCCCGGCAATCGATTGATTTTCGGCCCTGCGAAGAGCGGTATCCACACGTCGTAATCACTGCCGGGAGTAATTCCCGTAAACCGCTGCTCGGCCACGCCCACGATCGTGAATGGTACGGCGTTCAATTCAATCGTGCGCCCGATTACGGAGCGCGAGCCGCCGAACGCGCTCTGCCAGTAACCATAATTCAGTACGGTGACCGCCGCACCCGAAGCCGCATCGTCGCTTGCGTCAATCAGCCGACCCAGCGCCGCCTTCAATCCCATCGTGCGGAAAAAATCTCCAGAAACCAGCTGCCCGTTGATCACGCTCGCCGGTCCGTTGCCGGTCAAATCCAGTCTGCCGGTATTGGCAAACGCAGCCGTCGACGAAAAAATATTGGCCCGCGCGATTTCGCGAAACATCGGCTCGGAGAAAGAACACCCGGTGGGATTCAGCCTGCCTCCGCCCATATCTGTCGGGCAATCCCCTGAGGACATCATCCCGAACAGATTGGGCGCTTTGCGCGCGCTCCACTTCAGCAAAACCAGTTGCGCCGGATTCTCCACAGGCAGCGACCGCAGCATTACCGCATCAATCAAACTGAAAATAGCCGTGTTCGCGCCGATCCCGAACGCCAGCGTCAGCACCGCCACCGCCGTAAACACCGGACCTTTGCGCAGCATGCGCAGCCCAAAAAGCACGTCCTGCCACAGTTGCTCGAGCCACAGGAAACTCCACACCTCGTGCGCGTCCTCCTGCACCCGCGTCACATTCCCGAATTTCCGCACCGCCGCATAGCGCGCCTCCTCGGGCGACATCCCGCGCGCGATGTTGTCCTGCGTCTCCATCTCGATGTGTGCGCGAATATCCTGCTCCAGCTCATCCATCATGCGCTCGCGCCGCTTCATGATTTGCCCTCCTGCTCCGACGGCCGCAGAATCCGCGCGATCGCTCCCGCCAGCTTGTCCCACTTGCTGGTCTCGACCGCCAGTTGCTTGCGGCCCTTCGCCGTCAGCCGGTAAAATTTCGCCCGCCGGTTATTTTCCGACATGCCTTCTTCCGCGGAAATCCATCCGCGCTTGATCAGCCGGTGCAGCGCCGGATACAGCGATCCCTGCTCCACCTGCAGCACGTCGTCGGATTTGAATTCGATGGCCTTGGCGATGGCGTGCCCGTGTGTGGGACCCAGGATTAACGTGCGCAGAATCAGGAGGTCCAGCGTTCCTTGCAGCAATTCAATGCGTTCGCGTTGCTCTTTAGTAGACATTCTAGGCAAGTTACAACCGTCCTGGTAGAATGTCAAGGTGAGTAGTTTGTTCCGGTTGGGGTCCGCCTGATTATTCGTCGCGCAAAGCCAGTAGAGCATTCACCCGCGTCGCGCGCTGCGCCGGTATGTAGCAAGCACAAAAAGCCACGCCCGCCAGCACCGCCGAGGCCGCAAGAAAAGTGATCGGATCGGAGGCCGGCACGTTGAAAAGCATGGACTGGAAAAAACGCGTTATCACCGCAGCCCCCAGTAAACCCGCGACCAATCCGATCACCACAATGCGCATCCCTTCCAGCAGCGCCATGCGCAGAATATCCAGCCTCTGCGCGCCCAGAGCCATGCGGATCCCGACTTCGTGCGTGCGCTGGCTGAACGCATAGGCCATCACGCCGTAAATTCCAATCGAGGCGAGCAGCAACGCCACCGCCGCAAAAATTCCCAGCAACTGCAACGCAAACCGGCGGTCCGCGACCGATCGCGCGATGATTTGATCCATCGAGCTAATGCTGTGCACCGGAACATTGGGATCAACGCTTTCCACCACGTGCCGCACCGCTTCGCCTAGATGTTCCGCATCGCTCCGGCTGCGCAAGAACAGCACCGCGTTGATCGGTGCGAATTGCCCCAGCGCAACATATATATGCGGCACGCTGGGCGCTTCGAATCCGTCCGATTTGATATCGCCCACCACGCCGACAATCGGCACGCCTTTGGGACCGGGTCCAAATCCAAATTTTACCTGTTGCCCAATCGGATCCTGGCCCGGCCAATAACGCCGCGCGAGCGCCTGATCAATCACCGCCACCGCCTGAGTCGTATTCGTATCGCCGTCGGTGAAATTTCTTCCTGCCATCAACGGAACTTCCATGGTGTGAAAATACCGCGTATCAACAATGGCAATGTCCGCAATCGGGCCGCGCTCGGAATCCGCGGCTCGCCCTTGAATCGAAAAAGGGGAATAGTTTCGCCCCGAATTCATGGGCAAAGTGTCGTTGCCCGCAATCGCCGACTGTTCCACGCCCGGGAGCTCCGCCACGCGCCGATAAATTTCCAGCAGAAAAGCGGCGCGCTTATCCATCTGTGCATAAGGATCGGTATCCGGATTGTTAGGCTGCGGAATCCAGATTTGCACGGTCGTCAAATGGCTGGGATTGAACCCGGGGCGCACTTCCAGCACGCGCCAGAAACTTCGCAGCAGCAATCCCGCGCCCGCCAGCAAAATAATCGAGAGCGCTACCTCGGATACCACCAGAATCCGTGAGAGCCGCGAATGACGCCTGCTCGCTCCCGACCCGCGGCCACCTTCCCTGAGACTTTCCACCTGATTAGGATTTGCAGCCTGCAGCGCTGGCGCCAACCCAAACAACACGCCCGTAAGTATCGAAATCACAAAAGCAAAAAACAGAACTTTACCGCTTACGTCCACTTCGTTCAGGCGCGGAATATCCGCCGGAGCCAAGCTGATGATCGCGTTCTTCAAAAACAACACGGTAACCAGCGCCACGACGCCGGAAATCACCGCCAAGAGCGTACTTTCGGTCAAAAGCTGCCGCGCCAGCCGCCCACGACTCGCACCCATCGCCAGCCGAATCGCAATCTCGCGCCGCCGTCCCGAAGATCGGGCCAACAGCAAATTGGCAATGTTCACGCACGCGATCAGCAACACAAATCCCACCGCCCCGAAAAGTATGAATAGTTCGGTTCGCTGCGGCCCCACCAGGTCTTCTTTTACCGGTACCAGCCGCAGCGCCCATCGCGCCGCCGCTGGATACGCAGCGGGATACTGCCGCGCGAGCTGAGCCACATAACCATCCAGCTGCGATTGCGCCTGCGCCACCGTCACCCCGGGCTTCAACCGCCCGATTGCGGCGGGAACGATCCGCAGCGACCGATCCGCCGGCACAGGAAATGGCTGTCCCTTGAATTCAGTCGCTAGCCAGACTTCCACGTCCGTATCGAGCGTCCGCCCCGGATGGCGAAATCCCGGCGGCGTCACGCCCACAATCGTGTACAGGTCGCGATCGAGCGACATTTTCCGCCCAATGATCTTCGGATCGGAACCGTAGTTGCGTCGCCAAAAGCCGTCGCTGATTACGACAGGCTCCAAAAATCCCGGCACGGAATCCTGCCGTGTGTACAGCCGCCCCAGCTCGGGTTTTGCTCCCAGCAACTCAAAATAATCGGGGCTGGTGATCAGCGCCTCGGCGCGCACCATCCGCTCTCCACCGCCCACCGCAGAATTACCCGGCGCCACCGCAGAAACTTCCTGGAACACACCCGAGCGCTCTTCCAAATCCCAAAGCTCCGGCGCGGACATGCCCGCATCCTGTGAGTTCGGCCCGTTCAGGTCGTCGAAGATGCGTACCAATTGTTCCGGATGCGGAAAGGGAAGCGGTCGCAGCAGCACCCCGTACACCACGCTGAAAATCGCGACGTTCGCGCCAATCCCCAGCGCCAGCGTCAGCACCGCGACCATCATAAACCCGGGACTCTTGAGCAAAGTGCGTAGCGCATAACGGACGTCCTGCACGAATGTGAACACAGCTCCCTCCTCGGTACACACGCCCTTGACGCGGCAGAAGTGGTCGTTTCTGTTGCTGTATGGACGAGCGAAGCCGCGCGATTGTTAGCAACAAGATGGCGACATAAGAACTACTGCCAGAAAATTCCGCCGGCGAATTGAACCCGCCGCGTCCACGGCGGCAGCGTACTGTCCGCCCCGTCGCGGAACCGGACATTTGCAGCAACTTGTCGCGTTTGCGTACACCGTCTGCATCGCCCACACGAATATCCAAGCACCCCGTCCCTCACGTCTGCCCTCGACCAGCGCTGCGATGGAGTCTCAAGGCTCGACTGTGCGCTTGTGAACAGATTCCCGCATTCGTTGCGCGCAGAATTGAAGTGCATGGCGTGCATACCCAAGAAAAACGGAGCCTAATCTATGAACAAAGTTAGATATTTCCTGGTAGCAGCGGTTGCTGGAATCTTCTTAACGGTGGGTGCTCCGAAACTAGGCGCCCAGGTCAGCGTCGGCATCAGCGTCGGAGCTGCCCCGGACTGCCCGTATGGTTACTACGACTACGCTCCTTATTCCTGCTCTCCCTACGGCTACTACGGCCCGGAATGGTTTTCCGGCGGCGCCTTCATCGGCGCCGGACAGTGGTTTCATGGTCCGGAAAATTTCCAAGGCCACGTGAACAACCGTTACGACGTCCAGCGCGGCTATAGAGGCGCACGTCCGAACGTCGGCGATAAGCCGGAGCCGTCCAAGCGAGTTGACAAAGTCTCCCACTTCAAGGGAAATGAAATGCGCGATGGGCGCGGTCACGTAAGCAACGGAAATAAATAAGAACGGCTGCGAATCAAGCTCCACTTTCTACCGAAGATAGGTTCCCGGTGGTCTTTCGGCCACCTGGAACCTGCCTTCGCGCCTACCTTGCCGGCGGCAGCACAGAAATTCTCGACCAGTCACGTTTCCGCACCCGTCCGGCCAACTGTGCTTCCGTTTGGATCTGCTCGAAGCCGGCTGCGTCTTCGTCACACACCCGCAGTGAAAGGGGAGTTGCTGTTAGGGACGCGCCTGCGAAGGCTGATAGAGGGCAGCCCGCAGCCGCGCCGATCAATGGGAAGGGAACCTAACCCTATATCAGTTCTAAACGCCTTCGCGGTCCACACCAGTAGCAAACGAACTGGCCGCGAACTACTCGTACCTCAGCGCCTGCGTCGGCGCAATTCTGCATGCTCGTCGCGCCGGCACGTACGCCGCCAGCATCGCCACTAGAAATAGCGATGGCACCACGATCAGATATGCCACCACGTCCACTCCGCCCGAGTTGAACAGCATCGCATTCATCAGCCGCTCCAGCGCGAAACCCATCCCGAGGCCCAGCGCCGTTCCCATTCCCACCAGCGCCACTCCCTTGCCCATCACCAGTCGCAGCACATCCGAACTCACCGCGCCCAGCGCCATGCGAATGCCGATCTCATGCGTCCTGCGGCTCACGTTGTACGCCACCATCCCGTACAATCCGGCGATGGCCAGCAGCAACCCCACGAGGCCCATCGTCCCCACCAGATCAATCGCGATCTGCGGCCCGCGCACCGCCTGATTCAGGTAGAACTCCTCGTACGCCCGCGTCTGCAGCAGCGGCAGGTTCGGATCGAGCGAATGCACCACATCTTTCACCGGCTGCACCAATTGCAGCGGATCGCCGCTTGAGTGCAACATCAAAACCATGCGCGCCACAGGATGCTGCGCAAGTGGCATGTACAGGAAATCTATCGGGCTTTCGCCGTTTTGATACTTGATCGGCTCCGCCACGCCTACGATCTCTACCGGTGTCCCCGCGCTGTTATCGAGGCGGATGTGTTTTCCAACCGCGTCGCCGCCCGGCCAATAGTGTTTCGCGAAGTGCGCGTTCACGATGGCCACGCGCGGCGCATCAGCCGTATCGGTCTCCAGGAAGGCGCGGCCGCGCAGCATCGGAATCCCCATCGTCTGGAAGTATCCTTCATCAATCGTATCCATCAGCGAAGCGAAATTCTCGCGGTCCGGAGGCATCGTGAAACCCTCCGGCACAAACGTCACGCCGTCAAACTCGTCCGTTCCCAGTGGAATATTCTGCGTCAGGGCCTCGCTCTGCACTCCGGGAGTTTCGCGCATACGCTCGGCCAGTAGTTTGTAAAACTGCTGCGTCTGCGTCGCGTTGTACTGAATCAAGCGCGGATCGAAACTCGTCATCAGCAAATGGTCTTTCCTGAACCCGGTATTCTGCATCAAGTCGTGCTCGAATCCGCGGGCCATCAGGAAAGCCGCGGTCAGCAGCATCAGCGACATCGAGACCTGCGCCACCACCAGCATGTTCCGGCCCCACAGTCGTTTGCGCCCCGGCACGTCCACGTCGGCTGACTTCAGTGCGTTCACCAGATCCACGCGCGTGCTCTGCAGCGCCGGCGCCAACCCACAAAGGAACGCGCTCAACACCGATAATCCCACGCATACCAGCAGCACGCGCTTGTCCATTTGGAACGGCACGGCCATCGGCAATTCCGTCGCAAAAACGATGCTGTCTTTCGAGTGGAACCACTCGATAACGCCATAGCCGATCGCGATCCCCGCCACACAGCCTAGTGTCGCCAGTATCAAACTTTCCGTTAGCAGCAGCCGGATCAAGCGCAAACGCCCCGCCCCAAGCGCCAACCGTACCGCGATTTCGCGCGCCCGTTCGCGCGCCCGGCTCAGCAGCAGTCCCGCAACATTGGTGCAAGCCACCAGCAGCACCGCCAGGGCCAGAATTACGAACACGACGCCGAATTTCCAATTATCATCTTCGATCGTCCGCGTCTGGAATTGCGTGTAAACCGCCGCGCCACGGCTGCGCGTGACCTTCGCATAATCGCGCTCGAAATCTTTCGCCAGCAGCGCGAGTTCATTGCGCGCTTCCAGCAAACTCGTGCCCGCTTTCAACCGCGCCTTCACGCTTAACTCACGATCGTCGCGATCCTCGAAAAAATTCTTCCCCAAGTTGGTCGAAAACAGCGGTGCCATCGCCAACGGCATATAAAAGTCGGGATGCCCGAATGTCAGCAAACCCGGGAAGCTGTCCGGCGCCACGCCAACCACCGTGAACGCCATGCCATTCAGTCGAATCGTCTTGCCCACCACGCTGGCGTCGCCCGCGAATTCGTGCCTCCAGAAGTCCGGCCCCAGTACCACCACCGCGTCGCGCCCCGGCACCCGGTCTTCGTCCGCGCGAAATCCGCGTCCTAGCTGCGGTTCCACTTCCAGCACTTGAAAAAAATTTCCCGAAACCATCATCCCGCCCCTAATCCGCGGCGTAACGCCGGGCTCGGCGCTGAAGCCCACTGCCTGCATGTCCGCGTAGGCGATCACGCCGTCATAGCTTTTCGTGTTGTCGCGGATGTCCAGGTATTCACGGTAGGAAAAATTCTCGAACTTGCTGTCGTGCGTCGTGCCCGCCAGCGAGACCACGCCGCCCGCATGAGGCACCGGGTACGGCCGCAAAATCAGCGCGTCCACCATGCTGAATGTTGCGGACGTCATTCCGATCCCCAGTGCCAGCGTCACCACCACGAACGCCGTTAGCCCTGCTGTGCGCCGCAAACTCCGAATCGCAAAGCGCACATCCTGCACCAGCGAATCCAGCAGCGCCCCCGTCCGCGAATCGCGCACCTGCTCCTTCACTTGTTCCACGCCGCCCAATTCAATCCGCGCGGCGCGTTGCGCGTCGGCCGCCGTCATCCCCGCACGCCTCTTCTCCTCAATCAGCAGTTCCAGATGCGCACGGACCTCCTGGTCCAAATCCGCATCCACCTGCCGGGAATAAAAAAGATTGCGCAGAAAACTTCGTGCTTTCACTCGTAGCGGCATGATGAACACCTCAACAATCGAATCGATCAGAAACCAAACCCTATTCGTAGCGCAACGCAACCATCGGATCTACTTTCGTTGCCCGCCGCGCTGGAATATAACAAGCCAGCAGCGCTACCCCCGCCAGGAACAGCGTCACGCCGCCAAACGTCAGCGGATCGTCGGCAGTCACGCCAAACAGCAGCGACTCCACGGTACGCGTCAGCGCCAGCGCGCCGGCAATCCCGATCGCCACGCCCAGGCAGACCGTGCGCAATCCTTCGCCTAAGACCATCCTCAGAACCTGACCGGTGCTCGCTCCCAGCGCCAAACGCACACCAATTTCGCGCGTGCGGCGGTTCACCGCGCAGGCCATCACGCCAAATACTCCCGCCGTCGCCAGCAGCAGCGCGGCGATTCCGAAAAATCCGATCAGAATCAGGTTGAATCTGCGCGGGCGCAACGAAGCGGAATACACTTTCGAAAACGTCTGGAACCTTGCAGGAATCTCGGGGTCCAGGTCCCGCAGTATTCCTCGCGCTGCCGACGTCACGGACTGCGTGTCGGCGTCACTCAACATCGTTACGGTGATCGCCGGGCTCGGCCGTTGCAACAAATTCACGTAAACGGTCGGCCGCGGCGGTGTATCCAGGCTGTATTCGTGCGTGTCGCCCACGATTCCGACGATCGTCAGCAGCCGCAAGTCACCATCCATGTTTCCAAACTCGATCGTGTGTCCGATCGGATCCTGATTGAGCCATCGCTCGCGCGCCAGCGATTCGCTGATCACCGCCACGTGCGCTGAATTCGCGCCGTCGCTCTCGTTGAAGATTCGCCCTCGCAGCAGCGGGATTTCCAGCGCCTGGAAATATCCGTCGCTGGCGGCGCAGAAGTCCGCGATGCCGGCACGTTCTTCTTGCTGCGAAACTGCGGCAAGATCCTGCAGCGTCTTCGGCACCTCGTTCTGCGTCATCACCAGAAACATGCCGTCGGCCAGACCGCCCTCCGCCATCGGCAGCGCGCTCGCTGCGCCCACCTTTCGCACGCCCGGAATTTGTTTCAGCCGCGCAATCAAGTCCGCATAGAAAATCGCATGGCCCGCTTTTACTTTGGGATCCTCCACCCACGGAAGCGATAGGTCCATCGCCACAATCTTGTCCACGCGGAAACCCGGACTCACTTCCAGCACTTTCAGCAAGCTGCGCCCCAGCAATCCCGCACCGACCACCAGCACCAACGTGATCGCGATCTGCGTCGCCGCGATCGTCTGGCCAACGCGCTGGCTACGTCGCGAACCCGTTTCGCCGCGGCCACCATCCGCCAAGCCCTGGCGCAGATCCCCGGCTGTTGCGCGCGTGGCGGTGAAAGCTCCCAGTCCCGCGGCGACCGCGGTGGAAAGCAGCACCGCGAACACCAGCACAGGAATATTGATCGAGACGTTCTCGAGCCGCGGCAGATTTCCCGGCGCCAGCGCAACCAATCCCGCCACGCCCCAGAACGCTCCCAGCACGCCAAGGCCGCCGCCCACCACGCACAACAAAAATGCTTCGGTCAGGAATTGACGAATCAATCGCCCGCGTCCGGCGCCCAGCGCGCTGCGAATCGCCAGCTCCCGCCCTCTCACCGACATCTGCGCCAGCAACAAATTCGCTACGTTCGCGCAAGCGACCAGCAGCAGGAATCCCACCGCGCCCAGCAGCAGCAGCAGCGGCAAGCGAGCCGGTCCCGTGATCGAGTCCTGCAGCGGCAGGACCATTCCGTCTTTGAGCAGATAATCACCTCGCTCGCTCGATGTATCGTGAATCCGGCGCGCGATCGCGCTGATGTCCAGATTCGCTTGCTCCACGGTGATGCCATCACGCAGCCGCCCCGCGGCACTGTAGTTGTGCGAAGTCCTGCTCTGGCCCTCGCCGTTCACATCCGCGGCCAGCCACAGATCCACGTCAGCGGGAAAACGAAACCCATCCGGCGACACGCCGATGACGGAGTACTCCGCTCCATCAATCGTCAGGCGCGACTGCGAGAAGTCCGTCGCCGCTCCCAGATTCTGCCGCCAATATCCGTAGCTCACAAGAACGGTACGGCCCGCGCCTTTTTTCGCGTCGTCTTCGTTGAAATCCCTTCCCAGCATCGGCTGTACGCCGAAAACCCTCAGAAATTCGGGCGAGACCTGCGCAACCGTCGCACGGGTCGGCTGCACGCCCCCCGAGACCGACGTCACATTTTCGTCGTACTTCGCAATCGCCTGGAAGCTCCGGTTCTGATCGCGAAATTCGTCGAAGTTCGGATCCGCCAGCCGCGACGGCTGGCCCTGCGCAGTGACTTCGAAGACGGCCATGATCCTGTTCGCGTCGGCATACGGCAGCGGCCGCAACAACACCCCGTACACCACGCTGAATATCGCCGTGCTCGCGCCGATCGCCAGCGCGAGCGTAAAGATCATCACTGCGGTCGTGCCCACGTTCTTCCGCAGTTGCCGGAAACCATAGCGGCAATCGGAGAGCACCGACGGGAGCCAGTTGCCCATCCGCTTTTGGCGCACCTGCTCCTTCACCTGTTCGATGCCGCCCATCTCGATCCGCGCCGCGCGCCGTGCCTCCGCCGCCGGCATCCCCGCGCGCATCTTTTCCTCAATTAATATTTCCAGGTGGGATTGAACTTCCCGCTCCAGGTCGGCGTCCACACGCCGGGTAAAAAACAAATTGCGCAGAAAACTTCGTGCTTTCGCGACAAGCGGCATCTTCGGCGACTCCCTACGATGTTTCCAGTGCCTGCCCAATTGCCAGGGAAATGCGGCTCCAGCGCTTGGTTTCCGCTTCCAGCTGCTTCATTCCCGGCTTCGACAACCTGTAAAACTTAGCCCGCCGGTTGTTCTCCGACTCTCCCCAGAACGCCGTGATCCATCCCTCTTCTTCCATCCGGTGCAGGGCAGGGAACAGCGATCCTGGCTTCACCACAAAAGTCCCGCCGGTGATCTGCTGAATCCGCCGCGAAATCCCCAGCCCATGCATCTCCCCCGCGCGCAGCGATTTCAAGATCAGCAAATCCAAAGTCCCTTGCAAAAGGCTCGTCTGTTCAGGGCTCAATCGAAGCCTCCTATCGGCGTTCTATAGGAATGCTACCACCCACCTATAGAATGTCAATAGGAAAAAGCGCCCCGAACAGTCGCGCTACACCCTTGGTACTGCTAGCCTCCTCGCACCGCCTGTGATAAAGATGTTCGTTCCACTTGCGCCATCATCATTTCCAATCTCGGAGCCCTTCTTGACTCGTCGAAAAGTGAAAAGCACCGCTGTTACCTTGCGCGACGTGGCGCTGGAAAGCGGCGTGTCTCCCGCCACCGTCTCCATCGTCCTCAATAACGCCCCGCTCTCCCGCTACATCCCGCCCACCACCAAAGACCGCATCGAGCGCGCCGCAAAAAAACTTGCCTATCGCCCAAAAGTCGTCTCGCGCTTCCTCAGCGCCAAACGCAACCGCACCGTCGGCGTAATGGTCTTCGACATCACCGACCCGTACTGCACCCTGATCCTTCGCGGCATCGAAAACGCGCTCTACCAGGCCTCCTACCTCCCCATCCTCACCGACGTGCACAATCAGCGCGGACGTTTCGAACGCTATCTCGAAATGCTCCTCGCGCGCCCCGTCGAAGCGCTCATCGTCGTAGCCAACTGGCTCTTCGTGGATATCGATCTCCTCGCCGACGTCGAAAAACGCAACATCCCCGCCGTTATGATCGGCCGCGAACTGCGTTCCGGTGCCGTCAGCTCGGTGATGGTCGACAATGAAGCCGGCGCGCATCTGGCGATGGAACACTTGCATTCACTCGGACATCGCAAAATTGCGTTCATCCGCGGACCAAAAATGTTGGGCGACAGTTCTCCGCGCTGGCGCGGCGTGCGCGCCTTCGCCCGCTCCGTCAATCTGGAAATCGATCCCGCGCTCGTTCTCGATCTCCCCGATTCCTTCGATCCCAATTCCAGCTACGAAGGCGGCCTGAAACTCACTGAGGAATTCCTGAAACACAAAAAACGTTTCACCGCCGTGATGGCCTTCGACGACATGACGGCCTTCGGCGTCATCCGCTGCCTGGCACGTGCCGGCATGAAAGTTCCTGAAGATTGTTCGGTCATCGGCTTTGACGACGTGATCCCCGCAGGCCTTTCCGTTCCCTCGCTCACCACCGTCCGCCAGCCCATGGAAGCGCTCGGCAACGCCGCGGTCGGCATCATTTTGGACGCCGTCAACGCCGCTATCGAAGAACGCGAATCCCCAGCCCTGCACCGGCTGTTAGCTCCCGAACTGGTAGTGCGCGAATCCACCCGCGCCATTTCCTGGGCGTAAGATTTCGCTGTGCGTGGCTCGGCGTTGTTTTGTTTTGCATTGCGTCGTTTTTGCTCGCGCGAGAGCGGTTTTGCGCTTGACTTGCACGCAGCCCGCGCATAATACTCGCTTTAATAAACTTTAATGAATCTCAGCGCGCGGCGTTGAAGTTGCCTTTGCATGGGCCCTGATAGCGGCCGGTTCCGGTTCAGCGAAGCGGGCAGCCGTTGCCGTTGCTTGGGACATTGCTTGGTAGCTCGTGGCTTCGCCCAGGATATCAAGTACAGGAAATGCGCGCGGCGTCAGGCTGAAATGCAGTCTTGCAGCTGTCAGAAGAGAATCCTTCACTGCCCACTCGCTCCCGGGGGAGGTCAAGGCACCTTGCGCAAAAACCAAATCGTTCGTTGCCGTCCCGCTAGGGCCGCGGCGGCCGTCGTGCTTTTCCTCTGCGCACTCGCGCCCTCTCGCCTCTTCGCCGATCCTCAAGCAAATGCCGCCAATAAATTGTTCCTGCACTCGGACTGGACCCTGCAGTCCTCCTGCAAAATAAACGCCACCGGCGAGCAAATCTCCACCGCCGGCTTCAACACCACCGGCTGGCATTCCACAATCGTGCCGTCCACGGTCGTAGCTGCCCTGGTCGCCGATAAAACCTATCCCGATCCTTACTACGCCAAAAATCTGCGCGATATTCCCGGCACCGAATATCCCATCGGCAAGAATTTTTCGCTCCTCTCCATGCCGCAAGACAGTCCCTTCCGCTGTTCCTGGTGGTATCGCACCGATTTCAAGCTCCCCGAAAATTTCGCCGGGCGCAAAGTGTGGCTGCATTTCGGCGGCATCAACAATCGCGCCAACATCTGGCTCAACGGCCACAAAATCGCCGATGCGAAAGATGTCGCGGGCGCCTATCGCACCTATGAATACGAAATCTCCGCCCACCTCCAGGCAGGCCAATCCAATTCATTAGCCGTCGAAACTTTCGCGCAAACCGATAAAGATCTAGGCATCAACTGGGTTGACTGGAATCCCGCGCCGCCGGATAAAGACATGGGCCTCTGGCGGCCCGTCTATCTCCAGTCGAGCGGCCCTGTAGCAATCCGCTACCCGCAAGTCATCACCCATTTCCCCACCACGTCGCTAGCGCAGGCCAATCTCGCCATCGAAGCCGAACTGCACAACGCCACAAACGAAGAAGTCACCGGAACCCTGGAAGCCCGGTTCGACGACGTTCAGCTTCACCAGACCTACACGCTGAAGCCGAACGAAACGCGTACCGCCCGCTTTCTCTCCGACACCTATCCGCAACTCGAAATCAAAAATCCCAAACTTTGGTGGCCCTACCGCATGGGCGCGCAAGATCTGCACGAACTCTCCGTGCGCTTCACGACAGGCAATCAGGAATCCGACGCGCAAATTGTGAAGTTCGGCATCCGCGAAATCACGGCCGCGCTGAATTCCACCGGCGCCCTGCAATTTTCCATCAATGGAAAAAAAATCCTGATCCGTGGCGGCGGCTGGTCCCCAGACATGCTCCTGCGCCAGGACATGGATCGCCTGCAAAATGAATTTCACTACGTCCGCGACATGAACCTCAACACCATTCGCCTGGAAGGCAAGCTCGAATCCGACGAGTTCTACAATCTCGCCGACGAGCGCGGCGTCCTCATCATGGCCGGCTGGTGCTGCTGCGATATTTGGGAACAGTGGAAGCACTGGCAGCCCGAACACCTGGAAATTGCCACCGCCTCACTGCATTCTCAAATTATGCGCATGAGAAGTCATCCCAGCATGCTGGTCTGGCTGAATGGCAGTGACAATCCTCCCCCCGCCAACGTCGAAACCGCCTACATCAAAGTCCTGAAAGAATCCTCCTGGCCCAATCCTTATATTTCTTCCGCCTCCGCCACGCCCACCACCGTCACCGGACCTTCCGGCGTGAAAATGACTGGCCCCTACGATTACGTTCCGCCCGATTACTGGCTCGTGGACAGCAATAAATACGGCGGCGCCTTCGGATTCAACACCGAGACCAGCCCCGGTCCCGCCCCCTCGCTCGAGAGCTGCCTGAAGAAATTCATTCCCGCCGACCACATGTGGCCGCAGGATTCTTTCTGGAATTTTCACGCCGGCTCCGAAGGCTTCAAGGACCTCACGCATTTCAACAGCGCCATGGACGCGATTTACGGCCCGCCCGCCGGCCTCGACGATTATCTGGTGAAATCGCAAGCCATGGCCTACGAAGGCGAACGCGCCATGTTCGAGGCTTACTCTCGCAACAAGTACGCCACCACGGGTATCATTCAATGGATGCTCAATAACGCTTGGCCTTCCACCATCTGGCACCTGTTCGATTATTATCTGCAGCCTGCTGGCGGCTACTTCGGCACGAAAAAAGCCTGCGAGCCTCTGCACGTGCAATATTCCTACGACGACAACAGCATCGCGGTCGTCAACAGCCGCTACGAACCAGCTGCAGGCCTCACGGTCACAGCCAAGCTCTACGACGTTTCTCTGCACGAACGATTTTCAAAACAAGTCCAGGTTGACGTGGACGCCGACGGTATCCAGAAAGCGCTCACGCTTCCCGCGGAATCTTTCAGCCCCGCGTCGCCTGCCTATTTCGTTCAGCTGCAATTGCAATCGAGCGACGGAAAAATCGTCAGCCAGAATTTCTACTGGCTCTCCGCAAAAAAGAACACCTACGAATGGGCCAAGACCACCTACCGCTTCACGCCCGTTTCGTCGTACGAAGACTTAACTGCCCTGAAGTCGCTCGAAAAAGTCACCCTGGACGCGCGCGCCAGCATGCTGCCCGGCCCCGATGGCCCGGTCGCGCACGTCCTGCTGAAAAATCCCAGCGACCATCTCGCTTTTCAGATTCACCTGGGCATTCACAAGAGCGGCCAGTTGGATGAAATCCTGCCCGTATTCTGGGACGATAATTACATCGAGCTGATGCCCGGTGAATCTCGCGAACTCACCGCAGGCTATCTTCCGTCCTCGGCCGTCTTCGGCGGTTCGGAGCTGACCGTCTCCGGCTGGAACGTCGCGCCAGCCACCATCCCCCTGAAAGAAGGCCGCGGGCTGCCCGCGTCATCCACCGGAGCAGGGCACTGATGTCCGACGAACAGCGCACTCCATCCAGCATTCCTGCGGGGCAATTTCCGAATCACATGCTGCGCGAAATTTACGAGCAGCCCCAGGCGATCCTGGCAACCATTCGCCAAAATGTCGCGGACGAGGTAATTTTTTCGAATTCGCTCCAGCCCATCGAAAAGGCCCTGTTCGCCTTCAAGAAAATCATCATCGCTGCGAGCGGTTCCAGCCGCAATGCCGGGCTAGCAGGCGAAATCATGATGGAAGATCTCGCGGGCGTCGCCGTGGACGTGGAATACGCCAGCGAGTATTGCTACCGCTCGACGCATTCGGATACCGATCCGATCGTGGTCGTCATCACCCAGTCGGGCGAAACCGCCGACACCACGGCGGCGCAACGCGAAGCCCTCAATCGCGGCGCCAAAACCGTCGCCATATCGAATGTCGCAGATTCCACCATCTCCCGCGAAGCCAGCGCCAATCTGCAAACCTGCGCCGGCCTGGAAAAAGCCATCCCCGCGACGAAGAGTTTTACCTCGCAACTCACAATGCTCTATCTGCTCGCGCTGTTTCT
>DATNLN010000209.1:0-19097 GCA_035602855.1 Candidatus Acidiferrales bacterium
GGTCGGCTTTGGTGAGCGTGACTTGCGCTGGAACGTAACGAGTTTCGGTGCCGACGTGGCAGGACTGGCAGCGATCCACGAGGCCTGCGCCGCCGAGATTATTGAGCGATGCGCCTGGGGGATTTACGTTGATCTGAATGATGCGCGCATCAAAATCGCGCATGGAGTGCTGCAGAAGTTCGAGCGACGTCGAACTGAGACCGGGCAAGTGTTCGGAAGCGTATTGACTTAGCGCGTCGCGGGCTTCTTTCGCGGGTTTGTCCACGTCTCCGCGTTGGCCTACGAGTGCGGCGCGCTGGGCGATGATGCCAGTGAAAACGTCGTTGAGCTCGTTGCCGGTGAAGGGCTTGTCTTTTTGAATTTTGCCATCGCCTAGCGGCCAATCCACTTTCCAGGTGATGCTCTTCCCGGTTTCGGCGTCTTCCAGTTCTTTCTTCGCGGAAGCTTTGGCCGACTTGTTGGATGCAGGCGTGACTTCGTACTGATAGACGAGCGAACCGATTTTGCCGCGGGCGTCTTTGAAGGCGTCGCCTAGGGCGGCGCGCTGATCGTCGAGGAGCGCGATCTGCTTGGCGATCTGGTCGTCTTGAACTTTCGCGGCTTTTTCGGCGGCGTCAACTTTTGCCAGCAGGGCTTTGTAATCGGCGGAGGCGTACACCGTGGCTTCGTTCTGCTTTTGGACTTTGACTTCCTTCGCGAGGTAGGTGGAATAGGATTTGGCGAAGCGGTTTTGATATTCGCGCCAGGGTTGCAGGCCGTAGAATTCGACATAGAAGGACCAGGCGACTGTGAGCATCAGAAGGAGCGAGGCGATCAAAAGCGGAAAGGCGAAGGAACTGCTCTTGATCGGATCGTTGGGACCGGCTTCTGGAGAACGATCAGGCACCAAGAATCTCCTTCTTCAGTGAAATTGCAAGAGGCCCATAGCGCGATATTGTTCCCGCGCTGCTGCGGCGGGAATGATCCCACGACTTTCGCGGGATCATATGCTGAACCACGGCGTCACCCAGACGTATTTAATTGTGAAAACCAGGCGCAGCAAAATTTTGAGCGGCAGCGAGAACATCAGGATCAGAAACGTGTACATGGTTACGAGTTGCACCAGGCTCATGCGTTGGTAAATCTTGCGGCTGAAATCGGTGCGCATGCAGATCCAGTGAACCAGGATTGCCGCGATGACGAAGAACGCGATCAGCGGGAAGACGCCGAAAACCACGCGGGCCCAGATCGCGCCTTGATCTTTCGACATGTGGAAAATGGCAGAGAACCACGAGCCGTCAATGCCGAAAACCTGATCGAGGTTGCGGTTCACAGCGTAATCCACGCGTTCAGCGTCCCAGGTTTTTCCTGGCCAGAACCACATCCATCCGGGGCCGCGGATGAAGGTGCCGATCACGATCATCAGGACCCAAAGGCCGACGAAGCCGAACATGAAGGTCCATATGGAGAAGCGGCGCTGCTTGTAGGTGTAGTAGCCGTTGCCGAGCGGGTTCGCGTCAATGTACGGGATGACCATTAGGCCGACGATTACGAGCGTGGGCATTACGACGCCCGCAATCCAAGGATCGAAGTACACCAGCATTTCCTGCAGGCCGAGGAAATACCACGGGGCTTTCGCCGGATTCATCGTGACATTCGGGTTGGCAGGCTCTTCTAGCGGCGCGTTGAGCGTGAGCGACCAGACCATCAGCAGGACCGTGACGATGATCGCTACCAGAAATTCCATGCGCATCAGGTAGGGCCACGTGTGGACTTCGCGCTCCCACGTCGGGTCCCAGTCTTGCGTTTTGCGGTATTTCGTTTTGGCAAGGTTGGAGTCGGATTCCAGGATGGCGATCAGTTTGTCGTTTTCGATGCCTTGCTTCAGCGCGTACCACAGATAGAACGGGATCAGGAACAACATGGCCACGATGGGCACGTTGTCCGGCGCGGAGGCGATTTCCCAGATTTGATGCCAATCCATCCGATGCGCTCCTACGAGTACGAAAACCGAAACTAAGGCAACTTCAAAGTCAAAGACAACGTCAAAAGCGGGCGCAGTAAGCAGCGCCCTTACCAATTCAGAACCGAGACAAAGGCTGGCGGTCTGAAGACCGCCGCTACAAATTCCACTGCACCTGCAAAGCGCGTGCGTTACGGAATCATTTATCGTGCTGACTCATGCCGCTGGGCCTTAGGACTACTGGCCGCGGGTTGCGCTCTTCTTTGATTTCGCTTTCTAACATTACTGGAGCTGGGCCGGAGATGCCGCCGTCTTTGCGGACGCGCCAGAAATGAACGCCTAGGAATATGGAAACGATCAGCGGAATGGCGATGCAATGCCAAATGTAGGCGCGCAGCAGGGCGTTAGCATCCACGATGGAACCGCCTAATAGCGCGAAGCGGACGTCATTGTACGGCGTCATGCCGAGCAGGCCGCCTAATGGGCCTTCGTGACCTAAGAATGGCGTGGCGCGGGCCATGTTCGTGCCGACGGTGACGGCCCAGAATCCCAACTGATCGTCCGGGAGCAAATATCCCGTGAAGCTGAGGAGCATCGTCAAAACCATGAGGAGCACGCCAACACACCAATTGAATTCGCGGGGGCGCTTGTAGGAGCCGGTCATGAACACGCGGAACATGTGCAGCCAGACGGCGATGATCATCAAGTGCGCGGCCCAGCGGTGCATGTTGCGCAGGAGCTTGCCGAAGGGAACGTCGTTCTCCAGATAGAGGATGTCGCGGAAGGCCTGCACTTTTGTGGGGTGGTAATAGAACATCAGCAGGACGCCGGTGAAAGTGAGCACGATGAAAAGATAAAAGGTGATGCCGCCCATGCCCCAGGTGAAATTGTATTTGGTGGCGTCGCGATTGACTTTGGCGGGATGGAGATGGAAGAAAACGTTGGAGAGGACGCTGAGAGCGCGGTTGCGCGGCTCGTCGTCGTGCTTGACGCGAAACATGGAGCGATAGAGCTGGGTCTTCTCCGGCTCTTTCAGACCATCGACCTGCTGCTTGGTCTTTTCTTTGAGAGCTTCGCGCAGCGCGGCAGCGTCGGCCTGCACTTTTTCCAGGACGCTGGTTTTCTCTTTGCCGCCGCCGTTTTCTTCAGGCATTCGGTCTAACCCCTTCCGAACCCAAATCTAGGTGGCCTGCGCCGCTCGCTGCTCTTGCTGAGCTTGTGTAAATCTTTGCTGCGCGATCGGTGTTACACGTTCAGAAAAGCTCCCGGATCGTTGAAATGGTTTACCCCGGCGCGCGGATCATCCACGTAGAGCCGGCTGGTATCCACGGAAATTTTTCCCGTCGGGTCGAGCATTACGTTGGCCCGGTCCATCGGGCGCGGCGCGGGACCTTCGAAATTCACGCCTTCGCTGTCGTAGCCGCTGCCATGGCAGGGGCACTTGAATTTATTTTCCGCGGGCTTCCATTCGGGCGTGCAGCCAAGGTGTGTGCAGCGCGCGTAAATGACGAAGAGGCGATCGGGCTCGCGCACCACCCAGACGCGATTGGTCATTAGATAGCGCTGGTCGATGCCCAGGCTGAAATCGGCCGGGAAGCCGATATTGAAGACGGTGTTGGGTTCATACAGTGCGCGCGGGAAGAAAAAACGCAGGAACATCAGGAAGTTGACGCCCAGATAGCCCCAAATCAGCGCCCAGACAATTCTGCGGCGGCCGGTGTTGACGGCTTTTGCCGCTGCGTGCCCTTCCGGCGATTGGGATGCGACCGCTCCCGACGCGACAGGCGACGGTGCGGCTTGACCCGACTTCCCTTCCGGAATTTCTGCCATAGGCCCGTTTGCTGCTGTTGCTGCCAACGAAAATCTATGAGTCGAGAATTCCCGTATCAAGCAATGCTAATCAACAAAGGGTTATATGATTTGCCAGTGGCTGTGTCAAGACCTTCTCGCCGAAAATTTCCCTCCCGTATCTTGCGCATGCCGAGTTGCATGGACGCGGCCGTGATCGCTACGAAGCAAAGGACGCGACGCCGCTGCGCATTCCCACCGAGCGCAGCACGAGGTCTGCGAGCGCCCGGATGAGGAGCGGCGAATCATTGAGCGCGGGCATCATGCGGAATTCGGTTACGCCTAGTTTTTCGGCTTCTTCGCGGGCTTCGATATTGATTTCGTGCAGGGTTTCAATGTGTTCGGTCAGGAATGCGATGGGGATTACGAGCATGCGCTTGATGCCGCTGTGCGCCATCTGTTCGATGCTGGCGCCGAGCGAAGGTTGCAGCCATTTCTGCGGGCCGACCCTGCTCTGGTAGCAGAGCACGTGAGGATTGGGCCAGGCGCCCAGGTCGCGGACCATTTGCACTGTTTCTTCGATTTGTTTTGGGTACGGATCACCTTTTTCCACCAGCGCCAGCGGAAGGCCGTGCGCGCTGAACACCAGGTGGATGTCGTCGGGCTGTTTTATTTCTGCCAGGACGGCGTTGATGCGCTCGACGATGGCCGCGATGTAATCGGGATGATCGTAGAAATGGTCAATGATCTTTACCGGCGTTTGCGGCCTGTACTGGCGGTTCCATTCGTTGAGGCTGCTGCGGGTGGTAGCGAAAGAATAGTGCGGGTAGAGCGGGAGCAGGACGAGTTCGTCGTAGGGCTCGCGGTTCAGCGCGGCGACGGCCTCGGCAGTGTCGGGGTGCCAGTAGCGCATGGCGACGAGGGTGCGGGCGGAAATATGCGGCTGGAGCGCCGCTTCGAGCGCGCGGGCTTGCTGCTGGGTGAGGCGGCGAATGGGCGAAGCGCCACCGATTTCCATGTAATGTTGGCCGACGACCCTCGCGCGCGTGGTGGAGATCAGCTTGGCGATGGCTTTGCGCGCGAGGAAGGCGCCGGGGAAATTGATGATGTCTGGATCGCAGAACAGATTATAGAGAAACGGTTCGACGGCGGCCTGGCTGTCTGGGCCGCCTAGTTGAAACAGCACCACTGCGATTTTTTTCGGCCCACTCATCATGCACCTCTTGCCAATTCTTCTAGCGTTGCTGCAATTGCTGCTTCAGGCGTTCAATTTCCTCGCGCGTTTGGGTGATGCGGCGCGCGACGCTAAGTTCGTAGACGAAGAAGACCGCCCAGACGACCATCCACGCGCTAAACAAGAATTCGAAATTCTTCATAGTCCACCTTTTTGCAGCGCGGGAGTTGTTGCGCCTTCTGCTGCGTCAAGCCCGCGCGATTCGATTTCAAATTTCAGTTCGGCGGCTTCGTTGCGCAGCAGCTCTAGCCGGTAACGATCTACCAGCACCAATATCATTACGCAAAATATGGCGAACAGGCAAAGCAGCAGGACCTTGCTCATGACGGGGTCAAGACCAGAACCCTGTCCGCCAGCGATCACAGGTTGAGGATGCTGGGTGCGCCACAAACGATTCGCCAGATAGACCAGTGGAATATCGAGCGAGGCAAAAATTGCGAAAATGGCGGAGAGGGATGCTTTCTTTTCGGGATCTTCGACCAGTCCGCGCAACAGCAGGTAAGCGATGAACAGGAGCCACAGAATGAATGTAGAAGTTAGCTTTGCGTCCCAGGTCCACCAGATGCCCCAGACCGGACGCGCCCAAAGCGGGCCGGTGATCAGGCCAATCGTGCAGCAGATGACGCCGACTTCGACGCCGGAGACACCGAGAGCATCCCATTTGCGCTTTCCGGTGACGAGATAGGCGACGCTGGCGTAGAAGGCGACGAAGAAGGCGCAGAACATGGCGTTCCAGCTGGCCACGTGGAAATAGAAGATGCGCTGGATGGCGTGCATGGTGGCTTCGTCTGGGGCGATGAACAGGGCGGCGTAGCCCGCGCAGAAGATCAGCAGGGCGACGAGCGCGGTGATTGCCAAGCGTGCCTTCATTTGTTGCGGCCTGTTCCTTGATTCTTTTCCTACTGCCGGCGTTTGTTGCCGCGCATGATTCTTCCGGCCCGGTCATTCTTCCAATAAATGATCGCACAAAAGCCAAGACGCCGTCAGAAACACAATATCAAATCCAGCGAGGAACGCGAGCCAGGTGCGGTCGAGGGCGGGCTGCTCGGCGAAGAGCCCGGCTGTCGATTCTACTGCGGCGATCAGCAACGGCGTTAGCAGTGGTAGCAGGAGCAGCGGGAGGAGCAGTTCGCGCATGCGAGCGTGCGCGGAAACGGCGGAGAAAACCGTGCCGGTGACCGTGAGCCCCAGGGTGCCGAGGACGAGGACGAGAATCAGGCGCCAGACGATGCCTGCCAGCGAAAGGTTGTAGAGGACGGCGAAGACCGGGACCAGCACCAGTTCGGCTAGCGACATGAAAATCAAATTGGCTAGAATTTTTCCGAGGAGGATTGCGAAGCTGGAGATGGGGGCCATGCGCAGAGCATCCAGGGTTTCGTTATTTTGTTCGCGCGCGAACGACGGATTGAGCATGAGCGAGCCGGCGAAGAGGAAGGCGATCCAGAGCAGGCCGGGGCCGTAGCGGCGGGATTCGGCGGCGGTGGGGTCGAAGGCAAAGCTGAACAGGACGACTACGACCAGGGCAAAGATTACGGTCGCGGTGAGGAGTTCGCGCGTGCGGAATTCCAGGCGAAGTTCTTTGCCTAGGACGATTGCGGCAGCGCGCGCGGTGGTCACTGCTCCGCTCGCAGCGCGGCTAGCAAGGCGCGCGGGTCGCCATTTGGGCCGCTATCGTGTTCGATTCGGCCGCCTGCTAAGGCGATGGCGCGGCTGGCGAGGTCGACCGATTCGTTTCGCGCGTGCGTGCTCATCAGTATGGTGCAGCCGTCGGATTTCAGTTGCGCGAGGCGGGCGCTGAACCAGGTGAGGCCTTGACGGTCCAGGCCCGCGGCTGGTTCATCGAGCAGGATCAGGCTTGGTTGATGCAGGAGCGCGCGTGCGATGGCTAGGCGTTGCCTCATGCCGCGGGAAAACATGCGTACCAGGCTTCCAGCGCGGGTGGCAAGGCCACAGTCCTCGAGCGCGGCTGCTACGGCTTCCGATATTCTTTCGAGTGCGTAAAGGCGCGCAAACAGCGTGAGGTTTTCGGCGGCGGTCAATTCGTCATAGAGCAGAGTGCTATGGCCGACCAGAGCGATGGCGTGTTTGGGCCTGACAGAAAATGCTTGCGCGCGCGCGTGCTCCCTGCCGACGGCAGGACGGTTCGTAAACAGCACGGCGCCGCGCGTGGGATGCATCAGCAGGGCGGCGATGCGCAGCAGAGTGGTCTTCCCTGCACCGTTCGGTCCGAGGAGCGCGACGAATTCGCCGGGGCGGATTTCCAGTGAGACGCCACGCAATGCGGCGAGCGAGCCGAAACGTTTTTCGACGTTGTGGAACGATACCCCGATGGACTCCTGTGTGGCCGCCGTTTGCGTCGCGAGCGCGGGCAATGCGTTGCGCCTAGCCTCGCACCAGGTCGCGGAGGGATTTTTCGACGCGGGCACGGTCGCGGGCGTAGTCCTCTTCGCTGATGGTGCCGGCCTGGCGGCGTAGTTCGAGGCGGAAGATGTTGTTTTTGAGATCGTCCAGGCTGCCTTGGACTTGGTTGTCAACATCGGCGATGGTTTCCGCCGCACCGCCTGGGACTTGTCCTGCGGAGAGCGGCGCATTTGTCGGGAGGGGTGCTGCTGCGGGCTGATCGGCTGCTGAGTGATACGTTGCCGCTTGCTGTGCGGGGCGCGACGCGGAAGATTTCCTCGGCCGCGGAGATGGGACGTCGGCTTCGGTGGTCCATGCGCCCCCGGCCGCAGCGGCTGGTTGCGGACGCAGCCAGAGATAGGCGAAACCGAGGATGAAGAGGGAAACGAAGCCGCCGGTGAGAATCCATTTGAGGCCGTCGAGGCGCGCGGGAATTGTGGTGGCGCTGGCGGACGGCGCGTCGGCGGGGGCTGCATCGACGCGCGAATTCACGGAGGGATTTTGCGAATCGTCGCCCGCGCTTCCGCCCGCGCTGGAAGCGCCCGCTGGGCCAGCACCGCCTGGTTGCGAAGCCGATGGCATGGGCGCGGTTCCGGAGACGCTGATCTCTACCGGCGAGTTCGCAGCGACGTTATCGCGTATGTAAACGTTGAACCCCTGATCCTGTCCAGCGGCGGTGATTCCAGCGCCGGAAATTTGTACAGTGGGCGGGGCGGCAATGATCAGGCGTTCGCTGGAGTAGGGCGAGACGTTGTGCAGCGTGAGGTGATTGCCCGCATAGGGAACTTTGTAGGAGAGGCGCACGCCGCTTTCGCCGGGACGGAATGGAAAGGCGATCGCCATTTTATTTTTGCCCTTGTCTATCGTGCCTTGCACGACCGGCATGCCGGAGGAGCCCCACGCGGAGGCTTGATTGAAATCGGCGCCATCGGGGAGGGTGAAATCGAACGAGCCATCGGCGCGATAGAAGGCGACCGGGGGCTGGGTTTTATTCGCGATCATGTATTCTTCGCCGACCATAAGGTCTGCGCCGTTTGGCTGCAGGATGATGGCGTGATTGGCGATGCTGAACGATTGCGGATCGCTGGTGGGCTCGAAGACTTCGATGGTCGTAGACATCTTTCCGGGGGTGATGGGCTCGTGGTAATTCACGCCTTTGTAGACGACGCGGACGAGCATAGGACCGGTGCCGAGTTGCGGATTATCGAAGTGGAATTGGCCTTGCGCATCGGTCTTGGTGTTCGCAACTGGTTGCATGCCGCCTTGGAGCTGGATGAGGATGACGTCTGCGCCTGCGGCGACTTGACCGGTGGTGCCGTTCTTCACCGTGCCGTTTAGAGTGCCGGCGGTCGCAGTCGCGGCGGCTGCGATTGCGAGAAGCAGCAGCGCCATCAGCTTTCGAACCGCGTCGCGGCGCGCGATCTTAGGGCGGAGCGGAAAATTGGCGCAGAGGCGATTCATGATGGGCGCACCTTTTCTGCGGCTGTAAGCCGGGTGGAGGTCTGGCGCGTGGCGGGTGTGGGAGCGCCGCCCGTGAGCTGGTCCATGTCGGCAAGGACGCGCGCGGCTTCTACCTCTAGCGACTGCTTGATTTCCTCATAATCCTGTTCTGAAAATTTTCCGGCGCGGAATTCAAAGCGCAGGTCGCGTAGATTTTCGTAGATGGCGTCGCGGCGTTCCATCAGCTGGTCGAGTTGGGTGCGATGTGGCGCGTCATCGGATGCCTCGGGCTTGACGCCGAAGATGAAATAAATCATCAGGGCGGCGAGGAGGGCGCAGGCTACGGCGATGTCGACGCTACTCATCGTTTTCACCGCTTGCGTCGTCACTGGACATTTTCACTCATCATTTTCACGCCCCGGTTCCCCGTTTGCTTCGCGTTGCGCGCGGGCGAGGAATTCGGCGCTCACTTGCGGGCCACCGGCTGGAGCGAGCGTGGCTTTGTGGCGCCAGCGCCGGACTACTTCCGAAACGAGCACGAGCGCGATCAGCGGCACGACGATGGGCATGATCCAGGCCAGCAGGTCGAAACCTTTTTTCGGCGGCTCGATCAGGACTGTGGGGCCGTATTGTTCGACCATGGCTTGAAGTATTTGGTCGTCGGATTCACCGCGAGTTACGCGCGCGTCGAGATCTTTTTGCATGCCGCGGGCGGTCTCGCAGGGGCCCGAGAAGGTGCCGCCGGGATGGTTGCAGAGGCCGGCGGAGTCTTCGCAGCCGCCGCACATGCAGAGCACGCGCTTGCTCAGGTCTTTGGCGCGAGGAGTTTCTTGGGCGGGCGTGGGCGACACTGCGCAGGTCGTCAGGATTGTCGCCAGGGCTACGGCTCGAAGCCAGAACCCTAAAAAACAGGACACAGAGAAACGGCTTTGAGGACACGGAGAGTTCTGTGGCGCGAGTCCACTCCTGCCGGTGCCGGTCCTGTCAGTCATGGCCTTCCACTCTTCTCGCTACCGCGCCGACGGCTGGGGTGGCTTCGGCGATCGCGTCGGCCCAGGATCTTTCGCTAGCGGGGCGCAGGACCAGAGCTGCGCGGCGATTCGGAAGCAGCGCAAGACCTGTGCCGAGGACGACTACGATTCCACCGAACCAGATCCACTTGATCAGGGGCAGGAGATAAGCGTGGATTACCGGCTTGCCGCTATCGGGGCTTTCGCCGGCGTACACGACGTATAGGTCGCGCAGCGGCGACGATTGAATCGCGACCATGGTTTCGGTCACCTGGCTGGTGCGAAAAGTGCGCCGCTCGGGGAACAAGATCATGTCCGACTTGCCGTTCTTGAATACTTCCAGGGTGGCGCGATTCGATGTGTAGTTGTTCGTTTCGATGTGATCGAACGTCTGGCACAGGATCGTGTACCGGCCGATGCGCAGCGATTCACCCACGCCCATTTCTTTCTGCAGATCTTTGTTGAATGGCGTGCCGGCGATGCCGATGAAAATGAGTACCATGCCGAAATGCACGACATAGCCGCCGTAACGGCGGGTGTTGCGCATGGTCAGCTCACCGGTGGCGGTGAAAATGTTCGTGCCGTCGCGCGCGGAGATGACGCGGGCGCCGCGGACAAATTCGGAGGCGATGGTGAGCGTGACGAACACCCCGAGTATCAGGCAGAGCAGAGAATAAATATCGCGAAAGCCGAACGCGAAGCCGATGATTCCAGCAAGCAGGCCGCCGCCAAAGGGCCACGCGAAATTACGCTTCAATGCATCGAAGGATGTTTTGCGCCAGGCGAGCAGCGGGCCGACGCCGGTGAGCAGCAGGAGGAAAAGCGCGATCGGGACGTTTACTTTATTGAAGAAGGGAGCGCCGACGCTGATTTTGCTGCCCTGCACCCATTCCGAGAGCACCGGGAAGAGCGTGCCCCACAGCACGGCGAAGCAGGCGGCAAGGAGGATAAGATTGTTGAACAGGAAGCTGGATTCGCGGGAGACGAGCGAATCGAGTTGATTATCGCTGCGCAGGTAATCGCGATTTTTCCAGTACGCCGCAAAACACACCAGGAAAGTAATGATCAGGAATCCCACAAACCAGCTGCCGATGGAAGATTGCGCGAAGGCGTGCACGGAGCTGACGACGCCGGAACGCGTGAGCATGGTGCCGAGAATGCAGAGCATGAAAGTGGTGAAGACCAGCCAGACGTTCCAGATTTTCATCATGCCGCGCTTTTCCTGCATCATCACGGAATGGAGAAAGGCGGTGCCGGTGATCCAGGGAAGCAGGGATGCGTTTTCGACCGGGTCCCAGGCCCAGTAGCCGCCCCAACCGAGCATGGCGTAGGCCCAGTGCATGCCGAGCAGAATGCCGATGCTTTGAAAACACCATGCAACCATGGTCCAGCGGCGGGTGATGTGAATCCATTTTTCGCCAGGATAGCGGCCGAGCAGGGCGGCCAGTGCGAATGCAAACGGGACGGAGAAGCCGGTGTAGCCCAGATAGAGCATCGGCGGGTGAATCACCATCTCCGGATATTGCAGCAGCGGCGTGAGGCCGTGGCCTTCGGACATTTTCGCAAGATGCATCACGCCCGCGCCGTCGGGACCTGCGAGTACGCGGAAAGGCGTCGCGACGAAATTATTGAGCGTGAGGAAAAAAGTTTGCACGCCGGCGAGGACCACGCCGACGTAAGGCATCAATTCTGGGTGGCGCTTGCGATTCAGGAAAAGAACGAGAAAAGCGTAGATGGAAAGCAGCCAGGACCAGAAAAGCAGCGACCCTTCCTGTCCAGCCCACAGCGCGGCGAATTTATAGAAGCCGGGCAGAGCGCGATTACTGTGCTCGACCACGTAGACGATGGAAAAATCATTGGTGAAGAAAAAATATTCCAGGCAGGCGACGGCAATTGTCACCAGAACGAATACGGCCATGCCCGCGTTGCGCGCGCTTTTGCTGAGCAGCGTGCGGCGCGTGAGGATTCCGCTTATACCCGCCAGTACCGCGTAAACAGCGGCCAAGAAGGCGAGTAGCAGTGCAAACGAACCTAAAATATCCACAGATTCTCCAGCGATGATATCTCAGTTTCCAACGGACTTAATTTCCCGAAGGTCGCGGCGCGGCGCCCGTCGAAGTTTGTCCCGGTTGCGGCGAGGCTGGAGTTCCCACCGGCGCAGCTTCGTACTTGGAGGCGCATTTGGCCTGCACTTGTTCGGCCACGAAATGATTGTCGGGCGCGATGTTGCCTTCGACGAGGGCTTGCGCGCCATCTTTGAATGTGTCCGGCAGCGGATCGCGGCCGACGTAGCTGACCGGAAGGTCCCTGCCCTGCTCCGTGAGCACAAAATCCACGCGCCCGTTCACGCGTGCGATGGAGCCGGCGCGCACGTTTCCGGAGACGCGCATGCGTTGGTGCAGCGATGCACCCTGCAGCGTGGAAAGCTCGGTAATGGTGTGGTAATAGGTCTTGCTTTGGGTAAAGCCGACGTAGGCCAGGGCTAGTAGCGTCGCGACAATGATTCCCGATCCGATTAGGAATTTATGCCGAGCATTCATGGGAACGCTCCATCTTGCTCCTGAGTGGAACAGGAGAATTCTAGCATATCGCGCGTGCGTGGCCGCAAGGCGATTCGAGACATCGAGTTGCGTGGGGGCGGGCGGGTTCGAAATGCCTACGTCGCGGCGGCGGCGCAAAGCGGGACGGGCATCGTTCCGCGCCGCGGCATAGCTGGCGCACTAAAGGTGCGCCGTGACGAAGGCGACCTCCTGGGACAACGGCAACAAAGTCAAAAACAAACGCAAAGAACAAGGCGCCCGCCTAAGAAACAGGCAGCCGCTCGAACGTTAAGTTCCAGACCGCGGCGCGGTGAGATGGTTTTGTCCGCGGCGATCGATTGTGTGGGGGCACAAACTATCGCCGCGGCAGGGTGGTTGTTACAGGGGTAAGATCAGAAGCGGAACGACACGCCTACGTAGGGCTCGGCCATGTTGGTCTTTGCATTGGTGACCTGCGTAGGAACAGAGAAGTCTGCGGCGGTATAGACGAGCCCGCGGTACCCTCCCTGCACGCTGAAATGGTTACTGAGCCTGTAGGCGACGCCACCGCCATAGAGCAATGCGGGGCGATTCTGGTCCACCGCGGGGCCGGTGGAACCCAGGACGGTAGGAGAAAAGAACAATGCGCCGGTGCCGGCTTCAAGGAACGGGTGGAAGCGAGCGTCGCGATCCACACCGAAGGTGAACATGTAGGCAAAGGTGGCTTCCTGGACGCGCGCTTGCGTGACGGTGCCGGAATTATAGACTTGCGAAAAAAGCGTATTGCCGTAGTTTGCTTCGACTGCGCTCCAGCGATTGAAATGATAACGGTAGTTCACTACGAATCCGCCGGAATCGGTGGCGGTGTCAATCACACCGAAACCATTCGCTTGCTTCTGAAAGTTTCCGGTGAAGTTCGCGGACACTTCTGAATTACCGTTTTGCGCCAGCGCCGGCATGGACAGCAGAGCCAGCGCCGCTAACAGCAGACCTGTCTTAATTCGCATTTCCAAACGCCTCCGTTGATTTTTTTTGAGTTGGTCCGCAGGCGCACGAGCATGCGCACACCCGTAGCGTTGCAGGACCGTGCATATTTTGTCTTGAGAGCTATCGGCGAACTACCAGCGCGTCTGAGCCCGCGGGGTCAACACCCATCACGTGAACGCTGAGGAGCTCCAGTGCGTTGGACGGCGGAGCTAGGAGGTGGGTTGCACCAAAGGCGGGCAACGGCGGAAAATATTTTTTGAGATTTGTGGAACTTTTTTGCGGCGGCGGATCGCGCGACTCCAAGTTTGTGATTGTCCCGCCGGCCGCGCTGTGGCGGGTCAGAGGTGATGCGCGAGGGCTTGGGATAAGCAATCGGCGAAGGCTGCTCCGAATCCGGATTGCGGCGCGGCAATTCCGCGGCTGCGATGATCGAAGGGTTTGTCTTCGTGCAGGATTAGGCGTTCGGCCCAAGAATTGTCTTGCAGAAGTGAAACTACAGGTTGCAATGCAGCGGAGACCGGCGCTACGAATTTTGGTTTATAGGAAGCGTTAAGGCGCAGAAGGACGGTGCGAGCGAGGCGAGCGACGGCGGCGTCAAGTCGCTCGGCGGATTCGACCGGACACTCGACGGCGTAGGCGAGATAAAAGCCACGACGCTGAAATTCCGCCAGAGTTGCGTCCTGGTGCTGCGCTTCGCTTGGCTGGAGGCCGATGGATTTCGCGATTTCGTCGAAAAACATTTGCGACGGGGCGGAACGCGGGATGGAGCTTGCGGCGCGATAGAAATAATCTTCGCACGCTGACGGCGGGGCGTCGTCCAGAACCAGCACTTGGATATGGATGGGGCGGAAGCGCGTGGCAAGTTCGAGGCGTTCGATGCGGCGGCGGATGTGGGCTTCGTCAACTTGCGCGCCGCATCCATCACAAAGTGGCATTCGGAATTCTCCGTGGGGTGAAATGGCGAAGGGTAAGGATGACATGCGGCGGGTGCGCGGTGCAAGGCGCGTCGAGCTTCGCGGAAACAAATTCTGCAGCGAAGAACGTGGAGTCAGTAGGATCGTGCAGCCGCGAAGGCTGATGGTGCGACTGGCCGGGAGCTAGCGGTCGAGCTTGTCGGTTTGGTTGCTGGTCTTGGTGTCGGGCTCGTGCCCACCTGGCGCCGCGGGCTCAACGGCGGGCGCGGCGGGATTATTTTGCGCGGCCGCGCCGAGTTTGCTGCGCAGACAGCCGACCAGTTCGGGCGCCATCTCGGAAATGTTCATTCCGTCGGATACCAGAAATTTACAGCTTAAGATCGGCCGCGCCTGGTCGTCGTCGGAAAGCTGACAGCTCACTTTGCAATACTGGCATTCCTGATTCCAACAGAAACGGCCATAGGGAACGGTTTCCGGGCTGATGAATTGAAAGGCGCGCAGCAGCGAATTTTTTTCGGGGACCAGAAACGTCTTGCCGAGGATGGTGATTTCAACCAGCTTTTCGTACGGCCGAAAAATCTCGTCCATTAGAGGTGTGCTCACGTCAGCCATTGGATTACTTTCCCCTGCCATCGAAACTAAAGCACCCAGGGAGCGAGAGCAATCGAAACAGGGGCGTGAGGTGTTCAATGCTCCAATGGGGAAAGGATTGCGAAGCGGGTGACGAGGCGCGGGAAGGTCGAAAAAGCGCGGCACATCGCGGCGATCGCGGGCCTCGGTGCTCGCACGGGTACGTTCGCGCGATGCTGCGAGGCGCTAGGAGTTCCGAGCGCCCGCAGGGACCAGCACGACCAGCGTGTAGGCGCCTAGCGCGATGCCGAGGGGGCCGTTAATCAACCCGAAGAAGGCCGCAACCAGGCCCAGGCTTCTGGCCGATGCGCCGCTGGACATCAGGCCAAGGCCTGCGATTATGGATACAACGCCGGCGACGATTCCTAGAAGAATCGCGAAGAGAAGGAAACCGTGGAACAGGTCCATCAGCGTAAACGGATTTGGTACGCGGGTGAGCAGAGCGCCCCACATGAGAGTGAGCGTACCACTGTAGAGAAAGACGCCGAGCGCACCGGCGAGGCGCAACAAACCATAGACAATCCACAAGATTCCAAGATTTCGCATGAATGCCTCCGCAAGCTTCCTCTTGACGGCCAACAGTCGAATAGGACTACATGCCACCCAAGGTGTCAAGGATGAGGCGGACGTAAATTCAAAGCAACGCGAAGGGCTGCCCGGTTCGATGAAACTGACCCGGCCGCTACAGGAAGAAACGCCTTTGCTGCAGGTATTTTTACGCCGGGCGGGATACCGTTTCAGCTCGGGGTCACGAGTTGTTTGTAATCGCGAGCCGCGTTTTCCGGCATCAACTTGATGAGCGTGTAGATGGCAACGGCAGTCCCGAACGGAAAGCTGATCACGCAAACGAAGGCCGCCACAATTACCATAGCGCGCGCGATGCGTTTCCGTTGCATTAGCGCGTACCCGGCATAGATTGCAAAGCTTCCGGTGAGTACGCCGTAGACCGCGGAAACGGCGTAGACCGTGCGCAAGAAATCAGCGATCGGAAGCGGAAAGGGGGAGTTACTGCGCGACAAAACATCCTGCATGGCGGGGAGAAAGTAGTGACTGAACGCGAGAATCCAGACAGCCATCATGATGCGCAAAGCGCCGTAAGCCAGCCAGAGGATACCCAGAAGGTGGACGTGATGGCGGAGGACCTCAACCGGATGCTGCGCGGCGATTTGTGGCGCAGTCGCGGGACCGGGCACCGGCTTACCGCAGGATCTGCAGAAGCGCGCGCCTTCGTCGAGCGCGCTTCCGCAGTATTGGCAGAACATTGAAATTCTCCGTCGAAAAAATTGGCGCGGGCCTCTAACTCATAGCACGGATTCTGAGACTAGGCGAAAAACTGACCCATGCGGCGGAATTTTTCGTAGCGCTGGTCCACGATCTGCCGCGCGGAAAATTGCGACAGTTCGGCGAGGGCGCGGGTGAGGAAGGGATCGAGCATTTTGGCAGTGGCTTCGGGGTCGTTGTGCGCACCGCCTTCGGGTTCGGGCACGATTTCGTCGATCAGTTTCATTTCCAATAGATCGGGTGCGGTGATTTTCAAGGCTTCAGCGGCGATTTCCGCCTTGCTGGCATCGCGCCACATGATGGAAGCGCAGCCCTCCGGAGAGATGACTGAGTACACCGAATTTTCGAGCATGTAAACGCGGTCGCCGACGGCAACGGCCAGCGCTCCGCCGGAACCGCCTTCGCCGGTGATGGTGATGATGATGGGCACGGGCAGGCGCGACATCTCGCGCAAATTGTGGGCTATCGCTTCGGCCTGGCCGCGCTCCTCGGCGTCAACGCCGGGATATGCGCCGGGGGTATCCACAAAGACGATGATGGGGCGGCCGAATTTCGCAGCGAGTTGCATGGCGCGCAGAGCTTTGCGGTAGCCTTCCGGCTTGGCCTGGCCGAAATTTCGCGCGAGGCGCTGCTTGGTGTCGCGGCCTTTCTGGCTGCCGACAATCATGACGGGCTGTCCGTGGAATTTGGCCATGCCGGTGATCAACGCGGGATCGTCGGCAAAATTGCGATCGCCGTGGATTTCAGAAAAGTTTTCGAAGAGCAGGCGGATGTAATCGTCGGTGTAAGGGCGCTGCGGATGGCGCGCGAGGAGCAGGCGCTGCCATGCGCCGAGGTGGATGTAGAACTCACGCTTGAGCTCGTCCACTTCCCTGCGAATGCGTTCGATTTCGACCGACTGTTCGCCGGTCGGCGCGGAGAGGCGGCTGAGGTCGGCGACGTCGCGTTCCAGAGCGTCAATGGCACGCTGTTTCACTTTGTCTATCTCGCCGGCGCTCAGAGTGCCGGCAGGGGCGGATTTCGTGGCATCTGGTTTCAGCGTTAGGGGAGGTTTTATGCCGGCTCGCAAAGTCACTGTCGCGGGTTTTGCGGGTGCGGGCGCGGGCCTGGTGGGATTCTGCGCGGCGAGCTTGGCGGCGGCTGCCTCGCGGGCGGCGCGGCGAGCTTTTTTGATCGCACGGAACTTCTTCATGCGCTCTTTGCGCTCGCGGCGCTTGCGCAGTTTCTCAGCGAGAATCTGGCGCTTGCTCAATGGACCACCGTCAGTCAATTCTCTTCCCTTTTACAGCCTGGCGCGATTGACGTCGTGCACCGCGGCGCGACCTTGCCGCCCGACCCGTACTAGTTTACCGCAGGCGGCCTACTGCACCAGCGCCACCGAATCGCTGCCGCAAATTTCGCGCACGCGTTCGACCAGTTCGCGATCGGCGAGGACAGCACTTCCGGCGTCGAGCGTGGCAGCGCTGCCGTCATCTTTGACTAGTTCAAACGACACTTTACAGCGGCCCGGGCGGCTGGAGAACAATGCTTTCAGCTGATCGAGCGCGCCGGTGTTCACGGTGCTCAGATCCATGCGCACGCGCAGGAGGCTCGGAGGGCGGTCCGCAAGTTGATCGAGCAGGCGGGCATCGGCGACGATGAGGCGCGTGCCGACGTCTTCCACGGCGACGCGGCCCTTCACGAGCAGCGGCGTGTTGGATTTGAGAATCGCTTCGAGTTTGCCGAAAGCTTCGGGAAAAACGAGGGCTTCGATCACGCCGGTGCGATCTTGCAGCGTCAAGATCGCCCAGCGCGCGCCGCGGCGCGAACGCATCGGACGAATTTGCACGATGATTCCGGCGACCACGAGGTCCTCATTGTTCTTGCGGCTCTCCATCGTGGCCAGCTCGGCAGCGTTTAAATCTTTGAGGCGGCCGGCGTATTTATCGAGTGGATGGCCGGAAATGTAAAAACCGAGGACGGAATATTCTCCGGCGAGTTGCTGCTCTTCGGACCAGTCATCCGCTTCGGGAAGTCCGGTTTCTTGCCACGGCTGGCTAGCATGCGATGGATTGGACCCGGCGAGAAACAGGCCGCCCTGCCCTACGCTTTTTTCCTGATGTTTTTTCTGGCCGCGCGCAATGGCTTGGTCGATCGCGGCGAAGAGGCGCCCGCGTGCGGCGCCGCTACAGTCGAGGGCGCCGGCTTTGACCAGGCTTTCCAGAACGCGCTTGTTCAGGAATTTGGGTTCGATGGCTTCGCTGAATTCAAACAGCGTGCGGAAACGGCCGCCGGTTCCGCGCGCTTCGCAGATGGCTTTGGCGGTGTTCTCGCCGACGTTTTTTATGGCGGCGAGGCCGAAGCGAATGTCGTCGCCGACGGGCGTGAAGTAGAGGCCACTCTCGTCGACGTCGGGCGGAAGAACGCGGATGCCCATGCCGCGGGCTTCGTTGATGTACTTCACCACTTTTTCGGTGTTGCCTGCTTCGGAGCTGAGCATCGAAGCCATGAACTCGACCGGGTAGTGGACTTTCAGAAACGCGGTTTGGTAGGCGAGCAGCGCGTAGGCGCAGGCGTGGGCTTTGGGAAAACCGTAGAGGCCAAATTCTTCCATCAGGTCGAAAATCTTGGTGGCTTTTTTCGCGGGAACTTTGCCCACGGCGCAGCCTGCCAGGAATTTTTCGCGCTGCGCGGCCATCACGTCTGCTTTTTTCTTGCCCATCGCGCTGCGCAGGATGTCCGCATCGCCCAGTGAGTATCCAGCCAGGCGGTTGGCGATCTTCATTACCTGCTCTTGAAAGACGATGACACCCCAGGTCTCGGAAAGAATTTCTTCCAGCTCCGGCAAGTCGTAGCTGACCTTTTTCTTGCCCTGTTTGCGCCCGATGAATTCGTCAATCATGCCGCCCTGGATGGGGCCAGGACGGTAAAGTGCGTTGAGCGCGGTGAGGTCCTCAATTTGCGTTGGCTGGT
>DATNLN010000251.1:0-6896 GCA_035602855.1 Candidatus Acidiferrales bacterium
GCGATTTTGGCGAAGCTGCATGATTTGAGTTTGCAGTTGCCCAAAGACGATGTTTGTTACGGGATGATTCACGGGTGGAGCGAATCGGACTCTTGTTTGCATCCGAAGCCGATGATTTGGTGGCTGCCCTATTTTGCGAACAATGCTTTTGCGGCGCGCGGGCTTCGGGACATGGGGAAAGTGTGGCCGGCGATTCAGCCTGGTGCGGCGGTTGCGGCCGGCGTGTGGTTGCAGCGTAGCAAGGATTTGCAGGACGCCTTGATTGCGGGCATGCGCGCGAATGTGCGCAGCGATGTGACGCCAGCGTATATCGGGCCGTTGCCGGGAACGACGCTGATGTTTCGCGAATCGCTGGAGAAGGAGCATCCCAGCCCGCAGCAGTGGGCGCATCGTGCTTACGCCGAACTTTTGCAGCCCGATGTGTTGCCTGCGAGTTTGGCGAACACCGTGATTGATTGCATGCGTGCTTATGGCGGTACGACTTTGGGCGTGGTGGCGAACATCGAGCGGCCGCATCCAGAAGGGCGGGACATTTTGGGATTCATTTCTTATGGGTATGCACAGATGCTTTTGCGTTTGGATCGCATCGAGGAATATTTGCTGTTTTTGTACGCGCATCGTTATCACGATCACACGCGGGGGAGTTGGACGGCGGGCGAGGTGTCGGGAGTGGATGGGGATACGGCGCTTTTCTGCATTCCGGCGCAGCAGACGATTCCTCTGTTGGTGAGATGGATGCTGGTGCTGGAGGATTCGGACGAGGGCAGAATTTATTTTGGCAAGGGGTTGCCGCGGGAATGGGTGGCGTCGGGGAGAGAGATGCGGATTGCGGACGCGCCGACGCGATTTGGCAGGGTGAGTTTCGGTGTGAAGGCGGATCGCGCGGCTAAGCAGGTGAACGCGAAGGTGGATTTGGGGAAGGCTGGCGGGGTGCAGGAAGTCCATGTGAAGTTGCGAATGCCATCGGCGAATGCGGTGCGGCGGGTAACGGTGAACGGCCGGCCGGCGGAGTTGAGTGGAGGTTCGCGCGATACGGTGATTTTCCCGACGGGTGGCGAGAGGCGATTTGGGGTGGTTGCGGAGTTTAGTTGAGCGATTGTGGCGGGGGCGCCTGCGTGTGTTTAGGCCAATCAAGGAACTTTCATGACTGACAAAATGTCACGCAGGGAGCTATTGAAAACGGGCGTGGCTGCGGGAGCTTCGTCGGCGGTGCTGCGGAAATTGGAAGTGGGATTGCGGCAGGAAGCGGCTGCGGAGGCATTGCCCACCGCTGCTGACGGCGAAATTGTGGCGTTGAGTTGTAATGATGGGGTGTATGTCCCGCCGCGGGGGCAGAGTTTTTTTAAGTTTGGGTTTGATTTTCCAGAGCCATCGGTGGCGTTTCAAGGGTTGTTGTTTTCGTTCCGCTTGCATACGTTTGAGGAGTGTTACGGCATGGACCGCGCGAGCATGACGGTGGAGAAAACGGCGGACGGTTTTGAGATGCGCTGTGCGCAATTGGTTTGGGCCGGGGATCAGCTGAAGGCTCCTGGTAGCGTGGTAGCGCGGGTGCGCAAGAGCGGCGATTACTTTGAGTGGAAGGTGAGGGCGGAGGCGGACCGGCCGATCAAGTCGGTGACTTCGATTGTGCGTGGAGTTCCGCGGGGGCAGGTGTCGGTTTCGTGCAACAAGTTTTTCGACCCGAAGGACAACGAGATTTCGAAAGAGCATCCTTATCTTTTTGGCGGGATGACGACACCGCTGGTGGTGATTCAGACGGGCAGTGGGGATTTCTTTTATCTTTCGGCGCGCGACGAGCAGGTGCGGGCGACGCGATTTTATCTGCAGCCGGGGGATGCTGGGTATCGCGCGGAACTGATTTACGAGCGAGCAGGTTGGGAGAAGAGCAACAAGATAGAAAGTCCTGCCTGGCGAGTGGGGAAAGCGCCGAGCATGGACGCGGCGTCGCGGATGCATTTCGAGCACGTCGAGACGGCTTTTCAGATTCCGGATTGGGAGAAGAGGACGGATGTACCGGAATGGTTCCGGGAAATTGCGCTCGTGCTTTCGATCCACGGGATGCACTGGACGGGATACATTTACAACGACTACGCGAAAATCGGGAGGACGCTGGAGTGGGCGGCGACGGAAATTCCGGCGAAGCGTGTGCTGGTTTTCTTGCCTGCGTGGGATGGGCGCTACTACTGGAATTATCCTTTGTACAAAGCCGATCCGCGGCTGGGAGGCGAGGAGGGATTTCGCGCGCTGATCGCGAAGGGGCAGAGCCTGGGATTCCGCATGATGCCGATGTTTGGCGCGAATGTGGCGAACCGGAATCTTTCCATGTATGCGAAAGTGGCGAACGCGCAGACAGTGCGGATTGATGGCGACGATTTTGCGAATGACTGGGTGGACATGGACAACGACCGGAGCAACGACGGTTGGGGTGCGTTCATGAATCTGGCGGTTCCTTCGTGGAGAGAATATCTGGCGGGGCGGATATCGGAAGTGATCGAGCAGTACAACGTGGATGCTTATTTTTTGGATATTGCGGGGGCGTGGATCAACAATTTGAGCGGCGGAATGTATGAAGGCACGGTGGAGCTGGTGAAGGAATTGCGCGCGAAATATCCGGGAGTGTTGGCGGTGGGGGAGATGCATTACGACGCGTTGATGTCTTGCATTCCGGTTTACCAGGTGCCGCGGTCGCCGGCTTATCCTGCGGCTTTGACGAAGTACGCGCGATCGTTTGAGCATTTGAGCCGGCCTGCGCCCGGACGCGGCAGCACGGGCGTGCATGAGGATGGGTTCGCGAAATTCAAGCCGATGATGCCGGAGGAGAAACACACGATTCCGACGATTACCGTAGTGGATGATACTTTCGCGAAATATCGCGATGTGATGACCGAGGTGATTGCGGCGGCGAAGGTGCGGGCGGGGATTTCGTGAGTGCGGGGAATCTTTTGGGGTGATGTCTTCTGGAGCGGGCCTTCCGATTCGCGCTAGCGTGAACGTCGCGCCGAGACCGTGGCAGCGCGCCGCGTTTCCATCTATAGTCAGTTCATGACCAAGCCAACCTGTTTGCTCGTTACTGCGTTCTTGATTGCGGGATTCGTGCCGGTGAGTTGCTTGGCGCAGGCGGCTGCGTCTCCTACTGCGCAGACGCCGACGGCTGCTGCGAAGAGCGCGCCGGCTGCGATGGATATTTCTGCGTCAGCTCAGCAGGGGATCGGGCTGGCGGAGACGGGTCGGTGCCGGGAAGCTTTGCCGCTTTTGAAGAAATCCATTCCGCATGTGAGTGATAAGCAATTGAAATTTGAGGCTGCTATGGCCAGCGCGCGGTGCGCGATGAGTCTGGATCAGGTGGAGACCACGGTGAACACCTTGCTGTTGCTGAATCGCGAGTATCCGCACAATCCTGAGGTTCTCTACGTAACCATTCATTATTTTTCGGAATTGGCGAATCGCTCGGAGCAGGATTTGGTCAGCTCGGCGCCGGCTTCTTATCAGGTGCACAAGCTGGATGCGGAGGGGTTGGAGTCGCAGGAAAAATGGGACGAGGCGGCGGCGGAGTATCGGAAGATTCTGCAGGAGAATCCGAAATTGCCGGACATTCATTACCGGTTGGGCAGGATTTTGCTTTCGAAGCAGCCGCCGGCGGTGGACGAGGCGAAGAAGGAGTTTGACGCGGAGCTGGCGATTGATCCTGTCAATGCGGCGGCGGAATTTATGTTGGGAGATATTGCGCGTCAGGCGCAGCAGTGGGACGAGGCGATTACGCATTTTTCGCGGGCGCTAAAGATGGATTCGGGATTTGAAGAGGCGTATTTGGGATTGGGGATGGCTTTGAACGCGGCGGGGAAAAATTCGGAGGCTGTGGGGCCGCTGGAGGCCTACGTGAAGATGGAGGCGGCGGATCCGGCCGGGCATTATCAGCTTTCGATGGCTTACGCGAAGTTGGGGCGGAAAGAGGATGCGACGCGGGAGATGGCGTTGCAGCGGGAGGCGGAAATCAAGGCACAGGCGCAGGAGGGGGCGGGGAGGCCGCAGTGAGTCAAACGATTTAACACAGCGAAAGGCGGGAGCGATCCTTCGCCCGGCATCAGGATGACGATGCCAGGAAATGTGAGCTACCCCCAGTTTTTTTGGCCTTCTGTAATTGTGACGTAGCGGTCGATGGGGACATCGGTGAAGCGTTGTTTCGCTCCGCTGGGCTGGGGCCACTGGATTTCTAGCCAATCAATTCTTGTGCGCTGGCCAACTCCTAAAACTACGCGCGGGTCATGGGCCGCGAGGTAGCTGCCGCCGCCTACTTTGGTGTGCGTGCGCTGAAGATCGCCGGAGCGATAGGTGATTTTCGCGCCCACTGCGTCAATATTTGATTTGCGGCCGATGAGGCGGAGGCCTAGCCAGTGGTTTTGGCGTCCGGCGTTGTTGCGCAGGAGGACTGGCGCGCCATTGTTCGTCGCGATCAGCACGTCCACCGAGCCGTCATTATCGAAATCGCCTAGGGCCATGCCGCGGGCGGCCAGGGGCTTGGAAAAAATGGGGCCGCTTTCGAGGCTGACGTTTTTGAAACCGTTGGACATATTGCGGAACAGGAGCAGAGGTTCGCGATAGGTGACGTGCTCGACGCGTTTTTCGACTTCGTCATCGGGATGGCCGTTGCAGAGGAACAGGTCGAGGTCGCCGTCGTTGTCGTAATCGAAAAATTTCAGGCCCCAGCCGCTCAGGTATTGGGTGGTGGGGCCGATGCCGGTGGGAATGGAAACGTCGTTGAAGGTTTCGTCTTTGTTGTTGTGATAGAGCGCGTACATTTCCTGGTCCACGTTGGCGACGAAAAGATCCAGAAATCCATCCTGATCGTAATCGGCGGCGTCCACGCCCATGCCGGAACGGGCGCGGCCGAAAGTGTTGTAGCCCACGCCTGCGAGTAAACCAGCTTCTTCGAAATGTTTTTTGCCGCGATTGAGGAAGAGAAAATTCGCTACGGTGTCGTTGCCGACGAACAGATCCATCCAGCCGTCGTTGTTGATGTCCGCGGCGACGACTCCCCATGCTTTTCCGAGCGAGGCGGCGATGCCGGATTCTTTGCTGACGTCGGTGAAAGTGCCGTCGCCATTGTTGTGGAACAGATAGCTGGGCTCGGGTCCATAGACATTTGGTTTGCAGTACCAGCGTTCGCCGGTGAGGGTGTTGCCGCAGAATTTATTTTTGGATCTGTCGAAATCCACGAAGCGGCAGACGAACAGATCGAGGCGGCCGTCATTGTCGTAATCAAACCAGACGGCGCTGCTGCCCCAGCCGGGAGCGGAGACGCCGGCTTTGGCGGTGACGTCGCTGAAAGTGCCGTCGCCGTTATTGCGATAGAGGATGCTGTGCGGGTATTGCGTGACGTAGAGGTCGGGGAAACCGTCGGCATCGTAATCGCCGACAGCGACGCCCATGCCGTAGGCGTTGCCGAGGACGCCGGCTTTTTCGGTTACGTCGGTGAAAGTGCCGTCGCGATTATTGCGATAGAGTGCGTTGCGCAGGGGTTGCGGCGGACTGTAGAAATCGCAGGGCCCGCTGTTGACGAGGTAGATGTCCATCCAGCCGTCGTTGTCGTAATCGAGGAAGCCGCAGCCGGCGCCGACGGTTTCAGGCAGATACCATTCGGGAGAGCGGCCGTTGGTGTGTGTCCAGTTGATTCTGGTGGCGGAGGGCGACATTTCTTCGAAGGCGGGCGTGGGGGGCGGCAATATGCGGGAACGATTTGCGGCGAAATGGCTGAGGCCGAAGCCGAAGCCGAAGCCGGAGCCGGCTAGTAATTGTTGCAGGAAGCGGCGGCGCGGAAGTGATTTCCAGCCGAGGTGTGGACCTTTCGACATGCGGCGAGTCTCCTGATTCGGATCCACGGCTCACATTGTTGCAGATTGCGTTACGGATGCGCGACGATTCCTGTGCCTTCTTTGATTATGATGATTTTATTGGCTGGAATATTTTTAAATTCTTGCTGCTCGCCGCTGGGCCAGCGGATTTGCAAGCTGTCAATTTCGGCGGCGCGGCCTAGGCCGAAGTGCAGGCGCAAATCGCTTTGCGAGAGGTAGCTGCCGCCGCTACGGACTTCCTGCAATTGCCGGTGACCGTCGGCGCGGAGAGTTACGCGAGCGCCGATGGCGTCCCGATTGGATTTTATGCCAATCAGTTTAACGGTGACCCAGTTTCCTTGTGGAGCGTCGTTTTTCAGGAGGCTGGGGGCATCGTAACTATTATTGACCAGAAGTGCGACGCTGCCATCGTTGCGAAAATCGCCGGCGGCGAGGCCGTGGCTGTTCCAGGGTTTGGTGATGCCGGGGCCGGCGTCGAGCGAGACGTCTTTGAATTTGCCGTCGTGCTGATTCCAGTAAATCACTTTTCGTTCGCGGAAAGTGGTGAGCAGACCTTTGCCTTCAATTTCCGGGTACACGTGGCCATTCACGATTGCGATATCCGGCCAGCCATCGTTATCTACATCCACGAAGAGCGCGCCCCAGCCGAGGAATTGAACGTTGCCGCCGAGGCCGGCCTGGAGGGTGGCGTCCGTGAAAGTTCCATCGTGATTATTGCGATAGAGCGTAGAGCTGTCGTCGGAGAAATTTGTCTTGATAATGTCGAGCCAGCCGTCGCCGTCGTAATCCCCGGCGTCCACGCCCATGCCGGCTTGGGTGTGGCCGTCTTCGTTGTAGGCGACGCCGGCGTTGAGAGCGACATCGGTGAAACTGCCGTCACGATTATTGCGGAAGAAAAGATTTGGCGAGGAATCGCAGGAGACGTAGATGTCCGGCCAACCATTATTTTCAAAATCGGCGATCAGCGGAGTGAAACAGTAGTGCGGGACGTCGTCTTTCAGAATTAATTTGTCGGAGACGTCGCTGAAAGTGCCGTCGCCGTTGTTG
>DATNLN010000254.1:0-32462 GCA_035602855.1 Candidatus Acidiferrales bacterium
CTTCGACATGCTATATGGCCACCGCAAAGACGTAGAAGGCTTCGCAAAGTCCCTAGAACAATTCGACGCAATGCTTGGCCCGTTCCTGGCAACAATGCATCCCGATGACCTGCTAATCATCACTGCCGACCACGGCTGTGACCCCGATCCCGTGAATCCCACCACAGATCACTCCCGCGAATACGTCCCAGTCATTGCCTACAGCCCCAGCACAAGCGGCGCAAACATAGGCACACGCGAAACCCTAGCCGACATGGGCCAAACCGTAGCAGAAAATTTCCACACCAAGATCCCGCACGGAGTCAGTTTTCTGCAGATGTTAGAACCTTGAAGAAGTGATGCGTGGGAACAGAAGAAACCAAAACAAACGAATCGCCGCCTAATCTCCCTGCGCAGCCTTTTGCGCGTAGTACCCAGTCCGCGTCCGCACCGCCAATTTCTCGTGCCCCTTCTGCGGAGCCAATTCCACCTTCACACCGCGAAACGTCCCATCCTTAGCCGCATTAGTGGGGTAATACCCCAACGTGTACTGATTCCGAATATCTCGCGCCACCTGCACGCAAACCGGATCCACATCCTCCAACCGGTCCGGAAAGAATGCCAATCCACCAGTAGATTCCGCCAAAGTAGTCAATTCTTTCTTGGACTTCCGCACCATCTTCTTCTGATTCTTCCGGTCCTCATCGCTAAACACGCCAATCGCATAAATCACCGCGTTCGATTCCACCGCCGCCTTCACCGTATAAGCGAAATCCTTCCGGCTGGCGTCGTCATCCCCATCCGTAATCACCAGCAAAACGCGCTTGTCCTTGTGCCCCTTCTTCAAATGGTCCAGGGAACCAATGATCGCGTCATACAAAGCGGTACTGCCGCGCGTGTCAATCCGCTCCAAAGCCTCATGCAATTCCTGCGCGTTGCTTGTGAAATCCTCATCCAAATCCAGATAATACTCATCGTTGAAATTCACCACGAAAACTTCGTCCGCCGGATTGCTCGTGCGCACAAACGAAAGCGCCGCCGCATTCACCTGCGGCCGCTTTTCCTTCATGCTTCCGCTGTTGTCAATCACCAGCCCCATCGTCACCGGAATGTCTTCTTTCGAAAATACCGAAATCTTCTGCTCCACCTTGTCTTCAAATACCTTGAAATCGTTCCCCGTCAATCCCGGCACGAATTGTCCCTTGTCATCCACTACGGTCGCGTGCAGCACCACCAAATCCACCACGGATTTCAGATGATGGCTCTGATCCGTCTGCGTGTTCGAGCCTGCAGCTCCGGGAGGAGGCGGCGGAGGAGGAGTAGGAGGTATCGGATTTTGCGCCAGAGCAGCAGGCCCCGAGCACACCACCAGCATCAGAATCAAGAACGCAAAAGAAAGAATATGCCTAATGTCCCGGCGCGTAATATCCGGTCTTGGCATAAACAGTAAGTGGAGGCAGTCCCTTCGGCGGACGCAGCTTGATTTTAATCTTGCGCCATTTCCCATCGTGATTGTGATCGCTCGGTCGGTATCCCAAGACATATTGGTTGCGCAGCTCCATGCTGATTTTCGTCGCGACATCCGGCAAATCCTTCAGGTTATTCACCGCGAACGCGCGGCCGCCCGTCATCTGCGTCAAATCAGCCAGCAAGGACGGCCCAAGCTGCTCTTCCGGCGTCGGACCGCCATTGGGTTCGAAAAGCCCGATCGCGTAAATCTGTACGTCCGCTTCCCGCGCGTATCTCCGAATGTCCGTCTCGGAGTACCGGCTATGATTATCGCCTCCGTCCGATATGATGAGCAACGCCTTCTTTGTGTTGCGTGCTCCTTTCATCTCGCTCAGCCCAAGGTAAATCCCATCCAGCAGCGCCGTCTCTCCACGCGCCGCGGTAAACATCAAATGGTTCTGCAACTCCTCCACGCTTCCCGTAAACGAACTTGCCAGTTGCGCCCGGTCATTAAAATTCACCAGCAGGAATTCATCCTGCGGATTCGCCGTGCGGAAAAATTGCACCGCCGCCAGCCGCGATTTCTCAATCTTGTCCGTCATGCTGCCGCTCATGTCGAAAATCACGCCAATCGAAATCGGCACGTCTTCACTGGTGAAGCGTACAATCTCCTGCTCGCTGTTATCTTCGAACACCCGGAAATTTTCCTGTTCCAATCCGGTAACCAGCCGCCCATAAGGGTCCGTTACCGAAATGGGAACCAGAGTAATCTCCGTCTCCGCCTTCAGCGATTTTCCTTTTTCGATTTTCTGGGAATTTTCAGGATGCGTGGGGCCTTGCGTCTGCGCCCCGGCGGGAACCGCAATCAACCCACTACAGCAAAAAACGAGCAACGCGCAAAATCGCGTAAGGCTTGCACTTCCAGCTGGCTGCGGTGCGCGGTATCTCAACTTGGCCCCCACCTCTGCCGCGGGACTCGCTTGGCTCTGGGCAGCTCTGCAGGTCGCTGGCCGCGATTCTACCACTGGCCATCCGCAAAGCAAGCGCCAGGTGTAACTTCTCTGTAACTTCCGAGCCGTCCGAGCCGGCAGAACTCAGCGCCGTGTATCCGACAATAAATGTTAAGATGCCAGCGCTAGCGAAAGGTGAGCAACCCCCATGCCAAATTCCGGCGAACCGACGGTCCTGGTAGTAATCCCCGCGCGCTACGCTTCCACCCGTTTTCCCGGCAAGCCCCTGGCGCCCATCGCTGGCAAGCCCATGATTCAGCACGTTGTTGAGCACGTCCGCCTGGCCACCCTGCCCGCGCGCATCATCGTCGCCACCGAAGACGAGCGCATCAAATCCGCCGTCGAATCCTTCGGCGGCGAAGCCATTTTGACCCGCCCCGATCACCGTACTGGCACCGACCGCATCGCTGAGGTCGCCACCCACATTCCCGCAGACATCTATATCAACGTGCAGGGTGATGAGCCACTGATTGACCCCGGCACCGTGGACGCCGTTGCCGCCGCCGTGGCCGACGACGATTCCATCCAACTCGCTACGCCCTGCTCGGCCATCACTGTTGCCGGCGAAATCATGGATCCCAACATCGTCAAAGTCGTTCTGGACTTCGACGGCCAGGCCCTCTATTTTTCCCGCGCCCCGATCCCCTGGGTTCGCGACACCGGCGATCGCGTCGCCGCACGCCACTGGAAACATATCGGTCTCTACGGCTATCGCCGCGACGCTCTGCTGGAATTTCCCACGCTCCCTCCCGGCGAACTAGAACGCATCGAACAACTCGAGCAGTTGCGCTGGCTGGAAAACGGCTTCCACATGCACGTAGTAGAAACCATGTACAACGCCGTAAGCGTAGACGTTCCCGCCGACATCCAACGAGTAGAAAAACTCCTGCAATCCCGCGCCAAAGCCTCGTCCCAATCCACGAATTAAGTTTTTGGCAGCGTGGGCAGTCCTGCCTGTGCTCTTCGCTTTTTCTGACGATGCGATGAGCATCGTCATCCCGAGAGGCTGTGATTTTTTTGTTTTTCGCAGAAAGCTACACTGAAAACATTGAGTTCAGATACGAAAAATCGCCTTTTGGCAATTTCCTCACATCCTCGGAGCGCAGCGAAGGATCTCTCCTCGACCCTCCGCCACGGTGGCACAAACCCACTCTCAGATTTCTTCGCCGCCTTTCTCCGCGTCTCTCTGCCCCTGTGGCCAATCCTGTTTCCTCCCTGCATCTCCCAAAAAAATTGATGCGCCATCAAAAATTCGCGATTTGACTCTCACCCCGAATCCCCGCATAATGTTTCGTACGCAGATTGTCCCGGAGGATTCCACCCGACTTGCGCACCGCCCCAAAATACATTTTTGTGACGGGTGGCGTGGTTTCTTCTCTCGGGAAAGGCGTAGCAGCGGCCTCCATGGGCTGCCTGCTCGAAAGCCGCGGTCTTCGTGTCACCCTGCAGAAGTGCGATCCCTACCTCAACGTTGATCCCGGCACCATGTCTCCCTATCAGCACGGCGAAGTTTTCGTCACCGACGACGGCGCCGAAACCGATCTCGACCTCGGGCACTACGAACGCTTCACTTGCGCGCATCTAACGCGCGACCACAACTGGACCACCGGCCGCTTCTATGAATCCATCATTACCAAGGAACGGCGCGGCGATTACCTCGGCAAAACCGTGCAGGTGATCCCGCACGTCACCGATGAAATTAAATCCGCCTTCCGCAAAGTTGCCGAAGGTGTGGACGTCGTGCTCGTCGAAATCGGCGGCACCGTAGGCGACATCGAATCGCTTCCATTTCTCGAAGCCATCCGCCAAATGCGCCTCGAGCTCGGCCCCGAAAATGTAATCTTCGTGCACCTCACGCTGGTCCCGTTCATCCCCACCGCCGGCGAATTGAAAACCAAACCCACGCAACACAGCGTGAAAGAACTTCTCAGCATCGGGATTCAGCCGGACGTCCTGATCTGCCGCAGCGATCGTCCGCTCGCCGTCGACCTGAAAGCGAAAATCGCCCTCTTTTGCAACGTAGCCGAATCCTGTGTAATTTCCGCGCCCGATGTCGGCAACATTTACGAAGTTCCCATGACTCTCGCTTCCGAAGGCCTCGACGAACAAATCCTGCGCCTCCTCCGCCTCGAAGCTCCGCCGCGCGACCTAAGCCGCTGGCTTGCCATGCTCGAAACGCTAGAGCATCCCAACGGGGAAGTGCGCATCGGCGTAGTGGGAAAATACGTGCAGTTGGAAGACGCCTACAAAAGCCTGCGCGAAGCTCTAGGCCATGGCGGACTCGCCAATCGCCAGCGCGTGGTGATCGAATGGATTGAAGCCGAAGAAATTGACTCGCCTGCCACCGCCGAACGCCTGCTGCGCCATGTGGACGGCATCCTGGTTCCCGGCGGTTTCGGCAAGCGCGGCATCGCCGGCATGGTTCACGCCATCACTTACGCCCGCGAGAAAAAAATCCCGTTCTTCGGCATCTGCCTCGGCATGCAATGCGCGACGATCGAATACGCGCGCCAGGTTTCGCATATCGAACACGCCGATAGCACCGAGTTCGATCCCTCGACTCCCAATCGCGTCATCTACAAACTCCGCGAACTCCTGGGCGTGGACGAAATGGGCGGGACCATGCGCCTCGGCGCGTGGCCCTGCAAACTCGAGCCCGGTTCCTTCGCGGCCAAAGCCTACGGCACGCTGGAAATTTCCGAGCGCCACCGTCACCGCTACGAATTCAATTGCGAGTACGAAGAATCCCTTGGCCGCGCCGGCTTCCGCATTACCGGACGTACCCCCGACGGCGTCTACGTAGAAATAATCGAAGCCCCCAATCACCCCTGGTTCGTAGGCTGCCAATTCCATCCCGAATTCAAATCCAAACCGCTGGCTCCGCATCCCTTGTTCGCCGCCTTCATCCGCGCCAGCCTGGAAAATCGCCACCATCGCCTCGGCGCCGCAACAGAGAGCCGCGTAACCGCAGCCGAACCCGCCACCGACTAGCACACGCGCGCTTCTCATTCTCCGACGATGCGACGAGCATCGTCGTCTGGAGCATGGCGCCTTGCCCTCATTCCGGCTGCAGGATCTGTCCCGCACTCTCGCACCGGTGGGATTTTCTCAGCATTCTCCGCGTCTTTGCGGCAATAGCTTTCTTCCGCCTAGGGCCCCGTCACGACTGCGGCCCACCTTGGGCCTACCCCCAGCTTCACAGTCCTCCGCGCAGCAGATAATTTCGCCACGCTGCGAGATTTCCCCGATCGCACCCAGCCGCGCCGCACTCGCAATTCAAAGTTGAAATACCTCCCATTCCCGCATAGTCTGTTCCCGCAACCATTCGTTCGCACATGCCACCCACCACCACCTTCAACGTCGCCAACATCCGCCTCGGCGCCAACGCCCCCTTGTTCCTGATCGCCGGCCCCTGCGTAATCGAATCCGAAGCCCACGCCTCCTCGATCGCCGAAAAAATCGCTGCCATCGCCAGCGATCTCAACATCCCGTACATCTTCAAAGCCTCTTACGACAAAGCCAATCGCTCCTCCGTCTCCTCCTTTCGCGGCCCGCAACTCGTTGAAGGCCTGCGCATCCTGGCCGCCATAAAAAAGCGCACGGGCCTGCCGATCCTCACCGATGTCCATGACGTCTTCCAGGTCCCCCCCGCCGCCGAAGTCTGCGATATCCTGCAAATCCCCGCGTTCCTTTGCCGCCAGACCGACCTGCTTGCCGCCGCAGGCCGCACCGGACGCGCCGTCAACATAAAAAAAGGCCAGTTCGTCTCCCCCTGGGAAATGTCCAACGCCGCCGAAAAGATCGCCAGCACCGGCAACGAAAAAATTATCCTCACCGAACGCGGCACGTCCTTCGGCTATCAGAATCTAGTGGTGGACATGCGTTCCTTCCCCATCATGCGCAAATTCGGCTACCCGATCGTGTTCGACGTCACCCACTCCGTCCAACTTCCGGGCGGAGCAGGGAAGTCCAGCGGCGGCCAACCAGAATTCATCGAGCCGCTGGCACGCGCCGGCATAGCCGCAGGCGTTGATGGACTGTTCCTCGAAGTGCACGACAATCCCGCGCAAGCACTCTCTGACGGCGCAAACGCTCTCCCACTCGAAAAACTCCGCCCGCTGCTGCAAAAAATCCAAAAACTGGCAGCCCTGACGCGCGAATGGGACGCCCAGCCCCAATGAGCCTCGAAACCGCCAAGCGCGTCCTACGCGTGGAGTCTGAAGCGATCGCCAGCCTGATCGATCGCCTGGACGCCCGGTTCGAAAAAGCCGTCGAACTTCTATACGCGTGTAAAGGCCGAGTCGTAGTCACAGGCCTAGGCAAATCCGGCCTGGTTGGCCGCAAACTCGCTGCCACTTTCGCCAGCACCGGCACCCCCGCGCTTTTCCTCCACACCGGCGAAGCTCTGCACGGCGATCTGGGCATGCTCACCGCCGGCGACGTAATGCTGGCAATCTCCGCCAGCGGCGAAACCGCCGAACTGATCGAGCTGCTGGAAACCGTCAAACGACTTGGCGTCCCGCTCCTGGCGCTAACCGCCAATCCGAAATCCACTCTCGCCGCAGCGGGCAAAATCGTTCTCGATATCGCCGTAAAAGAAGAAGCCTGCTCGCTGAATCTAGCGCCCACCGCATCCACTGCCGCGGCGATGGCCATGGGCGATGCCCTAGCCATCGCATTACTCGAACGGCGCGGCTTCAACGAACAAGACTTCGCAGCCCTCCATCCCGGCGGCCGCCTCGGCAATAAACTCCGCCGCGTAGAATCCCTGATGCACTCCGGCGAAAACGCCCCCCAGGTCCTCCCCACCACAAAAATGCCCGACGTAATCTACGAAATGAGCCGCAAAGGCCTGGGCCTGGCCGCCGTCACAGAAGCCAACGGCAAGCTGCTGGGCATAATCACCGACGGCGACCTGCGCCGCGTGATGCAAAAACGCCAGGAAAACGTCCTCGCCCTGACCGCCGCCGATTGCATGACCAAAAATCCCATCACTCTATCGGGCCACGAACTAGCCGCCAGCGCCCTCCGCGTGATGGAAGAAAGGAAAATCACAAGCCTGCTCATCACAGATCCAGCCGGCAAACTAGAAGGGGTCCTGCACATCCATGATCTATGGACCCTGCAACTGCTCTGAAGTTAGCGTAGCGTCGGCGTCTCGCCGGTTTTTTGCGGTCGCCGTTGAATTTGTATTTGTTCTGGAATTTGTAGCGGCCAGCATTTAGCTGGGCGCCTTGACGTGACGGTCGATCAAACCGATCGCGGGACATGTGTCGTGGATGTCATGCCCGACGCAGTCCCGCGCTTTTTCTTTGCCGTCCCGCGACCGCGGGAGGGAGGCGGGACGCAGAGACGGGTCTGCTTTTCGCGCAACACTCGAGTCTGTTAAGGAAGGGATCGCCACATGCCAATCAAAGAACTAAAATTCCCAGCCGCCGTGCTCCGACGTGCCAAACCCGTCCGCGTCCTCCTCATGGACGTCGACGGCACCATGACCCCGGGCTATGTCTGCCTGCAAACTTTCCCCGACAACAGTGTCGCTGAAATGAAAATGTTCCACGCCCATGACGGAGCCGGCATCAAACTAGCCAGCATCATGGGCATCCGCACCGGCCTGATCACCGGACGCGATTCCCCTGCCAATGCCCGCCGCGCCCGCGAAGCCTCGATGGAATTCGTAATCCAAGGCCAGCCAAAAAAACTCGAAGCCTACAAAGCCATCCTGCTCCGCGCCGGAGTAATCGACGAAGAGGTCGCCTACATCGGCGATGACCTCCCCGACCTCCCAATCCTTCAACGCGTAGGATTGGCTGTAGCCGTCGCCAATGCAGTTTACGAAGTAAAGCGCGCCGCCCACTACATCACCACCGTCCGTGGCGGCGAAGGCGCCGTCCGCGAACTAGTAGAACTGATCCTGAAAGCCCAAGGCCGCTGGAAAAAAGCCATCCCCCAAGCCATCGCGTAGGTCGGGCAATTAGTTGTCGACCCAAACGAAGTCCCGCGCTTTTTCTCTCCCGGCGCCTCCTACAAGTGCGGGCCGGGCCGCCGTGGGACAAAGCGAGCGATCTGCTTCTCGTAACGTCACGTAAAAACCAGATCGCAAACAACTACTCTTTCTGCCGCTCCTTCCGCATCTGCTCAAAAATCTGCTCTGACCACGAAGGCGGCTCTGGCCCCTTACTCAGATCCAATTTCATCCCCAACGCCAATTTCCACCGGTCCATCCATAAAATCCCTGTCCCCACATACAGATCCGGCGTCGCGTAAGCCGGATCAGCCAAAGCCGCATCCAAAGACACAAACTTGTACCCGCGCTTCTCCAGTTTCTCGAGCAAGGCGTCCAGACACTCCGTATTCAAAGCATTATCGTGCACTAACAAAATCTGCGGAATCTGCCGGCCAAACATTTCCGCCGATTCCTTCTCCGCGTAGTCAAACACCGTATCCACGTACTCCAGATATTCCTTCTTCGCCCGCGCCGCCATCTTCTTGTCCTTTTTCTCGAGCGCGTGCGCGAGCGCATCGTTAAACACGTAATCCGCATCCTCAATCGTCACCGGCGCAATCGTGTATCCGCGCTCCTTTAAGAACGCATCGAAAGCGGTTTTCGCCTCCATCGTCATTCCCGTATTCAAATAAGGATGCCGAAAATATTTCTCGCTCTGTCCCGCAGCCTTCAGCAGCGCCTCCGTCACGACTTCTCCACGAATTAAGTCGTCCTCATACTTCTGCAGCGCAGTATTGCTGAAATCGTCGTGCGCGAAATTGTGATTGCCCAGCTGCAGCCCCGCCTCCAACCATATCTGCAAGAGTTCGGCCCGAGCGTCACGCTCGCCTTGCACCTGCAGCTTGCGTTCATTCACGAATCCAATCGCCCAAGCATGGTGCGCCTTTAGCGCCGCAGACACCCCCCGATTAATCTTCTGCAATTCCTTCAATTCGCCGTACGCAAAATCGTCACCAGGCAGCGCTCCAGGCAAATCATCCACCGTAATCGCCACACGATGTTCCGCAACAACTTGCGCGCCACTTGGCGTGGCACTCTGCCCAGCGTCCTGCGCTCCACCGCCGCGAATCGGCGCAGCCGATCGCACCCCGGCAACTCCCCACACCGCCGCCGTACAAGCCAACAGGCCTCCGCCAATCGAACGCAAAATCAACTGAGTCCTCAAGATTCCCTCGCTTCGCGTCAAAATAAAAAAAACTCAGCTCCGCCGATCCACCCCGCTCACTTCTTCCGCACCAATCTCAGCAAAGCCTCCGCCCGCGAAGGTCCCGTCGGCGTCTCTTCATGCTTGAAATAAACGAACACATCGCCGCTCCCCGCCAGCCTCCGCAGCCTCTCCGCCACAGTCTTTCGCGAATACTTTTTCTTCCGTAGCCGCAAATAACAAAAATCCGCAGTCACCACTTCCGGCGTCTCGAGCTTCTCGTCTTCCGCCATACAAAGTGACGCCCCGCCGTCGCGCAACGCAGCATACACTCTCTCGCTAAACCAAGACTCGTGCCGAAACTCAAACGCCGCCCGCACTCCCGTCGGCAATCCCGCCAAAAACTCCCGCAACCTCCCCACATCACACTTGAAATTCCCCGGCAACTGAAAAAGCACCGGCCCCAGCTTGCCCACAAGCCGCAACGGTTCTAGCGAAGCCAGAAATTCCGCCGTCGCCGCTCCGGCATCTCGCAACCGCTTACTATGAGTGATCCGCCGGTGCGCCTTCACCGCAAACCGAAATTGCTCAGGCACCGCCGCGGCCCAGCGCTGCAACAACTGCTTGCTCACCCGCCGCCCAAACGTATAATTCACTTCCACGGAATTCAGGCGCCCCGCATAATGCTGCAAAAATCTCCCCGGCCCGAGCTTCGCCGGATAAAATCCCGGCCGCCAGCTCGAGTAACCCCACCCCGATGTTCCCGCGTAAATCTCTCCCATACGCAGCACATTCTAATCGCACATGGCAATGTTAAGCGCACAATCTGCTGCGCCATCGCGCCCGGCGGGTCATTCGCCGCAGCCCGCGCCCAGCCAGTGCTTGCCCGGTGCCTTTCCCCACTGCAAACATCTTGTCCCGTACTTCTTCCGCTGTCGCCGTCCCCGAGTCCGTAATCGAAATCTCCACCCAGTTTCCAGCCGTGCGCGTCGCCTAGCCTAGCGTCCCTCGCGCGTCCGCATCTTTCACCACGTGCCCAATTGCATGAGCCGTGTTCACCCCCAGAACAGCCGAAAATGCTAACTCTTTTTTCTTGCAGCTTCGCCGAACCTGATGTTATACAGCGTTCATTGTACGAGACACGGCTATTGTCTCTGCAGTTAACACACAAATCATCGGTCATGCTTGCGTCGACCCACTAGGGTCGTTCACGCGTTGCTGCTCAGTGCGCCTGTATCCGGAACGAATGCGCTGCAAGTAGCTGAACCGAGCAACTACAAAGCTCTGAACGGAGGCACGGCAGGACCTTTGCATTGAGTCTGCAGACGACGAAGGAGATCACAAAATGAAATTAGTCAGACCGGCGTGGCTTTTCGCAGTGATCGTACTGTTTCCGGCGATCGGAGTCGCACAGACCGATCCAGGAGTCCGGTCCGGGCCTATCAACGGACAATCGGGTGCCACCGCCACCGATCCACTCCCGTTACCTTCGGTCGTCGCAGATACTCCCAGTGGCTCCTTAGAATTTTTTCAGAACGGTCTCGGGCGCTTCCAGGAAGTTGAAGTCGTCTCAAACGGTACCAACAACGGTCTCGGACCTCGCTTCAACTTCAATTCCTGTTCGGGATGCCATTCGCAACCGACCATCGGAGGATCAGGACCCTCCACCAATCCTGAATTCGAGGTGATCGCCAAAGGCATCGCTAGTGGGTCGGACAATACCGTTCCATCGTTCCTGACCGCGAACGGACCTACGCGAGAAGCGCGCTTCCCGTTCTTCTTCAATTCAAATGGCTCTGTCAACACGAATGCCCCGAACGGCGGCGTGGAAGATATATATACGGTTTCCGGCAGGTCTGACGCGGGGAGTTGCAGTTTGCCGCAACCAAGCTTTGCTATCGCCGAGGCGGCAAACAATATTATATTTCGGATTCCCACCCCGACGTTTGGTGCCGGTCTATTGGAGAACCTTGACGACTCAACGCTGATCGCTGTCCAGCTGTCCGAAGTGGGGAATAATTTTGGCATTAGCGGCACCTTCAACCACAACGGCAATGACGGCACAATTTCCCGCTTTGGCTGGAAGGCACAGAACAAATCGCTATTGCTATTTGCCGGCGAAGCTTACAACGTAGAAATGGGCATCACCAACGAGCTTTTCACGCAAGACCGGCCATTGCCAGGCGAGGATCAGACCGGGTCCGGCCTTCCTTCCTCGTGCCTCAACCTTTCGGGCACCGGATACCCGGAAGACGCAACCAATTTCACGGTGACGTCGAACTCGGACCCGGCCGCGCAGAATGCTCAGGTTCCCTCCGATATCGTACTGTTCGCGGAGTTCATGCGTCTGCTAGCGCCTCCGATACCCTCGACCACTACACCGGGCGGCGCGTCCGCGATCGCGACTGGCAAGGCGTTATTCTCGTCGATCGGGTGCGCCACCTGCCATACTCCAACGATCAACTCCACACAGAACTCGAACATCACCTCCTCGCTGGCCAACACACAGGTTGGTGCGTTCTCCGACATTGAAATCCACCACATGGGAACAGGTTTGGCGGACAACGTGTCGCAGGGAAGCGCGGGTGGCGATCAATTCCGCACGGCCCCCCTATGGGGAGCGGGACAGCGAATATTCTTCTTGCATGACGGTCGCACAACCAATTTGCTGACTGCTATCCAAGATCACGCGAGCAGCGGCTCTGAGGCCACGCAGGCGGAGGAAAATTTCAGCTCGCTCTCAACGACACAGAAGCAGGACATATTGGACTTCCTGCGCTCCCTATAGCTTTGATGCCGCAGCTTCTCCGGGCGCGATGCCACCTTTCTCGCCCGGAGAAACCGTGTCGTGGGTTCGCGCCGAATAACAACCCGGTACTTGCTGGAACTCGCAATGAGACAGGGCGGAGGCCCAATCAAGTGAGCCTCATACGTATTGCTCTATTGCAAACCGTGGCGATTGTTGGAGTATCCCCGTTGTTTCTCGCACCTGTTCACGCCTTGCCTCAAAATGGAGGCGATTTCTCGCAAAATACTCAAGGCAAAAAGCTGCCAACGGGAGTAATCCTCGTGAAGGGAGCTTGGTCCAGTGCCAGCGATTCGACCACTCCCGTCCCCGAAGGTGGGAAGGTTGCCAGGAATTCGTATACGAACGATTATTTTGGCCTAACCTATCCGCTTAGCGCTGCTTGGGTCCAAAAGTACGCTGGGCCGCCGCCGTCGGACAGTGCCTATTACGTCCTCGCGCAGATTCGCCCCTCCGACACTTTCACCGGCCCGAGCCGCGCCACAATTTTGATCGCTGCGCAGGATATGTTTTTTAACCGCGTCCCGGCAGCTACGGCCTTCGAGTTAATAAATTTTAGCAAAGATCATTTGAGCGAGGATTATGTCGTCGAACAAGCGCCAACTCAGGTCCAAATTGCGAACCATTCATTCGTTCGCTTTGAGTACGTTTCCCCCGTGGCCGATCTACACTGGCAAGTTTTAGCCACCCAAATCCGCTGTCATACAGTCCAGTTCGTATTCACAAGTAGCGCCAGCGCGCTGATCGAAAGCCTGATTCAACAGATGAGCGCGATGAAGCTGCCCGAGGAAGCGGGTCTCACGTCGGGAGCCGGAGGGGGAAACGTTCCAGCCTGTATCAAGGACTACGCAAGCGGCGATAATGTAATAGAAAGAGACGACCCTATATTTACAGAGCGCACGTTCAACTCGGTTCCGGTCCGCATCGTAATCGATAAAGAGGGCCGGGTTAAGCACATCCATTTTCTCAGTGCTTTTCCGTCTCAGGCGAAAGTGATTTCAGAGGCGCTTGCCCGTTGGAGGTTCCGTCCCTATTTGCGCGATGGCCAGCCCGTCGAGGTAGAAACCGGGATCATGTTCGGGCGACCGCCACGCGTTCTGGCGCCCGCAGCCGCTGGGGTAAGCGAGTGATCCTTCATAGGAGATTTCATGCCAAAGGAATTCTTACGATCCTTGGTGTCCTGTTTTGCTCGTCGGTTCTGGTGGCGGGAGGAAACGAAATTTCTGGCTATGCCCGCAACCAGACGAGCGGGCGGCCGGCGTCCGGCGATGAGGTCATTTTGATTCGACTGGATCAAGGAATGCAGGAAGAGTCGTACACGAAGGTTGACGAGCAGGGATCATTCAAAGTTCCGGTGCAGTATCCCGGAAAACAATATTTGGTACGGGTCGTACATGACGGTGTGTCCTACGATCAGCAGGCTACCACTGGCGGATCGGTTTCGATCTCTGTTTTTGACGCCACGACTCAGGTGCGGGGCGTCACCGGCAGCATCGAAATTCTTCGCACCGGCACAAACGGCAGTCTGCTTCACGTATCTGACATGTACGAGATCTGGAACCAGTCCAACCCGCCGGTCACGCGGAACGGCACTCGCACGTTCGAAGTGTATTTGCCTCCCCACGCTAAAATCAGTTCAGTCCTGGCCGCAAGTTCGGGCAAGCTCGGCGTCATGATCTCCGCTACGGCAGTACCAGCTGACCCCGGTCACTATACGGTCAGTTTCCCGTTGCGGCCCGGAGCGACAAAGTTCGCCTTCAACTACGATCTCCCCTATGAAGGCCGCGCCTCATTCCGCACGCGCCATCAGTATCCAATGCAGCAGTTTGCGATAATGATTCCGCCGACCATGAAGTTCTCGTCTCGCAGTAGTGCGTTTGAGGTTCTGGCCACTGGCAACTACCGCTATCAGGTACGGGCGATCAACGGATTAAGGGCAGGAGAAGGTCCGGCCTTTGATCTTTCGGGAGACGGCTCGCTTGCGCCTCTGCGGGCTCAGACACGGACGCCAGCTGCGGTCATCCTGGCAACCCCACGGCCCAGCCCCCTCGTCTCGTTATCCTCATTGCCTACCACGGCGCCCCACGCGAATCAAACACGAGGGTATTTTCTATCGCTGATCCTGGGTGCGTTGACTATTATGCTAGCCGTCTTCTCGCTGTTCGTTTGGCGATCTAGAAATACAGGACATTGAGAATTTTCAACTGATACGTTTTCTGCACCTCAAAAGCAATCCAATTGCTTTCTCGTCGGATTCGGGTTTGGTTTCAGTCTAATTGAGGTGCTGCCGATCTGTCGGCAATCGAGCGTCGTATGCTTGATCCACTGGCGAAACGACTGGTCGTGCCTCAATGCGCTCCGAATACAGAGTCCGAAGTAACCGGTGTTCGTGTTCACGAATCCCGGTGTGAGGCCACGATTGCGCCCATGGCCGTGAATGAGGACGAGTTCGATCTCACCCATCTCCCAAGACTGTTGCAAAATCTTGCCAAGAACTCCGCTGAATACGATCTCAGCTGGATAGTGGCCGTGAAGGTCAATCTTCATCTTTCCCTTCCGCTTCGCTCAGTCGTCAGAGCGAACCGAGTGTCATACGAAAAAGAATAACCGGATTATCGCTCATCTGCTCACTCACGGGCTCGTCGGGAGAGCGCAGCTGCGGCATTCGGGTTTGAATATGCGAATTCGGCAGTTCGCCGGCTACGTACAGAACCGAGGCACGTCCCTTCGTTCGCCTTTGAGGGGAAGATTTCGTCGTGGATGCAATCGGCGGTGGGGCCTGCGGGAATGAGCCCTGCTGTACTTCTCGAGCGAATGGGACACACGTCCTCGGCAATGATGGCGACGTACATCGGGCAGCTTCCGCCGGCCTACGTCCAGGCTGATTTTTCTAGACGGAATGGCCCGAAATCGGTCAAATCGGAAAATAAGGAAAACAGGCGCTTCGCATAATCGGCGCTGTTTTATTGGAGCGGGCGATGGGAATCGAACCCACGTCCGAAGCTTGGGAAGCTTCTATACTGCCATTGTACGACGCCCGCTCATCCCGACTGCGCGATTATACCTAATCCCGCCGCCCCGTGAAAAGCTCCGCGCGGGTTCGCGTTCTCCGCGGCGCCACCGACTTGCTTTCTCAGATTTTCTCCGTAGCCCTCCCGTATTCCCTGTGTCAAATATTCCGCCTTTCTTTGTGGGCCTCCGGCAAATTTTCTTCCCGCCATTCCTCCATGCTAAAGTGGCAAAGCCAAAAACGAGGAGCCGAAGTGGCGCACAAAGATCTCCGCGATTTCGTCCAGAAACTAGAAAAGCACGACGAGCTGAAACGCATCCAACTGGAAGTAGACCCGATACTTGAAATCACAGAAATTTCCGACCGCGCCGTAAAATCAAAAGGCCCCGCCCTACTGTTCGAACATCCCAAGAACTCTAAAATTCCAGTGCTCACAAATCTGGTAGGCACCGAACGCCGCATGTGCCTGGCTTTGGAAGTCAACGACCTACAAGAAGTCGCGTCACGCATCAGTTCCTTCCTCGACCTGCAATCCCCACAAGGCCTCCTCGAAAAAGTAAAGATGCTCCCCAAACTGGCCGAGATCGGCTCCTTCTTCCCGAAATCCGTCCGCAGCGGATCCTGCCAGGAAGTAGTCCTCTCAGATAATTTCTCGCTCGACGCTTTCCCCATCCTGAAATGCTGGCCGCAAGACGGCGGTCGCTACATCACCTGGCCCATGGTGATCACCAAGAATCCGGAAAACGGCAAACGCAACGTCGGCTGTTACCGCATGCAGGTTTACGACTCCCGTACCACTGGCATGCACTGGCAAACTCAAAAACACGGCGCCGATCATTACCGCAGCAGCCGCGCGAAAAATCCCAAAGGCAGACTCGAAGTAGCTGTAGCCATCGGCGCCGACCCCGCCACCGCGCTCGCAGGCATTCTCCCCGTTCCTCCCGATCTGGACGAGTTCATGTTCTCCGGCTTCCTGCGCAAAGACCCGGTTGACCTGGTCGCCTGCAAAACAGTTGACCTCGAAGTCCCCGCCAACGCCGAAATCGTCCTCGAAGGCTATGTCGAAATCGGCGAGATGCGCACCGAAGGCCCCTTCGGCGACCACACCGGCTTCTACTCCCTCGAAGGCCAGTTTCCCGTCTTCCACATACAATGCATCACCCATCGCAAAGACCCGCTCTACCTGACCACCATCGTCGGCCCGCCTCCGCAAGAAGACTACTTCATGGGCCATGCCATCGAACGCATCTTCATGCCCGTAATGAAAATGCAGTACCCGGAAATTGTGGACGTCGCCATGCCCGCCGAAGGCATCTTCCAAAACCTGATGATCGTCTCCATCCGCAAAAGCTACCCCGGCCAAGCACGCAAAATAATGAACGCAATCTGGTCGCTCGGTCAGGCCATGTTCACCAAGGTTGTCGTCGTCGTCGATCACGACGTGGACGTCCAGAACTCCAGCGAAGTCGTCTGGAAAGCGCTCTGCGCCATCGACCCCGAGCGCGATATTCAGTTCGTTTTTGGCCCCGTGGACACCCTGGACCATGCCGCGCGCCGCCAGGATTTTGGTTCAAAAATGGGCGTCGATGCCACGCGCAAATGGACCGAGGAAGGCTTCGCCGGACGTTGGCCCGACGAAATAAAGATGGACGACGCCACAAAAAGGCGCGTGGACACAATATGGCAACAGCTTAAGCTCACACCCCCGAACAAAAAGTAAATCTCAGGCGAACGCCAAAGTCTTCGCCTTTTTGGGCCTTTCCCGCAGTATTTCAGCCCTTTAGCGACACATGACCTGTCCTTTTCACCTGTACTTTTCGCCTACCTGTACTTCCGGACTATGTTTTACCAATAGCACACCATCGGAACACGTTGCTTGACACTCCGTGCTGCGGATGTAATAAACGGAGAAAGAGGAAAGGTACCGGGCGTAGCAGTACTACGGTCCTCTCCAGAGTTGGCGCTGTAGTCGGGGTGCTGTGGCGAAGCGGTCAGCAGGTTTTGGGGAATTTTTTCCAAGAAAATTTTTAGGCACCAGATGAAGCCGTGCCCGTCCTGCGAAGCGGGATGGGGTGAGGAGTGAGGGGCCGCGCGATGTTCAATCTGGGTAAAACGAAATCATTAATCGGCCTGGACATCGGCTCGAGTTCTGTCAAGGCTGTCGAGCTGAAGAAGACCAAGGCGGGCTTTGAGCTGGTCAGTTACGGAATCGAAACCCTCGCCCAGGACACCGTCGTGGACGGCGCCATCATGGACGCTCCTTCGGTCGCCGAGAAGATCATCTCGATCTTCGATAATCAGAAAATCAAAACGAAAGACGTGGCCACTTCCGTTTCCGGCCACTCCGTGATCGTCAAGCGCGTCAGCATGCCGCTGATGACCGAAGACGAACTGTTCGACCGCGTGCAGGCCGAAGCCAGTCAGCACATTCCTTTCGACATCGCGGACGTCAACCTTAGCCACCAGCTACTGGAAGCCACTGAGAATCAGATGGACGTCCTGCTCGTCGCGGTCAAGAAAGACAAAATCCTGAACCACACCAACGTGCTCGCCCAGGCGGGGAAGACGCCGGTGGTTGTGGACATTGACGCCTTCGCTCTGCAGAACTGCTTCGAGGTCAATTACGAACCGGACCCCTCGCAGGTCGTCGCTCTGCTCAATGTCGGCGCCAGCGTCATGAACATCAACATCGTTCGCGGCTGGACTCCGCTCTTCACTCGCGACGTCTCGGTTGGCGGCAATCAGTACACCGACGCGCTGCAGAAGGAACTGGACCTGAGCTTCGAAGACGCCGAAAAACTCAAAATGGGCGGCACCCTGGCCGGCGTCAACGAAGAACAGCGCACCGCCATTCTGCGCTCCGTCTCCGACATCTTGATCCTGGAAATTCAAAAGACCTTCGACTTCTTCCGCGCCACCGCCAGCGGTGAAAATATTCGCCGCATATACGTTGCCGGCGGCACGGCGCGCGTTCCCGGCTTGCTGGACCTGCTCAAGGAAGAGTTCGCCATGCCGGTCGAGGAACTCTACCCGTTCCGTAAAATTGCAATCAACCCTGGGCGTCACGATGAAAGCCAGATCCGTGAGTTGGCGCCGCGCCTGGCGATCGCTGTGGGCCTGGCGCTGAGGAGCTTCGACACGCCATGATCCGCATCAACTTACTGGGCCAGATCCGTCCCAAGGCCACCAAGCAATCCGTGCCGCTGGAGTCCACTCTGCAGATTTTGCTGGGAGTCGCCGCCCTGGCTATCGCGCTCATCGTGCTTTCCGTCACCTACTATTCGCAGAAGCGTCAGCTAGACGACACCAATGCGCGCATCGCCGCCCTGAAAGCCGAACGCACCAACCTGCAGCAGATCAAGCAGGAAGTTGACCGCTTCGAAACGCAGAAGGCCGCCCTGCAGACGCAAATCGGCGTCATCGAAGGCCTGCAGAAAAATCGCACCGGCGCTCAGGAATTACTCCAAATGGTCGCCAATACGGTCGTCCGTGTCGATCAGCTCTGGCTCACTTCCCTGGATCGCACCGGCGACAACCTCCATCTCACGGGCGAAGCTGGCAGCGTCGATTCCATCGCGAACTTCATGACTCAGATGAGGCGCTCCGGCTACTTCGACAAAATCGAGATTGATGAAGCGAAAGAGGACGACGTGGCCAAATCCGTCACCACGTACGGTTTCACCATGTCTGCCGCAGTCGCTCAGGCGGCTCCCGCTCCGGGTCAGCCCCAACCCAAGCCCGCTGCTGGAACCAGCACCACCACGCCCCCACAGCCCGCGGCTAAGGGGAGGAGTTAGCGATGGCTACCGCTTTTCGAGATTGGCCCTGGCCGCTTCAGGCTTTGTTTTTCCTGGGACTGGCCGTTGTTCTGATCGCCGCTGGGTTCTACGTACCCGGTTCTCCGGTCTCCACCGTCCGCTCTGAGCTCGAAGCCGCTCAGCAGGAAGAAAAGCCGCTGGAAGCTGACGTTGCCAGCCTGCGCGTCTACAAGCAGCGCCGCGCCGAACTTCAATCCGAAATGGATGCGCTTTCCAAGCAACTCGCCACCCTCCAGACCATCGTTCCGGAAGACAAGAAGGTGGACGAATTCATCATCATGATCCAAAGCGCCGCTGCCAGTTCCGGCGTCTCCATTCGCCGCCTCAAGGCTCTGCCCATCGCCCCGAAGCAGTTCTACTTCGAGGTGCCCTTTGAGGTTGACTGCGATGGACCCTATTTCGCGGTGCTCGATTTCTTCGCCAAGCTCGGCAGGCTCTCGCGCATCATCAACGTCGGCGACTTGAAACTTTCCAACGCGGCCACCAAAGCTGGCAGCACCACGTATCGCATGACTCCGGGAACTTCCGTTTCCGGCGTCATGACCGTTACCACTTTCTTTTCGAAGGCGGCAGATGCTCCGCCTGCCACGGCGCCGACTGCAGCGCCGGTGAAGCGATAGGACGATAACGATGAGACTGCCAAAGGCATTCAACGTACTGCTTACCGCGCTGGCACTGTCCCTTTGCCTCGTCCCGGTCACTTGGGCGCAGGCACAGGCTCAGACGCAGCAAGCCACGCCGGCGAAAAAATCCGCGCACAAAGCGAAAGCCGCGCCCCGGGTCGCTCCCGACGCGAACGCCGCGGCGCCCAATCCGGCCGTCGTCAAAGTCGCCGCGCGCGATCCTTTTGTCCCGCTGGTCAATGAGCACAAACCGGGCGGCGGTCCGCCGCTTCCTCCAGGCAAGGCTGGTCTGGTGGTCGCTACCATCCGGGTGGACGGCGCCATTCGCTCGCCCAACGGCATGTTCGCAGTCGTCACCAATCCCGATCAACGTGTTTATTTCCTTCGCGAAGGCGACCAGCTCTATGACGGCGATGTTGAAAAGATCGGCCTGGACGGCGTCACCTTCAAAGAAGTTTCTAAAGATGCTTTCGGGAAATCTGTCGAAAAAATTGTTACGAAACGAATCTACCCGAGTGCAGGAGAGCAGCAATGAGGATTATGCGGAGGGCGTGGGGCCTGACTGCGTTCGTGGCGGCAGCCCTGATGTTGACGAATGGAGCTCTATCGGCCAGTGATGCGCCGGTAGTGCATGTTAAGGCTGTGGTCAAAGACGGCGCCGTGACCCTGGATGCTCAGGCCAACGGCCCGTTCGAGTACACCACATACCGCCCCAGCGAGAGCCTCTATGTGCTCGACCTGTCCGGCGTCTCGGCCGGCGACACTTCCGGCGCGCGCGTGGTGCCCTCGGAGCTTGTCAAGAGCTACCGCCTCACCACCTACTCCGCGGGTCAGAAGCCCGTGGTGCGCTTGGAAATCCTGCTGCGGCCCGGCATTACTCCACGCATCGCGCGCACCGGCAATCAGGAGCTGACGCTCTTCGTTTCCGCCAACGGTAACGCGGATGCCTCTGCCGAGCCTGTCGCCATAGAAGGCCAGCCCGCTCCGGCATCCCTGAAACCGATCGCGGCAAAGCCCTCGGAATCTAGTGCGGCTTCGGCCGACTTCCAAAATATCGAACAGGTGAACCTCGCTCAAGTCGGCGCCCAGACCGAAGTGAACGTCGTCGGCAACGCCAAGCTCACCTATCACGTCAGCCGCCTGCACAATCCCGATCGCATCGTGCTCGATTTTTCTGGCGCGCATTTGAAGACTAGCGAAAAGCAAATTGCCAGCAATCTCGATCCCGTGAAGGAAATTCGCCTGGCGCAATTCACGCCGCAGGTTTCGCGCATCGTTATTGATCTGCGCACCCCTGCTCGTTACAACGTGAATGCCTCCGGCAACGCCGTCACTGTCGCTTTCCGCGCCGAAGCTGCCACCCCTGCGTCGGGTGGCTCTAACGACTCTGCTCCAGCCGCCAATAGCCAGTTGGACGACGTCACCACCACCAAGGCGATCAGCGAACCCCCAGCTCCGGAAAATATCCCGTCGCCGGTGTCCGCCCTTCCCTCGGCTTTGACGCAACCCTCCGCGGCTCTCGCCGTCCCGGTTGCGCCAGCGCCTCAGCCCACAGCCGCCGCTGCCAAACCGGCCTCGGCCAATACGGGCTACACAGAAATCAGCGACAGCACCCCGGCCCCCGCACCGGCATCTTCCGCCGCAGCGCAACAGGCCGCCACGCCGCCGCCCACCGGCCGCTATTCCGGCGAACCAATCTCGGTCAACCTGAAAGACGTTGACCTCCGCGATTTCTTTCGCTTGATCCACGAAATCAGCGGCCTCAACGTCGTCGTGGACCCTGCCGTAAAGGGCAGCCTCACCATCGTTCTCGACGATGTGCCGTGGGATCAAGCCCTCGACATCGTGCTCAAGAACAACGATCTGGATAAACAGCTCGACGGCAACGTTTTGCGCATCGCGACCAAGGAGACTCTGAAGCGCGAAGCCGAACAGAACCGCGATCTCGCCAAAGCGCAAGCCGAGTCCGCCGACGTAGTCACCACCACCCGCGTCCTCAGCTACGCTAAGGCCTCGGACATGGTTCCGACGCTGAAGAAGTTCCTCTCTTCGCGCGGCGATATCCTAGCCGATACGCGCTCGAACACTTTGATCATTCGCGACATTCCTACGGTCCTCCCGGTGCTCGATAACCTTCTGCGCCAGCTCGACCGCAAATCGCAACAGGTGGAAATCGAAGCGCGCGTCGTCGCCGCCAACCGTTCCTTCTCTCGTGAAATCGGCACGCAGTTCGGTCTCGGACTCGGTGCTCACGGCAGCACCATCGGTGGCGCCTCTAGCGTCGGCACCAGCCCGGTCATCCACACCCCGGCTCCGCCGTTCGCCGTAGGTACTCCGCCGCTCACGTCCGGCTCCGTACCGCTGCTCACGAACCTGGGCGCCGCCACTCCGACCAGCGGCTTCACCTACTCGTTCGCCAACGCCAATTTCGCGCTCGATATGGTCATCACCGCGGCGGAAGATCGCGGCGTCGGCAAACTCATCTCCAAGCCGAAGATCGTCGCGCAGAACAACCAGAAATCAATCGTCAAGCAAGGCACCAAGATCCCGGTGCAGACCATCGTCAACAACACCGTGTCGGTGCAATTCGTTGACGCGGTTCTCGAGCTTGACGTCACCCCTCAGATCACCTCCGAGGGCACCATCTACATGGACGTAGACGTCAAGAACGACCAGATCGATTCTTCCATTCCGCGCGTCGAAGGCATTCCGGCCATCGACACGCAGGAAGCCACTTCCAAGGTCTTGGTCGCCGACGGCGCTACCATGGTTATCGGCGGCGTAATCGTCACCCAGCAGCGCACCGACATTCAAACGGTCCCGGTGCTCGGCAGCTTGCCCGTCATCGGCAACCTGTTCAAGCACACCACGGTCAGTTCAACGGCCCAGGAACTTCTCTTCTTCCTGACTCCGCGCATTCTACCGGGTTAGTCGCAGCCGGGTAGAGAGAGGTTCGCACGTAAGTCGTGGCGCAAAAGACTGTGCAATCGAAGTCAGCCCGGAGCCGGATCCATCGGCTCCGGCTTTCTTTTTCCGCCCTCGATTGCGACGCGCTTCTAGTCACCCATCTTCCCAACATCCGTTACCTCTGCGGCTTCACCGGCAGCGCTGCCATCCTTCTGGTAGAGCATTCCCGCGCCACTCTATTCACCGACAGCCGCTATACCCTGCAAGGCCGCCGGGAAGTCCACGACGCCTCCACAGTCATCGCGGCGCACGGCGTGCTCAAAGCCGCAGCCGAAACCCTGAAATCCCGTCGCGGCACCATCCGCCTGGCCTTTGCGCCAGCGCAACTCACCGTCTTCCAGAAAGATGCGCTGCAGCTCGCAGCCGGCACGCGCCTGCGCTGGCTGGCCGCGCCAGACCTGATAGAACGCCTGCGCGGAGTGAAAGACGCAGACGAACTCGCCCGCATGCGCCAGTCCGCCCGTCTCATTAGCGACGTTTGGACCGCCTCCGTCCGCCATATCAAGCCCGGAATCTCCGAACTCGCCGTCGCCGCCGACATCGAACGCCGTATGAAACTGCAAGGTGCCAGCGGCCCATCGTTTGAAACCATCGTAGCCTCCGGCCCCCGCTCCGCCTGGCCCCACGCCCGCCCCACGCCCAAGCTCCTCAGGAAAAACGAGTTGGTCGTCCTTGACCAGGGTGCTATACTGCGCGACTACTGTAGCGACATGACCCGTACCATCTTCCTGGGGCGGTCTTCGGCCGCAGTGCGTGCTAAAGTGCGCGCTCTTTACGACGCAGTGCTGCAAGCCCAGGAGGCCGCGATCGCTGCCATACGGCCGGGAATTTCGGCCGCAACCGTGGACGCTGCAGCGCGCAAGGTTCTGCGGCAATCGGGCCTGGAGCGTTACTTCACTCATAGCACCGGGCACGGCTTGGGCCTTGAAATTCACGAGATGCCCCGGCTCGGCCACGGCGAAGAAACATTGCTCGAAGCTGGGATGGTCGTAACCGTTGAGCCGGGCATCTATATCGATCGCCTTGGCGGCATTCGCATCGAAGATGAAGTGCTGGTAACCTCGCGGGGCGGGGAAGTCCTGACCAGCGCTTCCCGGGAATTTCTAGAACTCTAAATGGCGAAAAAACAGACTCCCAAGGCAGCAGCTGGCTCGCCCGCGCACGGCGTGGACCTCCCCGAAATCGAAAAGCTACTGGACTTCATGCGCAAGCATGGCCTGGAGGAATTCGAATACGAGCGCCACGGCTTTCGCATCCGACTGAAAAAACCGTCGTCGCCGTCGTACGCATTTCCGTCGGGCCACGTACCGGAGATCGTAGTCGCTTCGGCCGCCCCGCACGCCAGCCACGCATCGTCCGTAGGGACAGGCGCAGGATCCGCCGCCGCGCCAGCCGCCGCATCCCACGCGCCGGCCGCAGACACCATGCGCGCCGAAGACCTGCACATCGTGAAGTCCCCGATCGTCGGCACGTTTTACGTAGCCGCTGGCCCGGACGCCGATCCCTTCGTGAGCATCGGCTCCAAAGTCGAAACTGGCCAGGTCCTGTGCATCATCGAAGCCATGAAATTAATGAACGAAATCGAATCCGACGCCGCCGGCGAAGTAGTCCGCATCTTCGTCGAAAACGGTCACCCGGTAGAATACGGCGAAGCCCTATTCGGCATCCGCCCCCACCGGAAAAAATAAATATGCTGTCGCCTTTGCATTCGTAGCACCGGCGTCTCGCCAGCTCTTTGTCTTTGAATTTGCTTTTGCATTCGTCGGGGCACGGCACGCCGTGCCCGCTGTTCGTACCGGCAGTTTGAATTTTCTCCGAGGCCCATGTTCCGAAAAATCCTAATCGCCAATCGTGGCGAAATCGCCCTCCGCATCCTCTCCGCCTGCCGTGAACTCGGCGTCAAAACCGTCGCCGTCTATTCCGAGGCCGACCGCAACTCCCTCCACGTCCGCTTCGCAGACGAAGCTATCTGCATCGGACCTCCCCGCAGCAGCGAAAGTTACCTCAACATCCCGCAAGTAATCAGCGCCGCAGAAATCGCCAACGTAGACGCCATCCATCCCGGCTATGGTTTCCTCTCCGAGAACGCCAACTTTGCCGAGGTCTGCGAAGCGTCCCACATCACCTTCATCGGCCCCGCGCCAGACGCCATCCGTCTGATGGGCGAAAAAGACAAAGCCCGCGAAGCGATGGCTGCCGCCGGCCTCCCCATCATTCCCGGCAGCGCCGGAGTCGTCCCCGACGAAGACGCCGCCAAAAAAATCGCCGCGGAAATCGGCTATCCCGTGATGATCAAAGCCGCCGAAGGCGGGGGCGGACGCGGCATGAGAATCGTGCGCAACGCCCGCGAACTGATCCCCCTGTTTCAAACCGCCAAAGCTGAAGCCCAGCAAGCCTTCGGCAGCCCCAACGTCTACATCGAAAAATTAATCGAGCATCCGCGCCACATCGAGTTCCAGGTTCTCGGCGACAAGCACGGCAATGTAGTCCATCTCGGCGAACGCGAATGCTCCCTCCAGCGACGTCATCAGAAAGTTCTCGAGGAATCCCCCTCCGTCGCCATGGACGCCGCCACGCGCAAGCGCGTCGGCAAACAAGTAGTCGACGCGCTCAAAAAACTCGGCTATTCCAGCGCCGGCACCGTCGAATTCCTGCGCGAAGAATCCGGCGACCTCTACTTCATCGAAATGAACGCGCGCATACAAGTCGAGCATCCCGTAACCGAAATGGTCACCGGCGTGGACTTGGTAAAATCGCAAATCCGCGTAGCCGCCGGCGAAAAACTCACCGACATCCTCGGGCCCATCGAATTTCGCGGCCACGCCATCGAATGCCGCGTCAATGCCGAAGATCCGGAAACTTTTGTCCCCAGCGCCGGACGCATCACCGCCTTCCGCGTTCCCGGCGGCCCCGGCATCCGGGTGGACACGGCAAGCTATTCCGACGCGGTAATCCCTCCCTATTACGATTCGCTGATCGCCAAAATAATCGCCCACGGCAACGACCGCGCCGAAGCCATAGCAAGAATGAACGGCGCCCTAGACGGCTTTGTGGTCGAAGGCATCAAAACCACCATCCCGCTCCACAAAAAAATTCTGGCCGACCCCGACTTCCTGGCCGGCAAATTCGACACCCATTTTCTCGATCGTGCGTTAGCCGTCGCAGCCAAGTAGCGCGCCGCAGGGGAGCGCCAATCTTCTGGCTGGCGGTTTTCAGACCGTCAGCCGTCGACGTTGAAGCGACACGGCACGCCGTGCCCGGCCTTCGTGGCACAGTCATGGTTGGCTGCGCGGCGCAACTTCCGCCGCGGGAACATTGCAGCTGACATTGCAACGGTCCCGCGCCGCAGCACTGCCATCCGTCGCTGCTGCACTCCCCTAAACAGCGCGCGCGATGCGGAAAGGGATATGCTTTTCGCGTGTATCCAAAGCAATGGAGGCAGCAATGTTCCCCGCTCTTTACGCCATTCTCGACGCCACGGCCGCACAATCCGCCGCACCACTGGTATCCCTCGCCAATAAACTCGCCGGCGCCGGCGTTGAACTAATCCAACTGCGCGCCAAACGCCTCCCCCCGCACCAAATCCATGAAATCGCAAATGCCCTAATCACGGCCGCTCCCGCCAACGTGCAAATCATAATCAACGACCGCCCCGACATTGCCAGCATCGCCCGCGCCGCCGGCGTCCACGTAGGCCAGGAAGATCTCAGCGTAACCGCCGCTCGCCAAATCTGTCCGCCACCTCAATGGGTTGGAATTTCGACACATAATCTCGAACAACTTCGCGCCGCCATCGACACTTCGGCGGACTATATAGCCGTGGGCCCAATCTACCCGACCACCACAAAAGAAAATCCCGACCCAGTCGTAGGCTTGGACCTGATCCGCGCAGCCAGAAAACTAACGCGCAAGCCCCTGGTAGCGATTGGCGGCATCACCATAAATTCCGTCACCGAAGTCATGCGCGCCGGCGCCGATTCCGTAGCCATAATCAGCGATCTGCTAAACGCTCCGGACCCGGCCCAACGCGCCCGAGAATATTTATCAAGCGCAGCGCAAGCCATCGCCGCTCGCAGCAATAACGGCGCATGAGGACTTTGAGGTTGTGGCGGCCTTGAGGGCGGCGCCGCGCACTTCGCGCCATCGGCTGCACAGCAACAACCGCGGTCAATGAGTGCGCGTCACATTCCGTGAGCTTTGCAGGTCGTGGGGTCAGCCACGGCATTAGCATTCAAGCATCGATCCGGCGTTAGCCGCTGAAGTACCGATTTTGCAGTTGCTACCGAGCGCCACTGTGTTATTTTTCATCCGCGCTCCGCGCAGACCATATTGGTCTGCATTGGAAATCTCAATGCTCTTATCAGTCTGAATCATGGTTCACCTGTGGTGCCCTTGGCTTTCTGCCAAAGCGCCACACCGACGGAGGCCTTACCGCATGAGCAATGCGCTGTTCAAAAAGAAGCCCATGGACTGGTTGCTCAACGAAGCGAAAGCCACAGGCGAACACACCCTGAAGCGCACGCTCGGCCCGATCTCTCTGACGGCCCTGGGCGTCGGCGCGGTGATCGGCGCCGGCATCTTCGTCCTCTCCGGCCTGGGCGCGCACTACGCCGGTCCTGGCCTCATGCTTTCCTTCATAATCTCCGGTCTGGGCTGCGCTTTCGCCGGCCTCTGCTACGCAGAATTCGCAGCGCTGATTCCGCTAGCAGGCAGCGCCTACACCTACGCCTACGCCGCGCTGGGCGAATTGATCGCCTGGATCATCGGCTGGGACCTCACCCTGGAATACGCCATGGGCGCCAGCACCGTTTCCTCCGGCTGGTCAAACCACTTCATCGAATTTCTCAAAATTTTTCATCTGAAGATGCCGCTCTGGCTCGCCTACGACCACTGGACCGCTCTCATCACCGCCGAAAATGTCATCGCCCGCCAAATGGCGCACGCTTCCGATCCCTCCCTCGTCATGGGCTCGCAAGCCTTCCTGCTGCACGTCGGTGACATTATCACCGCGCAGTCTCCCGAACTCCTTCAGCGCGCCCACGATCTGGTCGCCGCGCCTTCGCTCTTCGGCGTCGAAATCGGTTTCAATCTTCCCGCATTTCTTATCGCCCTGATCATCACGGCCGTCCTGGTAATCGGCATCAAGGAAAGCGCCTCCTTCAACGCAACCATCGTCATCGTCAAAGTCGCCGTCGTGCTCTTCGTCATTCTCCTGGGCATGCGTTACGTCAGCCCCTCCAACTGGGGCAGCGATTGGTCCAGCTTCGCGCCCATGGGTTTTGGCGGCATCGGCAGGGGAGCGGCCTACATATTTTTTGCCTACATCGGTTTTGACGCCGTCTCCACCACCGCGCAGGAAGCAAAAAATCCGCAACGCGACTTGCCCATCGGCATCATCGCTTCGCTCGTGATGTGCACGATCCTTTACATCCTGGTCGCCGCAGTCCTCACTGGCATGGTGCCCTGGAAAGAAATCAATATCGAAGCGCCTCTCGCCGTCGCCTTCCTCGATCGCGGCTTGACCAAAGCTTCTTACCTCATCACCGCAGGCGCACTCGCCGGACTCACCAGCGTCATGCTCGTCATGCTCCTCGGCCAGACCCGCGTGCTCTATTCCATGGCCAACGACGGACTGCTGCCGCGCAAATTTTTCGCCGCGATCCACCCCAAATTCCGCACACCCTACAAAAACACAATTCTGGTCGGCCTCATCGCCGCCATCATCGGCAGCGTCACTCCCATCAACATCATCGGAGAAATGGTCAACATCGGCACCATCTTCGCCTTCATCATCGTCTGCATCTCCATCATGGTTCTGCGCAAGACAAACCCCGGCCAGCCCCGCCCCTTCCGCACGCCCTGGGTCCCGCTCGTCCCCATCCTCGGCATCCTGTTCAACGGCTACATGATGTACAAATTAGGCTGGGTCAACTGGGCCCGCCTGATCATCTGGCTTGTAATCGGCCTCTTCGTCTATTTCGGCTACAGCCGCCACCACAGCCGAGTACAACGAAACGATCGCAGCGCCTTGTAATTTATTCCGCGCAAATTAGGCGCGTCGTCATCCTTCGCCTTCCTCGCGACGCCGCTCGCTTTCGTGGCACAGCCGCTCTTGCACTTGGCTGTGCGGCAACCAATTCGGCGCCGCTACTGTCCTCGCTTTCGCGCGCTGCTCCACCTTCCCTAACTCCCGCACCTCAGCTATTCTTCTAACGCGCAATACGAATCAAAGTGAATCGACTCTCCCCTCGCCGCCTAATCATCTTCCTACGGCGCACCTCGCCGTTGGACATAATCGCCGCTGCAATCATTGCGATCTACGTCCTGACACACATCGCTCTCGCCTTCCGCCCCACGATCCCATTCACCGGCTTCCTGAGCTTCCTCGCCTTCCTCGCGACGGTCTACCTGTTCGTCCGCCTGATCCCCTGGCTACGCAACCGCTTCATGTGGACTCTGCGCAATCGCCTAATCGTCACCTACGTTTTCATAGCGGTCGTCCCGGTGATCCTGCTCCTGTCCATGGCCGGCCTAGCCACCTACGGCCTCTACCTCCAACTAGGCGCCCACCTCTTCCACGACGACTTGCAACAACGCATCAGCACCATAGCCGCCGATGCCGACGCCCTGGCAGGCGCAGTAGAAATGGAAGCCGCCCGCGGCGCAGAGCCCAGCAACGAAACGATTCTGCAGCGGCCAGGCGTCTTGAATCTAATCGAAGCTGAACGCCGCGAATGGCCCGACCTCCGCGTCTTCCCCAATCGCGGCCAGCGCCTAATCCAATCACAATCCGAAGGCGGCCAACACTTCTCCGGCCTCGTCGAAATTGACAAAAGAATCTGGATCGCAGCAGCTGTCAGCAAAACCGGCCCAGCAGGGCCATTCAATCTCGTTGTAGCCACCCCACTAGATTCCGCATTCCTGGACAGCTTCGCCTCCGAGTTCGGTCCCATAGCAATAATCCCACTCCGTCCCGGCAGCGAAAATAATCCTCCCAACATCTCGCTCAATTTCAACGGCCACGTCTTCATCCCCGGCGAACAAATCGCCAGCCGTCGCCGCACTCTAGGCCCACCGCAAAATTGGGCAGACATCCGCATTAACGGCGTCTCCACCATCGAACTAGCCCACGTCGGCCCCCAGCCTCCTGACGCGCCCGCCGCAGTCTTCGCCTCCTTCGGCATCCGTGCCTCAGCGCTCAGCCGCCGGCTCTTCACTTCGGTAGGCGACGTCGGCCCCGTTCTCGAAATCCTGCTGATCGCCGCCGCTGTAATTTTCCTGCTCCTCGGCATCGCCGGTCTCGCCACCGGATTCGTCCTAACCCGCACCATCACCACTTCGGTTGACGATCTCTACAAAGCCACGCTCCACGTACGCCGCGGCGATTTCACGCAGCGCGTCCGCGTCCATCAACGCGACCAACTCGGCGCCCTTGGCGAATCTTTCAACGAAATGACCAGCTCCATCGCCGAACTAATCGAAGAACAAAGCAAGCGCCAAAAACTAGAAAACGAAATCGTCATCGCCCGCGAAGTGCAATCCCAACTCTTCCCGCAAATTCTGCCCGCGCTTCCTGGCCTGGAACTAGCCGCCATTTGCCGGCCAGCTCGCGTCGTCAGCGGCGATTACTACGATTTTATCCGCACCGGCACCAACACGGTTGGCATCGCGCTGGCCGACATCAGCGGCAAAGGCATTTTCGCGGCTCTCCTGATGGCCAGCCTGCAAGCCACGCTCCGCAGCCACGCCGGATTCGACGGCCTCGCTGGCACAGCCGAACTAGTAGCCCGCCTCAATCGGCATCTCTTCCGCAACACTTCCGACGATCGCTACGCCACCTTCTTCTACGCCGTGTACGACGTAGCAGCCCGCACGCTGACCTACACCAACGCCGGCCACCTAGCCCCATTTTTCGTAAACGGTTCGAACGTGCAGGAACTAAGCGAAGGCGGCACAGTCGTTGGCCTGATTGAAGACTGCAAGTTCACCCAAGGCACAATTAAAGTAGAACCCGGCAGCCTGTTCGTAGCCTTCAGCGACGGCCTGACCGAACCCGAAAATGTCTACGGCGAAGAATTCGGAGTCCAACGCCTCCGCGAAGAAGTCCTCCGCCAACGCAGCCTGCATCCCCAACCAATCGCCGAAAACCTAATAGGCGCCGCCGAACAATGGGCCGGCACAGCCGAACAAGCCGACGACATAACAGTAGTGGTCGCCCGCATGGGCTAAAGGCTCGATCCGCCGCGACGCATCGTCTCGCCGGTTCTTCGCCGTAGAATTGTCTCTGGAGTGGTGGCGGCGCTCCCTGCTGCGCCCGCTTCCGACATTGCCGTTGAACTTGTTGCGGCCGCCTGCATTTTAGGCGGGCGTCTTTGCCGTCGGTTTTCTCTTTGATTTTTCCTACCGCGCCGCCGTGCAGAACCACGCCACGCCGCGCGCCGTCCGCCTGAGTCGAGGCGAACGATCTTGCTTCGTGGTTCTCCTCGCGCGCCTCTCTCTGTGGCTCTGTGCCTCGGTCGCCACTCCTTTTTCGCCCGCCCCGGCCCCAAATCCCAAAAAATTCATTATACTTGGCGCACCCGAATTCCCAGGAGCCACAGTGCCACTTCGCAATCGCGCCGCTCTAATCACCGGCGGCAGCCGAGGCATCGGCAAAGGCATCGCCCAAGGACTAGCTCAAGAAGGCGTCCGCATAGCCATCTCCTATCGCACAAATAAAACCGCAGCTCAAGCCACCCTCCGCACGTTGCAAGCGCAAGGCGCCGAATGTTTCGCAGTAGAAGCCGACGCCACCAACCCAGAAAAAGTTCAATTCCTCCTGGACGCCGTCCTAGAACGCTTCGGCCGCCTCGACATCCTGGTCAACAACGTAGGCGAATTTAACTGGAAGCTAGTAGCCGATACCAGCGCCGACGAATGGCAAAGAGTAATCGCCTCCAATCTCTACAGCGTCTTCCATGCCAGCAAAGCCGCGCTAGCAGCCATGCGCCGCCAACACTGGGGCCGCATCATCAACCTGGGCGCAGTAGGCGCCGAACGAGCCTTCGGTCAAGGAACCATCAGCGCCTACGCGGCCGCGAAAGCAGCAGTAGTCTCTTTCTCCCGCTCGCTGGCCATCGAAGAAGCCAAAAACGGCATCACCGTAAACGTAATCAACCCCTCCAACATCGACGAGCGCGAACTAACAGCCGACGAAGCCCGCCGCATCCGCGATGCAAGATCCCCCATGGGCCGTCCCCCCTCCGCAGAAGACGTAACCGCCGCCGTAAAATTCTTCGCCAGCGACGGCGCCGACTACATCACGGGCCAAGTAATAAACGTAACCGGCGGCTGGATGCTGTAGCAGGAGGTAGCATAGGCAATCCTGCCTGTGCTCTTTCTTTCGACATCGTATTCGTGCAGCAGGTGGTGTCCCGCGCTAAGACACGAGTGCTAATACACGAACGTATTGACCAAACCCGGGATTGTAATCACTGCGAGAGGGTGCCCATCCTTCGCGCTTTGCCTCATGCGAAGGGTAGGTTTTTTGACGTGATCCGGAAACTAAATGACTGGAGCGCTACTCCGAAAACGACGAGGTGCCTCAGCTAAGCTTTTCCAAAATAGATTCGCTAGAAATCGCGCCTTCCATCTTCGGCATCGGTTCAGC
>DATNLN010000002.1:0-84094 GCA_035602855.1 Candidatus Acidiferrales bacterium
TGGCGTATTCTTCGATTTGCGCGGCCAGCAACGGTACGATATTGAATGTCGCGTGGACGCCCGGGAATTCACCCAACACTTTCACCATGCCCCAGTAATCTTTCAGGGCGTGCAGACGCGTCCAAGGCAGCATGTAGCGCCCCGAGACGGGGTCGCGATACTGCGGCTGGTGCATGTGCCAAACCAAAACTAAATTCACTCGGCCCAACTCTCTGTCCTCCGCCGCATCTTCGTTAACACAACACTTAACTCGCCCGCACGCTGCGAACGTCCATGCTAGAATCCCCAAGCGCGATCATGCGCCTGCTCGATAAATATATCGGTCGCGAAGTCGGCTCGCACGCCATACTAGGCCTCGCTGTCTTCACTTTCGTTTTCTTCGTTCCGCAACTCGTGCGCCTGATGGACCTGGTCGTCCGGCATTCGGGCGGAGTCTTCACCGTCGCGCTGATTTTTCTTTGCTCGCTGACGCCGGTGCTGGCCTTCACCATCCCCATGGCCGTGCTGGTCGGCGTACTGATCGGGCTGGGACGGCTTTCCGCCGACAGCGAAATCGTCGCTCTGCACGCTTCAGGCATCAGCCTGCGCCGCCTGCTGGTTCCCATCGGATTCGTGGCGCTGGGCTGCAGCCTGGGCACGCTGGTGCTCACATTTTGGCTCAGCCCCGCGGCCATACGCACGCTGCAACGCCTCGAGGAGCGCCTGCTGCTGACCCAGGCACCCTACGCGATCCAGCCGCGCGTCTTCAACGAGCAAGTTCCCCACTTCATATTATACGTGCAAGATGTGGAAGCCGCAGCGACGCGCTGGCGCGGTGTCTTCCTTGCGACCTCCGGCCAAGCCTCCACCACCAACGTGACCATCGCGCAAGACGCGCAGGTAGTCGCCAACGCCGGCAACAATAAATTCGAATTGCACCTGGGCAGCGGCAGCACGCACGAATACGACCCGCGCGCGCCCCAACATTACAATGTGACGACTTTCGGCCAGAGCGAAATTCCCGTGGAGATTTCCAGCCCGGTAGAGGGTCCCAAGAACGCCGCCGTGTTGGATTCTGAGCGCTCGATTTCCGAGCTGCTGGCTGAAAAGGGCCCGCACTGGCGCGACGCGCGTGTGGAATTCCACCGCCGCATCGCATTTCCCGCCGCCTGCCTGGTCTTTGCGCTGCTCGGCGTGCCCATCGGCGTGCGTCCGCGGCGCGGAGGGCGCGCTGCCGGACTGATCCTGACGCTGGTACTGATCGGGGGCTACTATTTTCTTTTTGTCACCGGCGCGCATATGGCGCAGCAAGGGTCGGTCGCGCCGTGGGCCGGAATATGGGCTGGAAATATCGCGGGCCTCATACTGGGCATGATTTTTCTACGCCGCATCGAAACCATCCGCAAACCGAATGCGATTGTGGCTTGGCTCGACGCTTTCTTCCGGCGCTCGCGTCCGGCGCTGCGGCGAGAGGCCGATGCCGCGCCGATCCCCGCATCGAATGGCGCGGCCGCGAGCGGACGCGCCGTCACCTCGCGCGCGGAGGCTCACAAGGTTGTTCCGGAAGGATCGGCCGTGGCGTTCCCGATGTTGATTGACGTTTATCTGCTGCAGCAATTTTCGTATTATTTCCTCGTCCTGCTGGCGGGCTTCATTCTGATCTTTGACGCTTTCACGCTTTTCGATTTGCTCGGCGACATTTCGAAAAATAATATTCCGGCCTCGATGGTGCTGAATTATTTTCGCTATCTCATTCCGCTGATGACCTATCAGCTGGCGCCCCTCGCCACACTGGTCGCGACCTTGGTGACCTTGGCTGTGCTCGCTAAGAATAATGAAGTGATCGCTTTCAAGGCCAGCGGCATGAGCCTCTACCGCCTGGTTCTGCCGCTCACGCTGGCCGGCTGCGTCATCGCCTCGGGAATGTTCCTGCTCGACGATACGTTTCTTCCCTACGCCAACCAGCGCCAGGATGCGCTGCGCAACCAGATCAAAGGCCGCCCCGCGCAGACCTATTTCCAGCCGGCCCGGCAATGGATTTTCGGCGAAAACACGAAAATTTATAATTACGAACTCTTCGATGCCGATCAAAACCTCTTCGGCGGATTGAGCGTCTTCGAACTCGATCCGCAAACGTTCGAGATTCGCCGCCGCGTATTCGCCACGCGCGCCACCTGGGTGCAATCCGAAAATACCTGGGCACTGACGGGCGGATGGATACGCGATTTTACCGGAGGCAAGGTCAGCCGCTACACCCCGTTCAAAGTGCAATCGCTTCCGGAGATTTCCGAGCCGCCCAGCTATTTCCGCCGCGAGGTGCGCCAGTCGTATCAGATGAACTGGCGGCAGTTGGGAGAATATATACAGGGCTTGAAACAAGCAGGGTTCGACACGGCGCGGCTTTCCGTGCAATGGCAAAAGAAATTCGCGTTTCCGTTGATCGCTGGGATCATCGTTTTTCTGGGCGCGCCTTTTGCCTTCCTGACAGGCACGCGCGGGGCTGTCGGCGGCTTGGCTGTTGCGGTGGGCGTCGCCATCGTGTACTGGGCTACGGCCGCGCTGTTTGAGGCGATGGGTTCGGTTGGGCAGCTCCCGCCGCTGCTCGCAGCCTGGGCGCCGGACGCCATCTTTGGATTTCTCGGGGTCTACTTCTTCTTGAGGATGCCGACGTAGGCAGGAAAACTCGCAGGCGTAGTTGGCGGGCTTCCGACCGATCCGCGAACGGCCAGAATAAAGCATCTAAAGTGTTTCTTCAAGTAGTAACAAATGCGCAAAGCACTCCATTTTTAAAATCGAATGCATAACTTGAACAACGTTTTTTCGTGCGCCGCGCGCGCTCGCGGCAAAATGTCACTGTCGCTTAAACTATTCTGCAATCCTCAATTGTGACTTTCATTTAACCCGCCTGTACCAAACCAATCCGACAGCTGTTTGAAAGTACTATTGCCGCGATTCGCAGCGAGGGAAAAAATGCCTCAACCGGGGCCAGGGACGCTATCAAGGGCGACCGCTCCTGAACCGGTATGGGGACTTAAATGAAATACGCTTTGGTTCTGATGGGGATCCTCCTGATTGCGCCGCAATCCGCGCCGGCGAACACGCCTGCTTTCGCGCAGTGTGGAACCTACGACTCCTACATCCTGCTCTATAAATCGATACAGAAATTTGAAGAGCTGGGAAAGCTGCACTGCGGCGAAAGCCTCGTGATCACGGGACAGGACGGCGATTTCACGCAGGTGCGAACTACCGACGGCCGGCTCGGCTGGGTGCCTAGCGGCGATCTGTCCACGACGGCGCCTGCTCCTCAGACCGTTTACACATTCGGATGGACCCAGAAGCCTAAACCAGAAGCTCAGTTAGATTCCGCGGTCGCTCAGCCGACCAGCCAAACGCCCGAAACGGCGCCCCTTCCGACGTCTGTCGAGCGACCGGTAGGCACGCCCGCGCAGACGGCTGCTGGCACGATCGTCGAGCCAGCTGCTCAGACGCCCGCCGAGACAATGGTTCAACCGAGTGTCGAACCGGTCGTCGCACCAATCACCCAAACGCCGAGCGAGCCGGCCGAATCCGGTTCCGCAGCTGCGCCCGTAGCGGCGCCGGTCCCGTCGGCGGGCGAGCCGCTGGAACGTCCTGCCGTCGCGCGACCCAGCGAATCCGCAGCGCTGCTGACGAATGTAAACGTGATGAAAATGCAAGGCGCTCACATGAGCCCCGACGCCATCATCACGCGGCTCGATGCTGCGCGCTGCGATTTCGACACTTCCCCTGCCGCACTGCATCGTTTGAAGCAATCGGGAGTTTCCGACCGCATCATTCTGGCGATGATGCACGCGCCGGCCGCCTTTCCCGCGGTCCCGCCGGACGGAGCGCCTTCGGTCGAAGTAAAAATTCCAGATCAAACGCCGGTGCAACTGGCGGTGAGCAGCGGTGTCTCTTCCAGCGATTTACAGGAAGGCTCCGTCGTCGATATGGTCGTCGCCGAACCGGTGAAGCTGAACGGCGTCACCGTGATCCCCAGAGGAGCCGAAGCGCGCGCGCGAATCATGGCGGTGAGGCGAACGGGCTTGGGAAGTTCCGGACAGGTGGTTTGGTTCATGCAGGACGTTACCGCCGCCACCGGTGACCACATCCCCGCAAATTTCGCCCCGGTGCAGGATGCTAAAGCGACGATCGGAAGGTTTGCCGGCTACCCGTTCTTCCTCTCCGAATTTCACAAGGGCGCGCCGGCAATCGCGGCTTCGTCAGACCACTTCACAGCGCTGGTCGATGGCGACATTGCGCTGCGCGTTGCGCAGTCTGCAAACATTGAGCAGTCCGCCGGGAAACCTCAAGTGCAACCTCAACCAATATCTCAAATCACCCCGACTGTAACTCCTGTGACGGTCTTTCCGGTCTTTGTGCAAACACCCGATCAGCAAGCGGTGGTCAAGCCTTAAAGTGGAGCTGAAAGTTTGTTTTGCGGTTGAAGTCGGCGCGTAGCGCGACGAACACCCGCCTTACGCATTTCTTTAACTTTCGCAGCGCACGCCAAAACCTAAACCGACGCGCGAATTGTCGGCCAGCCCACGCTGGAACGATTTCTTTGCGGCTCGGGACCGGCTCGCCACCCTGCGCCGCTCAGGCGCTGCGCGGCCCGCGCAATATCCGCCCCGGCAAGAACAAGATCCCGCGGAGCAAGTCGAACACACCCTCCACCGCGATCCCCAGAATCCGAAACGGCAGCAGAATAAGCCATACAATCGGATACAGGACCAGCGCCAGCAAAGCCAGCGGCCAGCACAACACCAGCAGAATGCACCACAGTAAAAATCTCACCATCATCTCCTTGCTCCCGTTTCCTATGGCACTTTCTGACGCCGTAGCGGCGGGCCGCGTCCTCAAGCCGGGCCCGCCGTCTTCTACATAAGTATTGATACGTGCGAAACCCGATTTTCGTTCACTCGCCCGCCGCACGCGGCACCAGCGACTTGATCTTCTGGATCACCAGGTCAATGCCCACGTCGTTGTGCCCGCCCTCTGGGATGATCACGTCCGCGTAGCGCTTCGATGGCTCCACAAATTCCAGATGCATCGGCCGCACCGTCTTGATGTACTGGTCCACCACCATCTGCGTGGTTCGGCCGCGATCGCGTATGTCCCGCACCAGCCGCCGGATGAATCGAAGGTCCGCGTCGGTATCCACGAAGATTTTGATGTCGAGCAACTCGCGCAGCGCCTTACTCTCGAATATCAGAATGCCTTCCACAATAATTGCCGCGCGCGGCTCGATGCGCACAGTTCCCTTCAGGCGTTGAAAATTGGCGTAATCGTAGGTAGGACGTTCGATTGCCTGACCCGCGCGCAATTGCCGCACATTTTCGGCCAGCAGCGGCGTGTCCATGGAATCGGGATGGTCGAAATTTACTTTGACGCGTTCGGCAAATGGCATGCCGGGATAATCGCGATAATAATTATCCTGCTGCAGCACCACCACGTTGGTTTCAGAGAGCGCTTCGATAATTCGCCGCGTGATCGTAGTCTTGCCCGAACCGGTTCCGCCGCAGATGCCAATGATCAGCGGCCGGCCGTCGGTCGTCGGTAGTCTTCCACGCGAAATGGTCTACTCCTCGCCGGCATCCCAGTACGCGGCGCATCGCCCGCGTCGCAGGCGTCGACTTCCGTAGGCAGCTCACTCAGCGCTTTGCTTTCGCCGACTTCTTCCCTTCAATCACCGCCTGCGCCGCAGCCAGCCGCGCAATCGCCACGCGAAATGGCGAAGCGCTCACATAATCCATCCCCACGCGATGGCAGAATTTCACGCTCTCGGAATCCCCGCCATGCTCGCCGCAGATTCCGATCTTCAGCTTAGGACGCGTCTTGCGCCCGCGCGCGATGGCCCATTCGATCAGCAAGCCAACTCCCTCGACGTCCAACGTCTGGAACGGGTCCTCTTTGAAAATCGCCGCCTTGCGTTCGTCCACATATTCCGGCAGGAACCGCCCGGCATCGTCGCGCGAAAGGCCCATGGTGGTTTGCGTGAGGTCATTCGTACCGAAGGAAAAGAACTCGGCAACCTCCGCAATCTGGTCCGCGAGCAAAGCAGCGCGCGGCAACTCGATCATCGTTCCTACCAGATATTCAAGCTTTACTTTCGATCGCGAAATAATCTCATCAGCAACCTTGCGCGTCTGCTGTTCCAGGATTCTCAACTCTTTCTTGTCCAGAACCAGCGGATGCATGATCTCAGGCAACACTTTAACGCCGCGCTTCTGGCAATCAATCGCCGCTTCAATAATCGCTCGAACCTGCATATCCAGAATCTCCGGATAGGTAATGCACAACCTGCACCCGCGATGGCCGAGCATCGGGTTGGCTTCGTGTAATTGTTCCACTCGGCGAGCTACCGCTTCAGGTGAGATTCCGATTTTCTTCGCCAGCTCCGCCTGCTTCGCCGGTTCGTGCGGCACAAATTCGTGCAGCGGCGGATCAATCAAGCGAATCGTTACCGGCAGCCCCTTCATAGCCTCGAAGATGCCGATGAAATCCCGGCGCTGAAAGGGCAGCAGCTTGTCGAGAGCCGCACGGCGGGCTTCGGGTTCCTCGGCCAGGATCATTTCCTGGATGGCCTGTTGGCGCTCGATGCTCTTCTCCGGGTGCTCGAAATCCTTAAAGAACATGTGCTCGGTGCGGCAGAGTCCGATGCCTTCGGCGCCCATTTCGCGTGCCACACGCGAATCGTGCGGCGTGTCCGCGTTGGTGCGCACGCCCAGTCGGCGAACTTTGTCAGTCCAGGACATCAGTGTCGCGAAGGCTCTCGGCGGTTCCGGGCGGACCAGCTCGATTTGGCCCGTGTACACCGAGCCATCACCGCCATCGAGAGTGATCCACTCGCCTTCGCGCACCGATTTGCCGCTGGCACGAATCGTCTTCTTGGCCAGATCGATATCCATTTTTTCCGCGCCGACGATGCAGCACTTGCCCCAACCGCGCGCCACCACCGCCGCGTGACTGGTTTTGCCGCCCGTCGCCGTCAGAATTCCCTGCGCGACGAACATTCCGCCCACGTCTTCCGGGCTGGTCTCATGGCGCACCAGAATTACTTTCTCGCCGCGCGCCGCCCACTCTTCGGCTGCTTGCGCGGTGAACACTGCTTTACCCACAGCCGCTCCCGGCACCGCGTTATTTCCCGTCACCAGCAAGCGGCTAGACAATTCCGTGCGCGACAGCTTTGGATCAATCACCGGATAAAAAAGCCGCTCCACGTCTTCCGGCTTGATGCGTTCAAGTGCTTCTTCAATTTTGATCAGCTTCTCGTTCACCATGTCGACCGCAATCTGAAACGCCGCCGCAGGTGACCGCTTGCCCGTGCGCGTCTGCAGCATGTACAGCTTGCCGTTCTCAACCGTGAACTCCAGGTCCTGCATGTCGCGATAATGTTTCTCGAGGGTCTGCCGCACGCGTTCAAGCTGCGGATACACCTTCGGCATGCGCTTGGCCATTTCCGTCAAATGCATCGGCGTGCGGATTCCAGCCACCACGTCCTCGCCCTGCGCGTTCAGCAGAAAGTCGCCGAAAAATGTCTTCTCGCCGGTCGAAGGGTCGCGCGTAAAACAAACTCCGGTCCCCGAACTGTCGCCCGTGTTGCCGAATACCATTTGCACCACGTTCACGGCCGTGCCCAGCAGTCCGGTGATTTTCTCGACGCGCCGGTACGTCACCGCCTTCTCGCCCATCCAGGAATCGAACACGGCGCCAATCGCGCCCCACAGCTGCTCTTGCGGATCATCGGGAAACGCCTTCCCGGTCTTCTCTTGGTAGTAAGCCTTGTATTCGCCGACCAGTTTTTTCCAGCCTTCGGCGCTCACTTCGGTATCATCTTTCACGCCGAGCGACTGCTTCATGGCGCGCAGGCGATGCTCCAGATCCTCCTTCGGCAATCCGATCACGACCGAGGAATACATCTGCACGAAGCGGCGGTAGGCGTCATAGGCGAATCGTTCATTCTTCGTGGCCTGTGCCAGTCCCTGCACCGCACGATCGTTCAGCCCCAAGTTCAGAATCGTCTCCATCATTCCGGGCATGGAGCGCGCCGAGCCGGAACGCACGCTGACCAGCAACGGATCTTTCGCATCCCCCAATTTCTTCCCGGTGAGTTTTTCCAGCCGGGCAATGCTCTTGGCGACTTCGCCGCGCAGCTCGCTGGGGTACTTCCGGCCGTGCGTCAGAAAATAATCGCAGGTCTCGGTGGTGATGGTGAACCCCGCCGGCACTGGCAGCCCGATGCGCGTCATTTCCGCGAGCCCTGCGCCCTTGCCGCCCAGAAGATCGCGCATCTCACCCGTTCCGTCCGCCTTGCCTGCTCCGAAAAAATAAACATATTTCATTGGTAGTCCTCAAGACTCGCTTTAAGTTCGCGAGAAGATGGATGAGAGACGGCCTGTGGCCCGCCTCTCACCAAACACTTGAATACATTCGTCGGCGCTCCGACAAGTCAACGGTCACTTCAATGCGCGCAATACGACTTCAGAAATTATTTCGCTTCCTCGCCGCCCAATTCTGAGAAATCTGCAATCGTAGAAAACTCTTTAAGTAATCCCGCGAGCAGGGCCACACGATTGCGCCGCACATTTTGATCCTCAACCATCACTAGAACCTTGTCGAAAAATAAATCCACCGCTGGCCGAAGACCCGAAATTGCTTCGAGCGCCTCCCGATACTTCCTCGTCTTTTTCTTGATGGTCGCTTCGCCGCCGATCTGCTGCGCCGTGTTATACAAGGCGCGCTCCGCCGGCTCCCACAGCAGGTCGGCCTGCACCACCAATTGCGATTTATCGATTCCGGCCGCGGACTTCTCCAGGATGTTGCGAATGCGCTTGAAGGAAGCCGCCAAGGGCACGAAGTTTTTCATATGGCGGATGGCTTTCACTGCGGCGACGCGGTCTACTGCGTCCACCAGATCGTCCGCGCCCGCCGCGAATGCCGCGTTGATCTCGTCATAGGCGAATCCGCGCCGCTCACGCAGGATGTAGCGCGCCCGCTCCAGAACGAAATCGAGCACCTGCTTCTCGACCGCTTCGTTCGCTTCCATCCGCGGCCCATTTTCCTTCAGCGCCTTGCCTGCAGCTGAGATCGCGGCGGAAAGCGACAGCGGCAGCTTGCGCTCCAGAATAATCTTCACAATTCCCTGCGCGGCGCGACGCAGCGCGAAGGGATCGCTTGAGCCCGTCGGCACAGCGCCCACTGCAAAACAGGCGACCAGCGAATCCAGCTTATCCGCAAGCGCGACCGCGCAGCCGGTCAAGTTTCGCGGCAGCGGATCATCGAGCCCCATCGGTTGGTAATGATCATACACAGCCCAGGCGATATCCTCCGCCTCGCCCTGCGCTCGCGCGTACAGCCCACCGACGACGCCCTGCAATTCCGGAAATTCCCCGACCATTCCGGTAACCAGATCACATTTTGCAAGTTCCGCCGCGCGATCGGAGCCCGCCACGTCCGCCTGCGATACGCCGCCGCTGAACCATTGCTCCGCCAGCCATCGCGCGAGCGAACGCATCCGGGCGACTTTATCGCCGTAGCTTCCCAGACGCGATTCGTAAGTCACCGCGGCAAGCTTCGGCAAGTAATCGCCCAGCTTGATCTTCTGATCCGTGCGCCAAAAAAATTGCGCATCGGCGAACCGCGCACGCAGCACGCGTTCGTGCCCCGCACGCACCAGTCCCTTGGGGTCCTTCGGCAGGTTGATCACTGCCAGAAAATGCGGCGCCAGTTCCCCGTCGCGCGATTCCAGGCCGAAATATTTCTGATGGTCGCGCATGACCGTCAGCAGGATTTCGTCCGGCAGTGCCAGATATACCGGATCAAAATCGCCGATGATGACGCTCGGGTATTCGTTGAGGTATGCGACCAGATGCAGCAACTCGGCATCCTCATGCGTGCGCAAACCTCCGCGGCTGGTCAGGGCACGAATCTCACTTGCGATTTTACTTTCGCGCACCGCGGGCCGGCACATTACAAAGTTCTTCTTTAACTTTGCTTCGTAGTCCGCGGCGTGCTTCACCGCTATATGTTTCTTCCCGAGGAACCGATGGCCATCGGTATGATTTCCGGCTTCCACGCCGGCGAAAGAAAAGGGCACGATCTTGCCATCGAGCAGCGCCACGATCCAGCGAATCGGCCGAATGAAACGCGGCCCGTGCGCGCCCGTCCAATACATCGAGCGCGGCCAGGAAATCTCCTGGATCACCTGCGGTAGAACTTCGCCCAGAATTTTCGCCGCGGGCCTGCCGATCACCACCTGCTTCGCGGAAAGATATTCGCCCTTGGGCGTGTTCACGATGCCCAACTTCGATACCGGAATTCCCTGCTTCTCCGCAAAACTCATCGCCGCCCGCGTCGGCTCGCCGACTGGATCGTACGCCACCGATTTCGGCGGCCCGGTGATTTCGCGCGTCACATCTTCTTGACGCATGCGCACGCCACGCGCGATCGCCACCAGTCTCCGCGGCGCACCGAAAGTTTCAATGGAACTCTCCGCCGATTTTTCTTCGAGCAATCCATGCGCAAGAAATTGCTTCTGAAGTAACGCTTTAAGCTCCTGCGAGGCTTTCAAAATCATGCCCGCGGGAATTTCCTCGCAACCAATTTCAAAAAGAAAATCTCCGCGTGATTTTCCGCCCGCCGCTGCTGCGTTCCCCTTCATGCGACCACCTTCGCCGCATCCGGCACCGTGCCGCTTTGTTCCAGCCAAGCCGCAGCCACGCGGATCGCAAGTTTGCGCACTCGCGCGATCAATGCCGCGCGCTCCGTGACCGAAATCGCGCCGCGTGCATCCAGCAAATTAAACAGGTGAGAGCACTTCAGGCACAGGTCGTAAGCCTGCAGAATCGGAAACCCCTTCTTTTGCGGGCCTTTCAGTGCGGCATAAGCCGCGAGCAACCGCGTCGACTCAGCTTCGGCGAGGTCAAACTGCTTCCGCGTGGACACCGCGTCCGCATAATCGAAGCTGTACGCGGAAAATTGCTGCTCTTCGGCCAAGCGCACCTGCCGATAAGTCACCGTGTCGGACCAACGCACATCGAAAACGTTATCCACGCCCTGCAGGTAAGACGCAATGCGATCCAGCCCGTAGGTCAGCTCCACCGAAATCGGATCCAGGTTCTGGCCGCCGCTCTGCTGAAAATAAGTGAACTGCGTAATCTCCTGCCCGTCGAGCAGCACTTGCCAGCCGATCCCCCACGCGCCCAGCGTCGGCGATTCCCAGTTGTCTTCCTCGAAGCGAATATCATGTTCCTTCAAGTTGATTCCCACCCCGGCCAGACTCTCCAGATACAGATCCTGCACGTCCGCTGGCGCTGGTTTGAGTATCACTTGAAGTTGCGTGTGCTTGTAAAGCCGGTTGGGATTTTCGCCATAGCGTCCGTCGGCAGGACGCCGGCTCGGCTGCGCATAGACCACGCGGTAAGGTTCCGGCCCGAGCACGCGCAGAAAAGTTTCCGGATGCATCGTCCCGGCGCCGACTTCAATGTCGTACGGTTGTTGCAGTATGCAGTCGCGGCGCGTCCAGTATTCTTCAAGCTTCAGTAGAAGGTCCTGAAAGCTCAGGCCCTTCGCGAGCTCCGCCGCAGGTTCAATTTTCTTCACGTGTTTCTTCACGCCAGGGACTCCAGAAGTTCCCGCGACTTCAGCTTGCGGTCAATTTGATGTTCGATGACGTCGAGCATAACATCGCTCAGGTCGCGTGCGGCGCGCGGTGAAATCATTTCTTCGTTCAACTTATCGAGGCGCTCGCCCAGTATTTTCCGCGCTGCCGAGAGCACCGCAGGAGAAAGTGTGCGCATGCCGGGCCGGCGGCACTTGCTGCATGAGATCGCCGAAGCGCTCGGCGAGAAATACGCCGCTTCCTTCGGGTCCCATTTGCGCCCGCAGCGCGCGCAAGCATCCAGAGTCGGCAGCCACCCCCCCAGCTTCACGGTCCACAGTACAAAGTAAGCCAGCGGCAATTCCGGCCTGCCCGTCTTCTTAATGGTCTGCGCGACCAGCAGCAGCAGGCGAAAATTCGCGTCCGAAGGCTCGTGGTCCGGCAGCACCGTTTCGGTCACTTCGCTCAAAATCGCCAGCGCCACGCCTGAGCCGTAGTCGCGGAACGCATCCAGAAACGATTCGACCAGATCGCACTGGTTTATTCTCACCAGCTCGCGATTTTGCTTCTCGTAAAACCAGATGTGCACGTGCGAAAGTCGCTCCAGGGTCGAGCCAAAGCGGCTTTTGGTGCGCCGCGCGCCGGAGGCCACCCCGCGAACGCGGCCCATCGAACGCGAAAGAAAGCTGACCAACCGGTCGGCTTCGCCTAGCGGATAACTCTGCAGGATAATGGCCTCGGATTCGTGAACTGGCATCAGGGTGCCGGCGCGTTGCGACGCACAGAAACGATCCGCTCCGCCAAAATCGGAACGACTCCCCTCTGAGCGGACGACGCGCGTGCGAAACAAAAATTCTTATCACAGCGCGGCATCCGGCGCAATTGTAAAACGATTTTCCGCGCGCCGCGGCTGCCGATGTCCTAAGTTCTTAAATCCCTGCCGGCCCTGCGCAGCATCATTGCCTCTTGAAAATGTCGCAACCTCGGATAGAGTCAAGTAGGATGATGCGACTCAATTCAAACCGAAAACTCACCGAGCGCCCGGAAACCCATCAGTGATCCCTCTGCAAGATTTAACGCCGCGCCGTTCCTTCCCCACGGTGACTCTGCTGCTGATCCTGGCGAACACGCTCGTGTTCCTGTATCAGATTTCTCTGCCGCCGCACGCGGCCGACGCGTTCATCATGAACTACGGTGTCGTTCCCTACAAAATTCAAATGGCGCTAGCCGGACGCCATTACACGCTGCAAGAAGCGCTGCTGCCACTGTTCACCTGCATGTTCCTGCATGGCGGCTGGCTGCACATTATCGGCAACATGTGGTTTCTCTGGATTTTTGGAGCAAACGTCGAAGACCGCATGGGCCCCATCGCGTACTTGCTCTTCTATCTGGTATGCGGCATCGGTTCGAGCATCGCGCAAACATTATTTTCCTGGGGCTCGCACATCCCGTCGCTGGGAGCGAGCGGAGCGATCTCCGGCGTGCTCGGCGCTTACATCGTCTTCTTCCCTGGCTCGCAGATTTCCACGCTGATTACTTTGTTCATCCTCTGGTTCCGTGCGCGCATCCCTGCGCTGGTCTTCATCGGCCTGTGGTTTGCGATGCAATTCCTGAGCGGCGTTGGCTCGCTCGGCACCACCGGCGCGTCAGCGTCGGGAGGCGTAGCGTGGTGGGCGCACGTCGGCGGATTTTTGCTCGGCATGCTGATCGCATTCATCATGTCACTTAGTACTCGAAGTGTCACTCGAGGGTAATTCGTCGCCCAGCCGACAACTCCAGCAATCGTTGAGTTCTTCGCGAGCCGCAACGAAAGCTAAATTTTAGAATTTTCGGCGTACCGCGAACCAGCGAGGCCACTTCAATTCTTACTTTAACCGTCGCGCCCCGCTTGACCGAAGTGTACAACGAAGACACTCCGAAAAATCCTGGTGACGTTTCTCGTCTGCGCGCGTTCTACCTACCGAGGATGATTCAAGCCAACTGGAAAGGTGTGCTCGAACCCGTGAGCAATGCCTGCATCCCGCGCGCGGCCGGCGCATCCATAATTCACAATTCGCCCAGTGAAACTCGCTCCCCTACGGAGCGAAGCCAAGTTACAATATGCGCACGCGTTCAATTCTGCGCGCAGGGCGTTACTTCTAGACCCGTCGCGCGTAGTAAGATTTGCAGCCCGCAAGGTCAAACGAAGGAGCAGCAACCGTTCATGTCGACGTCGTCGCAGCCACCCAAACCCGACCTCAATGCTTTGCGCATCGACAAGACCCAGCGCACGGCCGGCAAAGGCGGCAAGCGCTGGGGACTACTCGTAGTCGTGCTCGTGGTACTGGTGCTGATCGCCGGGGCCGCACTGGCCTTCCGCGATCAGAAGCCCGTGGTGGAAGTCGCCCTGGCTCAGAGGGCCGCGACGGGCCGACCTGCTCTACTGAATGCCAGCGGCTACGTCACTCCGCGCCGCCGTGCCACAGTCGCCGCAAAAATCACCGGCCGCGTCACCGGCGTATTTTTCGACGAAGGCGTACACGTAAAAGAAGGCCAGATTCTTGCGACGCTCGATGATTCCGACGTGAAACGCGCGCTTGAATCCGCCGTCGCCGATCGCAATTCCACGCGCGCGCAAATCGCTGACCTGGAAGTACAGCTCAAGAACGCGGAAATCGAACTGCATCGCGCGCAAGCATTGCAGTCCGCCGGCGTGCAAAGCCAGGAAGTTCTAGACAACGCCACCACGGCCGTGGACAGCCTGAAGGCGAAAATTGCGCTGACCAAAGTGCAAGTCGCCGGCTCGGAAGCGCGCATCGGCGAGGCTCAGCAGGCCGTAAACAATTGCGTGATTCGCGCTCCGTTCGATGGCGTCGCGGTTTCGAAAGACGCGCAAGTGGGCGAAATGATCTCGCCGGTTTCCGCTGGCGGAGGCTTCACGCGCACCGGCGTCGCCACCATCGTGGACATGAACTCGAACGAAATCGAAGTGGACGTCAACGAGGCCTACATCGCGCGCGTCGAACCTGGCCAGCCGGTAACAGCAATCCTGGACGCCTATCCCGACTGGCAGATCCCCTCGAAAGTGCGCACCGTGATCCCCACCGCCGATCGCCAGAAAGCTACTGTAAAAGTTCGCATTTCGTTCTTAAAGCTTGACCCAAGGATTTTGCCGGACATGGGCGTGAAGGTCACCTTCCTGGGCAACGAGCCGGACAAGCAGGTGGGTGTCGCGCCTGCAGCGATCGTTCCTTCCGGCGCGGTGCGTGACGAAAGTGGCCGCAAGATCGTTTTCCTTGTGAAGGATAATCAGCTGGAACGTCGCGCTGTGACGGTGGGCAGCACGCGCGGCAGCGACGCCGAGATTATGGCGGGCCTGACGGCGGGAGACACTGTGGTCGTAAAAGGCCCGCCGGATTTGCACGACGGGGAAGCCATTCAGATCAAGAAATAATCAGACCGGAAACAGGAGCGCGCAAAATGGTACGAGTGGACGGAAGTGGCAGCGCAAACAGCCTGATCAAAATCCGCGGCCTCGACAAGAAGTACAAGCGCGGCGGCGAGGAGATTGACGTACTGCAGGGGCTAAATCTTGACGTGGACCAGGGCGAGTTCGTCGCTTTCATGGGCCCGAGCGGCTCGGGCAAGACCACCCTGCTCAATCTGCTCGGCGGACTGGACGTACCCTCCCACGGCAGCATCACCGTGGCCGGCGATGAAATCACTCATATGTCCAGCGGCAAGCTCACCGAATGGCGCGCGCGCCACGTGGGCTTCATATTTCAGATGTACAACTTGATCCCCGTTCTCACTGCGTTTCAGAACGTCGAGCTGCCGCTGCTGCTCACCAAGCTCTCGAAGTCCGAGCGCCGCACGCACGTTGAAGCAGCGCTTGCGATTGTGGGCCTTGCCGACCGCATCAACCACTACCCGAGACAACTGTCAGGCGGACAAGAGCAGCGCGTGGCCATCGCTCGCGCGATCGTAGCCGATCCCACCTTCCTTTTGTGCGACGAGCCAACCGGCGATCTCGACCGCAAGAGTGCTGATGAAATACTTGAACTATTGACGCGCTTCTCGAAGGAACACAATAAGACCATTCTGATGGTGACGCACGATCCCATGGCCGCCGAAAGAGCTCAAGCAACACTTCACCTTAACAAAGGCGTGCTAGTAGAGGGAGCGCGCGTAGGGAGCCTGGCATGAAGTTCCTTCATCTGATACTTGCAAATTTGTCACGCAAGAAACTGCGCACCATTCTTACGGTCGGCTCGTTCGCCGTGGCGCTTTTCCTGTTCGCCTTCCTTGCGGTCGTGAAGGGCGCGTTCGGCCGTGGCGCGGATATTGCCGGTGCCGACCGTCTGGTCATCATCAACCGCATCTCGATCATCCAGCCGCTGCCCTTATCCTATCGTGACCAGATCCTACGCATTCCGGGCGTGAAGTCCGTTACGCACAATAACTGGTTCGGCGGCGTCTACCAGGACGAGAAAAATTTCTTCCCGCAGTTCGTCATCGACCCGGAAAATCAGCGCCAGGTAATGTCCGAACTGATCGTTCCCGACGACCAGTGGCAGAAATTCGTGGCCGATCGTCAAGGCGCGATCGTCGGAGCCCGGACCGCGCAGCGCTTCGGTTGGAAAATCGGCGACCGCATTCCTATCAAGAACGTAAGCTACGGCACCAGCGGCACCTGGGAATTCAATCTTGACGGCATCTATCACAGCGAACACGCCGGAGGCGACGAAACCCAGTTCTGGTTCCAGTGGGATTATTTCGAGGAGCGCGTGCCGGAGCGCTTCAAAGGCAACACAGGCTGGTACGTGCTGCGGCTGAACAATCCGGACGACGCCCCGCGCGTCGCTAAAGCGATTGACGACACATTCACCAACTCGTCCTACGAAACAAAAACGGAAACCGAGTCGGCCTTCGCCGCAGGCTGGGTGAAACAATTCGGCAACATTGAATTGCTCATTCTCACCATCGGCTCGGTGGTGTTCTTTACGCTGCTTTTGATCACCGGGAACACCATGGCCATCGCGGTTCGCGAGCGCGTGGGCGAGCTGGCGGTTCTGAAAGCGATTGGGTTCAGCGATTTTTCCATTCTGGTGCTGGTCCTGGCGGAGGCTCTGCTCATCGCGCTGTTCGGCGGGATTCTCGGCCTGGGCGTGGCGATGCTGGCTGTGCCGGTGCTCGGCAATGCGCTCAATGGCTTGCTTCCCGAACTCGTCCTATCTCCAGCGATTCTTTCGCTAGGACTTGCGGCAGCGCTGCTGATCGGCGCGGCCGGTGGAATTTTGCCGGGAGTCGGTGCCATGCGGATGCGCGTCGTCAACGCGCTTCGGAGGGTCTGAAATGGCGATACCGGTGATCTACAATCTTCGTAGCGTTCGCGCGCGCTGGGTATCTTCCATCGTCGCCGTCCTGGGCATCGCCGGCACCGTCGGCGTGTTCGTCGCCATGCTTTCCCTGGCCAACGGATTCCGCGCGACGCTGGTCGCTTCGGGTTCCAAGGAAAACGCCATCCTGATGCGCGCCGGTGCCACCGCTGAAATGATGAGCGGCATCACGCTTGAGAGCATCAAAATTGTCCAGGACGATCCCGCGGTCGCACGCGACTCTTCCGGTCCGCTGATCACTTCCGAAGTCGTCGTGGTCGCTCCCTTCCCTCTGCGCGCCACCGGAACCAACGCCAACGTGCAGGTACGCGGCGTTTCATCGAACGTGCTCACAATACGCCGCAACCTGAGAATCGTTCAGGGACGGATGTTTCAGCCAGGCCTTTCCGAATTGGTCGTGGGCACGAACGCTAATAAAACCTACTCCGGCTTGACGCTTGGCAATACCGTGGATTTCGGCGGCGGTCACTGGCGCGTCGTCGGCATTTTTGACGCCGGCGGCAGCGCTTTCGATTCCGAAGTATGGGCGGACGCGCGCGTGCTCGACGACGTGTACAAGCGCCCGACCAACATCTATCAATCCGCCACGGTGCACCTCACTTCCCCCGCCGCTTTGCAGCAGCTCAAGGATTCCGTCAGCGCCGACCCGCGCCTGAATCTGGATGTTTTCCGTGAAGTTGATTATTACGCCAAGCAATCCACTGCCATGACTCGCCTCATCACCGTCCTGGGCGGCCTGGTCGCGTTCGTCATGGCGATCGGCGCGGTTTTCGGCGCGCTCAATACCATGTACTCCGCCGTATCCGAGCGCGGCCGCGAAATTGCCACCATGCGTGCACTCGGCTTTGGCGGGCCGGCTGTCGTGTTCTCGTTTCTGATCGAAGCCTTACTGATCGCCTTCATCGGCGGCGTGCTGGGATGCCTGGCGGTGCTGCGCCTCAACGGCCATACAACGAGCACCATCAATTGGCAGACGTTTTCGAATCTAGCTTTCGCTTTCCGGATTACGCCTGGGCTTCTGCTCAGCGGCATGTTCTTCGCGCTGGTGATGGGCTTGATTGGCGGCCTGCTTCCGGCCATCAGCGCCGCTCGCAGGCCCATCGCGGTCGCGCTGCGCGAACTGTAACGATTGGTTGAAGTCTACGCACGTCGATCCGCCGACAACTCGAGAACTGGTCGAAGCTAGCAAGCAGTGAACCGAACCACATAAAGTGAATCCTGCATTTTAGGTGAGTATTTTTTCTTCGCATAAAATTGTTCTCGCGCCCCCGGAAGCAGATTAAGATAGCGTCTGCTACCGGCCCTGTAATTGCGTTGCGAATCATTTTCTCATTGTCAGCAAGGGAGGCATGGAATGGCGATCGGCAATTCCGGTTTTGCGCAGTCTCGAGGGTTCGGCAGGTTTCTAGCTGCGGCAAACCTGATCGGCGCGCTTCTCTTCCCGCTCGCGGCATTCGCGCAGCAAGCTCCGACCGCCAATCAGATCATGGGCGAACTCGCCTTTGTCGCAACGACCAAGGCTGAGAAAACAGCCGGCGTCTGGGTGGACGGGCAGTACGTCGGCTTCGTAAAGGAATTAAGGGACGACAAAAAGCTTTTGCTGCTGCCCGGCGAACACGATATCGCCGTGCGTCAGACGGGCTACTTCGAACTGACCGAGAAGATCGTCGCCGAGCCCGCGAAGAAGACCATCATGACCGTTCGCCTGGAGAAAAACCCGCAAGCGCAGTTCTCTGCCGTTACGGGCGAGATCAAATTGGAGGTCACGCCGGAGCGGGCCGCCGTTTTCGTTGATGGGCATTTCGCCGGGACCGTAAACCAGTTCCGCGGAGCCGGCCGCGCGATGCTGATCGCGCCGGGAAACCATCACATCAAGATTGACCTGGTCGGGTACCAACCATTCGAAACCGACGTAACGCTTCTGGCCAAACAGAAAATCACGGTCAAAACAGATCTCGCGCCCGGAACGGTTCAACAAGCCGACCCTGCGGTGAAACACGATTAAGGTGATGGTAGAAGTCAGCGCAGCGGCACGAAGCGCAATGGAAAACCAGTTGCGAACTCGCGGCTTGTAACTTAAAGAAACACATTAATAGCGATTACGGAGGAGAGCGAAAGACGCGCCATTGGTTCTTGCTTTCTCAGACTTATCTCGAATTTTTTCTCTGTGGAAGGTCTTGGTCCTCGCCGCTAGTTTGCAACACCCGACTTCGCGACGCAGTTAGCCACCCAATCCCCGACCTCGCGCGTCGAGAGCGTGCCGCCCAGTTCCGCCGGCGTCTTCCCTTCCTTCAGCGCCAAGCGCACTGCTTCGTCAATCGCCTGCGCCTCGCCCTGCCAGCCAAGAAACTCGAACATCATCCCGACCGTAAGAATCGAGCCCATCGGATTCGCGACCGCTTTACCCGCAATGTTCGGTGCCGAGCCGTGCACCGGTTCGAACAGCGACACCTGCCCCGGATGAATATTCCCTGAAGGCGCAAGTCCCAGACCGCCCGCCAGCTGCGCACCCAGGTCGCTCGCGATATCGCCGAACAGATTGGACGTGACGATCACCTGAAATTGCGCCGGTTCGCGCACCATTTGCATCAGCAAATTATCAATGTACTGGTGACTGGATTCGATTCCCGGATATTCCGCGCGGACTTCCTTGAAGACGCGCTGCCACAAATCATGCCCGAAGGTCAGCGCATTGGATTTGTCGGACATGCACACGCGCTGCAAGCCGCGCCGCTTCGCATATTCATAGGCATAGCGAATAATCCGCTCCACGCCCTTGCGCGTGTTGACGTCCTCTTGAATCGCAATTTCGTCCGCGGTTCCCTTCTTGAAGTTTCCGCCCATGCCCACGTACAGGCCTTCGGTATTCTCGCGAAAAACCGTGAAGTTCACGTCCTTCTCAGCGCGGTCTTTGAGGGGAGTAAAGCGCTTGTCGAACAGCACGCAAGGCCGCGCATTCACGTATAGATCGAGCTTGAAACGTAAGCCGAGCAGAATTTCCGCGGCGTGAATGTTCGTCGGTACGCGCGGATCGCCCATCGCGCCGAGCAAAATCGCGTCGAAATCGCGCCGCAGCATTGCCACCGCGTCCGCGGGCAAAGTGGTGCCGTCGCGCAAATAGCGGTCGGCGCCCCAATCGAATTCTGTCAGCGCAACGGACTTGCCGCCGGACGCCGCCGCAGCCTGCAGAACTTTAACAGCTTCCGGAATTACCTCTTTGCCGATCCCGTCGCCAGGAATCACCGCGATGCGCTTGCGTGCGCTGGAAGAATCTGTTGAAGTCATGCCGTCGCGCAAACTAACATGCGGGTCCGGTGCTGTCAACGCGAGCGCCTCTGCGCCGCGGGAATATTCTGGAAGCGCGGCAGGACGTCCGAGCATCAGAACAAGCGGCTGCGATGACACCAGCGCAGACGGAATCCTAATCCCCACGGAGGAATCATGGCAAAAATGCGCGCAGTGCAAATTCCCAAGGCCAAGGGGCCGTTTGAAATCGTCGAACGCGAAATCCCGCAGCCCGGGCCGGGCGATGTACGCGTGAAGGTGCAAGCTTGCGGCGTCTGTCACAGCGATTCGGTGACGAAAGACGGCCTGTTCCCCAACATCACCTATCCTCGGGTTCCAGGACACGAAGTAGCGGGTGTCGTGGACGCAATCGCCGAGGGCGTAAAGGGCTGGAAACTGGGCGACCGGGTGGGCGTTGGCTGGTACGGTGGTCACTGCGGATACTGCGATTCCTGCCGCCGTGGACACTTCGACGTATGCTTGGTCGATCGCCAAGTCACAGGCATTTCGCATGACGGCGGCTATGCGGAATACATGGTCACCCCGGCCGCGACGCTGGCGCTGATACCAGATGAAGTCTCGCCCGTCGACGCCGGCCCGCTGATGTGCGCCGGAGTCACGACGTTCAATTCCCTGCGCAATTCAGGGGTGCGCCCCGGCGAAGTCGTCGCCGTGCTGGGTATAGGCGGCTTGGGACATCTGGGAGTGCAGTTCGCGGCCAAGAGCGGCTGCCAGACGGTAGCAATCGCACGCGGCGCGGACAAGGCGGACCTAGCGAAGAAGCTCGGCGCGCACGTTTACGTTGATAGCGACAAGCAGGACGTCGCGGCTGAGCTGCAGAAACTGGGTGGTGCGAAGGCGATCCTTGCGACCGCCACCAGTGCCGACGCGATGACGGCAGTATTTGCAGGCCTGGCCATCGACGGCCAGCTAATGGTGCTCGGCGTGCCGAACGGCCCGATCCAGGTCAACCCGATCACGGCAATCTTCAGTCGCGCCGGGTTGCGCGGCTGGCCATCAGGCAGCTCGATTGATTCGCAGGATACGCTGCGTTTTAGCGCGCTCACCGGCGTGCGTCCGATGACGCAAGTGTTTCCGCTGGAAAAAGTGAACGAAGCCTACGAGGCGATGCTGAACGGCACGGTGCGATTTCGTTCCGTGTTGAAAATTAGCGCGTGAGGCGCTCGTTACTCGTAGCGCAGAGCGACCATGGGATCCACGCGCATCGCGCGGCGGGCGGGGATGTAGCAGGCCAGCAGGGCGACCGCGCTTAGCAGTAAGCCAACGGCGGCGAAGGTCATGAAGTCCGTGGCGCCGACGCCGAGAAGTACGCTGCGGAGAAAACGCGTCAGCGCGAGCGACAGCGCCAGACCGCAGGCCAAGCCGGTGACGATCAGGCGCAGGCCGTTGCCCAGCACCATGCGGAATACGTCTGTCGACTGCGCGCCCAGAGCCATGCGCAGGCCGATTTCATGCGTGCGCTGGCGCGTGGTGTAAGCAATCACACCGTAAATTCCCACCGCGGCAAGCACCAGCGCGAGCAAACCGAAAGCGCCGACAAAAGTTCCTGCAACGCGTTGCCCCACGCTGGCCACCTGCACCCGTGATTGCAGCGTGGATTCCTCGAACACCGGCAAATCGGCATTCAGTTCATGCACCGCTTTTTCCACCGCGGCCGTGTAGGCGAGCGGATTGCCGGCAACGCGCGCGTGGATGGTCACGCTCTCGGAATAATCCTGCAGCAGCGGTGTATAGATGAACGGCTGCGAATTTTCGCGCAGTGAGAAGTAACTGCCGGTGCGCGTGACGCCCACAATCGTGGACCACCGGCCATAGACCTGAACGCGCTTGCCGAGCCCGCCTTGATTCGGCCAGTAGCGCTGCACGAAGGCTTGGTTGACGATCACGACGGCCTGCGAGGCGTCGGTGTCTTGCAAGGTGAAATCCCGCCCGGCGACGAGCGGAATCTGCATGGTGCGCAGATAATTCGGCCCAGCTCCGGCCTGGCCGACGCTCATCGATTCGTGGGGTTGCGGGACATAACCTTCGGGGAGGATGGTTTCAGCGCTGTTGGTATAGCCCAGCGGCACCCAATCGGCGAGCGACGCCGACTGCACGCCGGGCAGGGCCGCGATCTTGGCAATAATCTGGCGATGAAATTCGACGCCGGAGGCGCGGTCATAGCCCATGGGGAAAAGGCTATAAGAAGCGAGCAGCACGCGATCGGGGTTGAAGCCGGGATTCAGAGTTTGCGCAGCGCGAAAACTGCGGATAAATAAGCCGGCGCAGACCAGCAGAAAGAGCGATAGCGAAATTTGCGCGACCACCAGGATGCTCGCCAGGCGCGCGCGATGCAGTCCACCAGAAACGCTGCCGGAATCTTCCTTCAAGACTGCGATCGGCGCCAGGTCCGAAGCGCGCCACGCAGGCAGCACGCCGAAAATAATTCCAGTGACGAGCGAGAGCAGCATCGTGCCCAGCAGCACGCGGTGATCGGCGTGAATGTCCAGCGACACAGGAATATTCGTCGGCGGAATGAATTGCGCAAATGTTCCGGCGGTCCAGATGGTGATGAGCATGGCCACGCCGCCGCCCGCGAGCGCCAGGATCAGGCTTTCGATGAGCAGTTGCCGCACCAGGCGCCAGCGACTGGCCCCGATGGAGAGGCGAATTGCGATTTCGCGGCGACGCGCGACCGAACGCACCAGCAGCAGATTGGCAACGTTCGCGCAAGCCAGTAGCAGAACGGCCCCGGCGATGGCCATGAGCATCGGCAAAAGAATATAGAGATAACCATTCGCTCCGAACGGCGCGCGCCACAGCGGATACAGTGTGACGACATTTTCTCCCTGATGTTCTTTGGGATATTGCGCAACCAGCTGCTTCAGCAGCAGATTCATTTCCGACTGCGCCTGCTCGATCGTCACGCCAGGCTGCACACGTCCCAGGGGCACGGCCCAGGTGTTGCCGCGCTGCTTCAGGCGGTCGGAATTAGACATGACTTGCGGCGCCATCACGATCGGCAGCCAGAGTTCGCTGCGTAGTCCGGTCTGAGTGCCTTGAAAGACGGGCGGCGCAACACCCACGATGCTGTAGGGATGCTCGTTGATTTGCAGGGTGCGGCCGATCACCGAGCGATCGCCGGCATAACGCAGCTGCCACATGCGATAGCTGATTATGACGACGGGCGCACCGTTCGGTGCAGTGTCTTCCGCCTGCAGGAATCCGCGGCCGAGAATCGGGTGCACGCCGAGAAAATCAAAATAGTTGGCGGAAACCAGCGTGCCCCAGGTGCGCTCGGGTTTGGCTTTGCCGGTTAAATTCATAGGCTCGATCGAAAATGCGGTGAGCGCCGAAAAACTTTGGGTGCGCTCGCGCAAGTCCAAAAAATCCGGATAGGAAAATGGAATAGGAGTGCGCGAGTTTCCGCCGGAGGTGAAGGCGAGAATATCTCCGGTTCTCGCCGCGCCGGGTATCGGATTCAGGAGCGTGGAATTGATCCAGCTGAAGATGGTGCTATTGGCGCCGATGCCCAACGCGAGCGTGAGGATCGCTGTAGCCGTAAAGGCAGGCGATTTCATGAGCACGCGCAGTGCGTAGCGCACGTCTTGCCACAGAGCACCCACAAAATCCTCCGAGAGCAGCTGGTCTTACCTAGTGCAATCACAACGCCAAGTTCCACTGTCTTGGCGCGGCCAAACTCGAAGCGTCGAAATCTTCTGCCGAACGCTCAAGGCCCCCGCCCCAGGAGCTAACGCCCCGTCGTTGCTTCATTTAAGCTGCGTTTGACCACGGAACTAAAGTCCTCGGCATCCCGAGCCGATATGGATGCTACAGAACGCGCGTGCCAGGAAAAATTCTGGTCCGGGGCGCGATGTCCGGAGATGGGAAGCGGCGCGCGGAATCGGACGCTGGCGGTCATCCGTGTTCTCCCTGTACGTGCGTACAGTTTCATGGCAAACACCTCGCGCTTCAATTGCGATTGCCCGCTTCGCAGTGCGCGCATACATTGATTTCAGCGTCTGGCAGCACCTAGCGACGACTTGGAACCATAACCCGGAGGGAATATGTGGAGCAACAACAAGCAATCCGATTCTCCGAACCCAGCTGCGGCTCAGCCGGCGGCCTATCAACCACCGCAATCGTCGGCCAACTATAACGCCAATTCCGCTCCGGCAGCGTCGCAGACTTTCCGCCCCAGCGCTCCGACGGCGCGCAACCTGGCGATCCTTGGGCCCGGACTGCTCGTGAAGGGGCAGATTTCCGGCGAGGAAGATTTGCAGATTGACGGCAAGGTGGAAGGCTCGATTTCGCTGAAGGGCCAGCGCCTCACCGTGGGCCAGAACGGCGAGATTGTTTCGGATGTGCATGCACGGGAAGTAATCGTGTATGGCAAGGTGCGCGGCAACCTGTTTGCGGAAGATCGCATAGAGGTGAAGAAAGACGGCTCGGTGGTCGGCAATATTACCGGCGGCCGGGTGTTGATCGAAGACGGCGCGTACTTGAAGGGGCAAATCGAGATCGAGCGCGGCAAGTCGCACAAGCATGCATCGGCGGAACTCGAGCCGGTGGGGGCGGGCGTCGGCAGCAACTCGTAAAACTGGGTTCCCTACCCCGGCCGCAGACGGATAGCTTAGACAGGCCGTGGCGGAGCGGGCAGAAATGGAAATGGCGCTGTGACCGGAAGGTTGCGGCGCCGTTTTTGTTTTCGGGCGAAGGAAAATAAAAAAGGCCGCGGCAGGATATGAGGTGTTGGCCTGCCGCGGCCCCGAAAGCTGATGCGTGGTTACAGCGTTTGCGATGCGGTTTGCGTCAGCGTCGGCGCTGGCGCCTGGGGCGCAGGAGCGGGCGCCGTAGCTGGCCTTGTGCCACTGCCGTTATCGTATTGCGGCGCGTGATAGCGGTTGGTCTGATCGGTTGACGAGCCTGCCGCCGGGTATCCATTCGAGCTGGGCTGCGGGTTCGCGCTGGTAGGATTCGGATGCAGCGAGAAGTTGATGCCGCGGCGCGCGTTTTCATTTACCGTGCGCTGTAGGTCCAGATCGTCCATGTTCAGCGTGCTCTCGCCGCCATAATTCACGGTGTAGTGCAGCAAGCCGTCCTGCAGCCAGTAATCGCTGGCCGCGTAGGTGGTGCCGTCCTTCAGATAGAGCAGGACGGTGGGACGAGAAGACGATACGTCGCCGGTAATAGGATTATCATTGGGCGAAGGTAGGGGTACATCAGGGGGATTGCTTGGCGCGACGGGACCGGCATCGTAATTGCCGGAATTATTGTCCACCGGTCCGTTATCTGAGCCAGAGTAATTTCCACTGTCGCCGTAAGTGACGCCGTAGCCGGGATAATCATAGTAGCCGGGCCATCCCCACGGGTAGTAGCCAAGGCCATAATATGGACCCCAGCCCCATGCCGGACCCCAGAAGCCGCCCCAGCCCCAACCCCAGCCGAAGCCCCAACCCCAGCCCCAACCAAAGCCGCAGCCCCAGCACCCGAATCCGCCGTGGAAGCCGAAGCCATTGTGAAATCCGAAGCCGTTGCCGTGGAAGCCACCGCCGAAGTTACCGCCGTGGAACCCGACGGAATTACTGGCGAAGGAGTGGCCGCCCGCGAAGCCTGACGAGCCGTGAACATTCAGGGAGCCGCCAAGCCGCGGAGCGCTCATCGAGCCTGAGGAGCCGAAGTGCGCGCTGGTTAAAGTGGCGTTGCTGAAATGAGACGTTGACGAGCGCCCGGCTATCCCAGATGACCGGGAGGTCGCGGAACTGCTGAAATGAGAATTTTCGATGTTCGATACCGCGCGATTCGCGGAAACGGATGAACCACCGCGCGAGGAGGCGGAAAGCGAACTGGAGGAGCTGCGGTTGCTAGTAGCAGCGGACAGCGAGGTGGAATTGTGAGCGCCGCCTGCGCTCGATGCAGACGAGCCGCCGCGGGAATTAGCGAAGGTGCTCGAATTCGTCGCGCCGCGTGATGCAGAGCCGGACGCGGAATTCGCCGGTCCGCTGCGGCCCATCGAGGGCGAGGACGAAGGGCCGCGATTACCAGCGGACGCCGCAGAACCATTATTGAATCCGCGCGCCGAATTTGCGCCAGAGGCGCCGAAACGCGCGCTAGAAGGAGGCGCTACGCCCGCGCGATTGCCGGCGCTATAGCTGTTGCCGGTGCGGCCGCCCATTGCGCTGTAGGGTCTGGAAGTGGAACCGGAATAATGATTGGGCGAGCTGGAGTAATGATTGGCGCTGCCTCGAGAGCCGCCGTAAGCCCCACCGCGAGCTGCGCCGTAGCCGCCTCCGCCGTAATGAGCGCCGCCGCCCCCGCCGCCGTGGAAGCCGCCTCCTCCACCACCGCCGTGGAAACCACCACCACCGCCACCGCCGTGACCGCCGCCACCACGCTGCGCGAATGCAGCCGGCGCGCAAAGCAGCGCCACAGAAGCGATTGCGCCAAACAAAATCTTAAAGAAAGCGGACCTGTTCATGGTTGTAACCTCCACCCAGCTACTACCCTAGAGGTGCGGCCGGCCAGAGCCCGAGGCCATTCTACACCAATTAGAGTCGCACGGAGCATGGTTGGTTGCAGATTGGTTAAGTCGTTCACCTTCAGCCAATCACGCCAGCGGCGAAAAATCGCACGCCTGCCCTCGAAGGGTACAACACGGGGGGTTCGAAAAAGTTTCGGTGGAACTTCGGGACAGGTGTGGTGAAGTAGTATCGGGGATAGGTGCGCGGAAGGCTAGGATCGGCCGCGTTCGGCCAGGAAGACCCCCAGCAGGACCAACGCGGTGCCTTCCAGTAGCATTCGAGACGGGCGTTCACCCAGGAACGCCATGGACAGCAGAATGACGATAACGGGCTGGAAATAGCTGACGGCGCCGACGCGCGAGGCCGTCATGTAACGCAGCACCCAGTAAAAAATCGTGTAGGCGGCGACCGAACTGCCGACCGCCATGTAAGCCATGCCGAGCCAGCCGCTGAGCGCGACGCTGTGCCAGTCGAGGTGAATGCATTGGCGGATCGTCAACGGCAGCAGGAGCAGCGCGGCGGCGACGCAATTGAAAGTGTTCATGGCGATGGAATCGTATTGCCCGGCGACTCGTTTGCCGAGGACTGCGTAGACGGAAAAACCGATCACGCCGCCGAAGGTGATGAGGTCGCCCGTCAAAAGCGGCGAATGAGCGGGCGAACCTTGCTCGGTTTCCAGCAGATATACGCCGACGAACGAGATGGCCATGCCGGCGACTTTTGCGACCGTGAGGGCTTCCAGTTTCAAGGCGCGTGCCAGCAGCAGGATGATGATGGGACCGACAGCGATCAGCACGGCGGAATGGTCGGAGGTGGTGTAGTTCAAGCCGACGGTGAACAGGCCCTGGTTGACGATGACTCCGAAGAAACCGAGATAAAGGAATGGCCAGGTGTCGCGAAGTTTGAGCGGCTGGCGTTCGCGGCGCGCGAAGTAAATTGCCAGCATCAGGAACGCGGCGAGTTGCAGGCGCAGGCAGACGAGCGTGATCGGGTCGAGCGTGCGCAGCGCGATTTTACCGGCGACGTAGTTGCCCGACCACAGCGTGAGCATCAGCAGCAGCCAGAACGCCAGCGTTAGTTTGCTGGGGCGCCGCGGCTTGGATTCCGTTGCGATTGTGAGGGCGGGCGAGGCCATTGGTAACGTCAATGGCAATGTCGACGGCGCGCTCGGGCTTGCGCTTTCACTCGAGCACCTCGCGGCGTTTGGTGAGTGATTCGATGCGGTCGAGTCGCGGCGTGTAGCCGATGCCCGGCGCGTTGGGAACTACGATCGTGCCCTTCGGCGTGACTTCCACTTCCGGCTCGATGATGTCTTCGGTCCAGTAGCGGCGGCTGGCGGAGACGTCGCCCGGCAGCGTGAAGTTCGGCAGCGTGGACATGGCGATGTTGTGTGCGCGGCCGATGCCGGATTCCAGCATGCCTCCGCACCAGACGGGAATGGATTTTTGCTGGCAGAGATCGTGGATGCGGCGGGCGGGGGTGTGTCCCCCGACGCGGCCTAGTTTCATGTTGATGATTTTGCAGGCGCCGATTTCGATCGCGGCGCGGGCGTGCTCGATGTCGTGGATGCATTCGTCCAGGCAGATGGGAGTGTCGAGTTGGCGCTGCAGGGCGGCGTGGGAGTAGATGTCGTCGTGGCCCAGGGGCTGCTCGATCATGATCAGGTAGAAGGCGTCGAGCTTTTTCAGCAGCGGCGCATCTTCCAGGCGATAAGCGGAATTGGCGTCCACCATCAGGCGGATACGCGGGAATTTTTCGCGGAGGGCGCGGGCGGGCGCGACGTCGTTCGCCGGCTTGATTTTTATTTTGATGCGTTGGTATCCGGCGGCTAGTTCCTTTTCCACTTTGGCGAGCAGGGTGGCGATGTCGGGCTGGATGCCGATGGAAACGCCGGCGGAGATCTCGTCGCGCGTGCCGCCGAGTAATTTTGCCAGGGGCAGGCTTTTCTGTTTGGCTTCGGCGTCCCAGAGCGCGGTTTCTAGCGCGGCTTTGGCCATATTGTGGCCACGGACGCGGGAGAGCAGGTCCCAGAGTTCGGCGGCGGATGCGAATTCTTTGTATTTTACGATAGGCCACAGAAAATCGCGGAGGATGTGCCAGGCGGTTTCAACGGTTTCATAGGAATAGTAGGGATCTTCGCCGGCGGTGCATTCGCCCCAGCCTATTGCGCCGTCGGCGTCGAGTTCGAGCAGGAGCATGCGGCGCAACGAAGTTTCGCCGAAGCTGGTTTGGAATGCTGCGATCAATGGCATATGGATTTCGCGCAGAGTGATTTTACGCAGGCGCATGGGGGCTAAGGCCTTTGGGATTCCGTCTTTCGTGTTTAGTCTTCGAATTCTTCCGGGCGGTATTCTGGCAGACGCAAGCCCGCGATGGAAGCGGCGGGTTCCAGAATGTAGTCCACCGTTTCGCCGCGGCGTTCAACGCTCGTCGCGATGTAACCCTGATGCAGAAGTTTGCGGAAGTGGTCGCGCGTCTCGGATTGCAGGCGCGCGGCGGATGCGCGGTTCTCGGCTCTTACGTCGCCGAGATTTGCGGGCAGCGAAATGGATTGTGCACCAGCGGCGGCGGGCAGCGGACTTTCGGCCAGGATATTTATCACGCGATCGGAATCGAGCCACCATTCCGCTACCAGGCGGTCGGTCGGCAGCCCCGCGTGCAGCGGGCTTTCCGTGACGCCGTAGCAATTCGGAATGTAGCGGCGGGCGATCGCGCCCAGGCGCACAAAATTAAAATGCGCGTTTTTCAGTTCGAGTGGATCAAACGTCCATTCGATGAGCCGGATGTCGCGTTTCAGCGCGTCCTGGCGCTGGAAGAATTTCAAGCGGCGACCGACGCCGAGATTTTGATATTCGGGCAGCACGGCAGTCATGTGTGAATGCAGGAACGGTTTTCCGGCGCGCGTGCCGGCGAGCGCCAGCGTCATTCCGATCATTCTGGCGCCGTCGAACGCGCCGAAAATTTGCCCACCGGTGTGGTGCGCCACCACGAAGATGGCTGACGGCACGGCGATGTGTTCGCCCCAGATTTGTTTTTCCAGGCGCACGCAGGTTTCGTATTCGGCGAGCGATTCGCAGTGGCGGATTTCGATTTCGTGCTCGGCGTTGGACGGTGTTTCGGCGGATGCGTTCATTTGGTGTGCGCGGCCTCGAGGGGTTGTTGCAGTTTTGAGAGATTCCACAATTCTTCCATGCGTTTGCGCGGCAGGTCGGCCAGGCGGCGGCCCTCAGCGCTCGCTGCTGTTTCCATCCACTGGAAACGGGCTTGGAATTTGCGATTGGCTTTCTTGAGCGCGATTTCGGGGTCGGCGCCCAGGAAACGCGCCACATTCACGGCGGCGAACAGCAGGTCGCCCACTTCTTCTTCCAGGTGCGGTGATACGGGCGCGGCAGGACGCGCCACCGCGGAAGGCCAGGCAGCGGCGTTGTGCTTGCCGGCAGTCGGCGGCGCGGCGGCTGCCCGGTGCGCGGCTGCGGGTTTGGCGGGAGGAGCTGCTGCGGATGATGGCGGTGCGGCGACGGTTTGCAGCGATGCGAGAATCTCGCGCTTCTCCTCGTCGAGTTTTTTGAAGATGGCGGAGAGATTGTCCCAGTCGAAGCCGATGTGCGCGGCGCGGCGGGTGAGTTGATAGGCTTCCAGGACGCCCGGGAGCGAGCGCGGCACGCCGGAAAGTAGGGACTCGCCGGCCGCATTCGTTTGAGCTGCGCTCGCGTTCGCCGCGTTTGCCTTCGCTTTCTTGCCATTGCTTTGCGCTCGCTCCGCAGCCTTGATCTGCTCCCAATTTGTCAAGACTGCGGTGGAGTCCATGGCCTTCGCGTCGCCGAAAACGTGCGGGTGGCGGCGGACCATTTTCGCGTGAATCGATTCGATCACATCCGAAATGGTAAACGCCCCGGTTTCTTCGGCAAGGATCGAGTGAAAAGTGATCTGTAGCAGCAAATCGCCCAGCTCAGAGGCGAATTCGCGTGGGTCAGCCGATTCCATCGCGTCCAGAACTTCGTACGTTTCTTCGATCAGGAACTTGCGCAGCGATGCGTGCGTTTGCTCGCGGTCCCAGGGGCACCCGTTCGGCGCACGCAGCCGAGCCTGCAGCGCGACAAGTTTTGCAAACCACTCCCCGGCCAGTTTGTCGCGCCGGCTCAGCGGGATGCGCGGCGAGCCAGCGCGCCGTTGGCGCGGGCGCTTCGATATCTTGCGAGGGGCGCGTTTCTTCATGGGCGATAAAACAATTTACAGGGAAGGCGCAGCGGAGACAAGGATGCGCGTGTCGAGGTGTTGCCACGCCGCCGGTCATGCTTGGTATACTGCGACGCACCGTCTATGGCTGCCGCAAGCATCACAGTTCCGCAACGAACATCGCAGTTCGGCCGCTACGTTGCCGGATCGCTTCTCGTGCTTGCGGTGATTTATCTCTCTGCGTGCGCGTTTTTTTATCTTCAGCAAGGCCGCATGACGTTTCCGGCTCCGCTCCAATATCCAACAGCCACACCTTTAAACGCGGGCATCGCGTTCGAAGATCTGCACATTCCGGTGAATGGGTCCGAGCAGATCCATGCCTGGTGGATCCCTGCGTCTCCTGCTTCCGACAAGGTTTTGCTGGTGTTTCACGGCAACGGATACGTTCTGGAACAGGCTGCCCTTGGAGAACTGGCGCCCCTGCATGCACTGGGAACCAATCTCCTCATGATTGACTATCGCGGATACGGGTCGAGCAGCCCTAGAACTCCAAGCGAAAAGCGTGTCTACGAAGATGCCCGAGCCGCATTCAGCTATCTCATCGCACAACGGCGGGTACGCCCGGAAGATATTGTTTTTTTGGGGCGTTCCATCGGCTCGGGCCCCGCAACGGAACTCGCAAAGGAACATCCCGAAGCCGGCGGGCTGATTCTCATAAGCTCGTTTACTAGCACCGTTGATATCGCGAAATCGATCTGGTTCCTCCGCCCATTCCCTCTTGCGCTACTCTCGCACAACCAGTTCGATAACTTGTCGAAGATGGACGCTGTGCATGTACCGGTTTTCCTAGCCGTAGGCACCGCCGACCGCTTGACGCCCCCAGCGATGGCGCAGGCGCTGTTTCAAAGAGCGAACGAACCGAAGCGGTTGTATCTTTCGCCGGGCGCAGATCACAACGACATGATGAGTGAGGGAGTGACGCCGCTGCAAGCTCAGATCAGCGCGTTCCTGCAGACGACACACTGAGTCCGCGGTGACGAATCCCCGCCAGGCGTCCTCTCCCCGCGACGGACCTCGGTTCGGCTCTAGCGGGTGGCGGCGTGGGCAGTGGCGGGGCGGATTACGGATTCGGAGAAACGGTCCATTTCTTCGGCTTGAGGACTGAATTGCAGCAGGAGCAGGTCCACACCCGCGCGCTCGAATTGGCCGATGCGGTCGGCAACGTATTGCGGGGTGCCCACCAGGCCGGAGCGCAGGCCGCGATTGGAGACTGAATATTCCTCGAGCGACACGCGCTGCTCGAGCTGCGTATTCGCGAGCCACTGCTGATAATTCTGGTAGCCAGCGGCGTTCTGCTGTACGTCGGTGATGCGCGCCTGCTCCTGCTCGGCTTCTTCCAGCGTGTCGCGGACGATGGCGTACGCGGCGACGCCGAATTGCATAGGCGGCAGATTCTTGCGCTCGCGGCGTTCCGACATATCGCGCACTTTTTCCGCGACACGCGCAGGCGAATCGCCGTGCATCACGAACGCGTCGCACTTCTGCGAGATCAATTCTTTGGCGGCTTCCGATTCGCCACCCGCGTAAATGACAGGACGAGGCTTGGCGACCGGCTTCGGCTGCAGCACCAGATCCTGCACGGAATGATATTTGCCGACATATGAAAAATGGTCCCGCTTCCAGGCGGCGTCCACGATATCGAGCCATTCGGAAGTGCGCGCGTAGCGATCGTCGTGCTGATCGAATTGCACGCCGTATTTTTTGGCTTCTTCGGCCCACCAGGAGGAAACCACGTTCAGCGAGAGGCGGCCGTTGCTGATGTGGTCAATGTTGGCGGATTGTTTCGCGAGCAGCGCGGGAAGATGAAACGTGGGCCGCACGGCAACCATTAATTCCAAAGATTCGGTGACGGCTGCGAGCGCTGCGGCGGTGGACCAGGCGTCGAGCGAAGGAGCTTCCACGCCTTTGATGTCGTTCAGATTTAATTCGGCGATGAGCGTGAGGCTGTAGCCGATTTTTTCGCTGCGGCGGGCGAGGCGCGAGACATAATCCCAGGTGGGTGGCATGTGCTCGTCGGCGACATTGCGCAGCCAGCCGCCGAACACCGGAAGCCAGTAGCCGTAACGCATCAGCGCGCCTCCTTCACCAAATAATCCACCAGGCGCGCGAAGGGGTCGAAGCCGACGATGCGCGGGCCGTCGGAAACGAAATTCGAAAGCGCGTTCACGTCGTAGTAGTAGAGCTTCCCGTCGCGGTCATCAATGATGTATTCCAGGCCGCCCACTTCAATCTGCGCGGCGCGGAAAATCTTTTCCGTGTCGGCGATTACTTTCTTGGGCGGTGTGAAACCTTCGACGCGCAGGCCGGTCTTCGCGCCTTCGACCACGCAAGCGGTTTTAATTTCGGCACCGTCCGTGGTTTTGCAGATGTCCATCGGACACAGGTCAAAAGTTTCGCCCGAGGTGAAAACTCTTATCCCGTAGAGATATTTGTAGCCGAGCGTTTCGACGCGCGTTATGTATCCGCCGCGCGCGGGAATAAATTCCTGCACGATGCCGGTCGAGTCCAGGCCCAACTGGATCGCACCGCTTTCTACTGCTGCTGCCAGCTGCTCGCTGGAATCGAAACGCACGATGCCGACGCCACTGCCGCCGATGTTGGGCTTCACCACAATCGGGTAACGCAGACTCTGCGCGGCGGCTACGGCTTGCGATGGATGGTTGATGACAACCGAGCGCGGATGCGGCAGGCCGAGCGATTCCAGCAGCGAGAGCTGCAAGGCTTTCGAAGTCTCCACGCGGAATGCGTGGCTGCCGTTCACGACGCGCGTGCCCTGCTTTTCCAGATGCGCCAGATAGCTAAGCGTGTAGAAAATCGCGTGGGCGTTGCCGCGTGTCCATGCCGAAGGGCTCATGCGGTTGAAAACCAGCCCGAACTGCTGATGGCCATTGGGCGAGATGTCAAAATGGTGATGCGCGGCATCCAGGCGTACGTAGGAGATGGCGCGACGGTCTAGTTCGGCGAAGACGGGGACGAACCAGCGCGGGTGTTCGTGGTAGATGGCGATGGGTTTTGGCGATTTTGCCGATTTACGCGATTGCGATTTTGGTTTTGCGCGTGGTGCGCGCGTTTTGCGATTCGCTGTTTTCCTGCTGGGCATGCGATTCCTTGGCGGCTAGGTGGCGATAGCTGTTCGATGCAACAGACTAGCGCACGTTGCGGGATTTTGCGAGTGGGGTTGATTCTTGTTACAAAGAATTTACCGCGCAGAGTGCAGCGAAAGGCGGGGATCCGTCGGCCGGCTAAATAGACACGCGCCGAGCTCAGAGGATATGTCCCAATCGCCAAAAGGCGATTTCTTCGCGTCTAAATTCATTGTTTTCAGTGTAGCTTCTTGCGAAAAAAACAAAAAAGTCACAGCCTCTTAGCATGACGATGCTGGTCGCCTCGTCATGCGGGCTTGGCCATCCCGCTCGCGACGGCTTGATCCAACAGCTTTTTCATTTCGCGCGTGGCCCGCTTGGAGGCCTCTTCCTGCTGCTCGCCTAGTTTGCCTTGCAGTTCGCCGAGCTTGCCTTGTTGTTCGCCCAGCTTGCCCTGCTCTTCGCCCAGAGCGCCTTGCTGCTCGCCCAGCTCGGATTGCTTCTTCCCCGCTTTCGATTGCAGTTCGCCGATGCGCGCCTGGATTTCTCCGATTTTTTCCTGGATGCGGCCCAAGTCGTCCTGCGTGCCGTCAGTGCCCAGTTTTTTCAGATCCGCCTGCAGTTTCTCAAGCTCCGAGGTCATGTCTGGTATTTTTACGCGGACTTTTTCCATCTGCTCGCCCAAGGCTTCCTGTTTTGCGCCGAGCGCTTCCTGCTGCGCGCCCAGGGCTTCCTGCTGCTTGCCTAGCCCTTCCTGTTGACGGCCGAGCTCGCGCGCGGGCGCGAAGAAATCCATGGCCTGCTTGATGGTTGCGGGGTCGCGGATAATGTAGGCCTTGCCGTCATGGATGAACCAGATGAAATCGCCGGGAAAATTACGGCGCAGCGAATTCGCGACATCCGAAGGACCTTCCGAGCTGATGGTAAAACTGTCCGACGACACGCTTACACTGGAATTGCCGGAGACGATAGTGAACTGCTCACCGTCGTTGTCCCAAGTGGTGACTCCGCGTGTGGTCGTAGTCGATTGCATCCCGCGCGGCAGAAATGGGCGCACGTCCACCACCGGAGCAACGGGTACCAGGGGCCGGACGCTAGGCATGACCAGCGGCGTGACGACGGTATGCACGGACACAACCGGATCGACCGAGACCATGGGCGCGACGCCCGTACGCACCGACACGTCCGGAGCTAAGGGCGCGAGCGGCGCAAGTGGCGTGGGACCAGGCGAGGCGTCAGGAGCAGCGCCCGAAGGGGCGTTCGGCGCCGGAGCAGGCGCGGCGGGCGGCGTTGCCGGCGGTTCGGCGGGAAGCGCGGGAGGCTGCGGCGCTGCTTGTTGCGACGGCGTGGAATGGATGTTAACGATGGTCGGCCGGAATGCCGCGACGAGGCACACAACCGGGATTGCGCAGAGGAGGTAGGCGATCGCAACGGGTTTCTTCAGGCGCATGGTGACGCTCCCTTTCCATTCGAGAATTCGATCAACGCGTTTTTCGGCCCCTCCGGCGGTGGCCATGGAGACGCCCTGCCACCACACGCGTCCCGGCGCAGCCTCTAGAGCTGCGAAAAATCCCAGCAGAGTCTCGGCGTAACGGGTGCGGTCTGCGCCGGCGGCGAGCGTCGCATCGTCGCTGGCTTCTTCGGCGAGATCAGCCAGATGGCGCGCGAGCCACCAGCTGAGCGGGCTGAACCAAAAGATCGCGCGATGAAGTAGCGAGAGGCGTTCGGCGAGCGCGTCGCGGCGGACGACGTGCGAGATTTCATGAGCCAGCACGGCGTCAAGTTCGGCGGGTTCCCATTCGCGCCAGCCAGCGGGGAGCAGAACGGCGGGGCTACGCACGCCGAAGGTGACCGGCACGGAGAGCAGGTCGGATTCGGCCAAGCGCGGCGCGGCGCGCAGGCCTGCTGCGCGAGTGAAAAAATCCAGGCGTGCCAGGCCATGCGAGTCTGCAATACGCTGCGATTCCCTTTCGAGGCGGCGGCCCAGGATTATGCCAAGCGCCAGGCGCATCAGCATGAAGATTGCGACGGCGAAATACAGCGCGATCGAGGCGGTGGGCCATGGAAATGGGCTACGGGGCTGCGCGGTTGCCGGTGGCGCATGCAAGTATTGTGGCGCGCTCGTTGCGGATGACGCCCGCGGGGCGTCGGTCGGGTGTGAAGATCTCAGGTCGTCGCTGAATACGCCGGACTTCGCTGAGGTCGAATGCGCGACCTGGTTGACGATAATCGCGCGCGAATGCAGTTCGGAGGACGGCGCGATTTCCACGGCCGGCTGCGCGCGCACCAACTTCGCGGCCAGTGGCACAAAAACCGGAAGCGGCGGCAGCAGCAGACTCAGCAGCGGCATGGCCAGCGCGACGAGTAGAACCGCGCGCCAGATGGTCAGGCGCAGCGCGAGGTGGCGCACGCGGAAAGCCGCCAGGGCCAGTCCAGCGAAACATGCGACCGCCAGCGAGCGCGCGGCCGGTTGCAGCACATGCGCCGAGAAATTTGCGGACGCATCGAGTAGCGGGCTAGGGATCATGACTTCGCCTCCTTCCGCTGATGGGTCTTGCGCTCGGCGATTTTTTGCGTCAACCGCTCCAGCTGCCGGCGATCGAGCACGGCATTGTCCACCATGCCGATGACCAGTTGTTCGACCGAGCCGCCGCAGAAACGGTCAATAATGTGTTTTACGGCGCGCACCGCGACATTTTGGCGCGGCTCGGCGGCGCGGTAGATGTACGTGCGGCCGCTGATTTCGTGCGCGACGTAACCCTTTGCTTCCAGGCGGCGCAGCACGGTGCGAACGGTGGATTCTTTCATGGGGCGCTTGGCCGCCAGAGCTTCGCGGCAGGATTCGGAAGAAACGGGGCCGTGCGACCAGACGTAATCCATAACCATCTGTTCGACTTCACCCAGGTTGCGGGGGCGCGTGTTAGGTGTGTGATTCATTGTAGCGTTACATCTTGTAACAGACGGGCGAGAGCCTGTCAACAGGAAAAATGCGGGCGTGGTGGAGGCGCACGGTGCGGCAGCGTGTGCTGCTTGTCGGCGGGCGGAAGCGGATGTTAAACTTGCTTGTAACTTTCAGGAGCACCTTCTAAGGATACCTGCCGTGACGGATTCAAAGCACGAAGAGACATTCAAAGTAGTGGATCGCCGCTTGTTTGGCGAAGACGGCGAACTGCGCCAGGACGTGGTGGAGCAGGAGCGGCGCAATGAGGAGGCCGCCGAAAAGAAAGCCGCTGCGCAAGCGCAGAAAAAGGCTGAGGCGGCCGCGGCTTCTTCGGCGGGTAAAGCAGTGCCGGCGCAGACGCCCAGCCCGTTCCCTGCAAATGCTGGCGCGACCGACGCACCAGGCGCGGCCGGGAATGGAAATACTCTCGCCGGCGTCACGGCGGAGGACGCGGCGGCTGAGGCGCAGGACGCGGGCGAGGTGAATCCCACGTCGCGCAGCTTTCAGATGCTGATTGATTTTCTGACGCGCAACGCCGCGGCGATGCTCGGCGGAATGGCCGACCCGCGCACCGGGCAAGCGTTTGTGGATCTGGAAGGCGCGCGCGAAGTGATTGACATGCTGGATGCGCTGCGGGAGAAAACGCGCGGGAATCTGTCGAAGGAAGATGACAATTTGCTGATCGAAGTGATCGGCAGCCTGAAGCTGACGTTCATGGAAATTTCCAAGGCAGCCGCCGAGCAGATGGCCAAGAAGGCTAAGGCCAAGTAGGCGGCGGCTTTTTAATTTGCAACGGCTGACCCGCGCGGCGCGCCGGCCGCGCTGCCAGAATTCCGCCGATGAATCGAGAGCAATCTTTGCAACATCCCACCAGATCATGGCTTCCCTGCAATTAACCGTACTCGGGTCGGGCACCTCCATGGGCGTGCCTACTCTCGGGTGTCACTGCGCGGTGTGCGATTCCACGGATCCACACGACAAACGCACGAGACCTTCGATCCTGCTGCAGTACGGCGGGCACAATGTGGTGATTGATACCACGCCCGATTTTCGTTTTCAGGCCATGCGCGAAAAAATCGACCGGTTGGACGCGGTATTGTACACGCACGCACACGCCGATCACATTTTGGGACTCGACGATATCCGTCCCTACAATTTGAAGCAGCGCGGCGTGGTGCCGGTGTACGCGGCGGAGAGCACGCAGGAAACACTGCGGCGGCAATTCGCGTACGTTTTTGACGATGCGCCTACGGAAAGTTCTGTGCCGGCCATCGCGCTGCACACGATTGACAAGCCGTTCGAGCTGTTTGGCCTGCGCATCACGCCGGTGCCGGCGCAACACGGGCCGCAGCCGGTGCTAGGATTTCGTTTTGGCAAGGCGGCGTACTTGACGGATTTCAGCATGGTGCCGGAAAGTTCCAAGGCGCTGTTGCAAGGCCTGGACGATTTCATTCTGGATGCGTTGCGCTACACGCCGCACCCGATGCATTCAAATGTGGAGCAATCGCTCGAGGTGGTGCAGGAACTGCAGCCCAAACGCGCGTGGTTCACCCACATTTGTCACGATTTGGGGCATGTGGCGGCCAACGCGAAGTTGCCCCAGGGCGTGCAGCTGGCTTATGACGGATTGAAACTTGAGGTGCGGATTTAATGCTGTTGGATACGACCAAGGAAACGATGCGGTTTCTCACCGATCTGCCGGCTCACGACGCCGGGCGCGCGGATATTCGCCTGGTCGGTTCGGCGGATGAGTGGGAAGAACGCTTGGGAAAAGACCGGCCCGGGACAGTGGTGACGGTCGGCAATTTCGACGGCGTGCACCTGGGACATCAAAAGATCTTGCGCGATGTGGTGGCGCGAGCCGCGGCTACGGCCGGACGCGGCAACACGGGCGAAGTAGGCGAAGCGCAGAAGCAACTGCTGCCTGCCGTGCTGACGTTTTATCCGCATCCGGCGCGGGTGCTGCGGCCGCAACAGGCTCCTTCCCTGCTGGAAACTCTGCCGCAGCGGCTCGCGGATTTTGCTGCCTTGGGCATTTCCGCGGCTTTGGTGCTGCAGTTCGACGCGGTGCTGGCCCAGGCGAGCGCTGAAGATTTCGTACGAGAATATCTGGTGGATACGATGCGCGCGCGGGCGGTGCTGGTGGGCGCCAGCTTCCGCTTCGGTCACAAGCAGCTTGGCGATGTGGAACTGCTGAAGGAATTGGGACGGCGCTGGGGGTTTGAAGTCGTTATCGTGACGCCGGTGATTGATGGCGGAGACGTGGTGTCCAGCACCGCGATTCGCGAAGCGGTGCGCGGCGGGCGCGTGGAAGATGCGCGGCGCATGCTGGCCCGGCCGTTCGCGCTGGCGGGCGAGATACGCACGGGCACTGGACTGGGGCGGAAGTTGGTGGTGCCGACATTGAATCTGGCGACGGAGCAGGAGACTCTGCCGAAAACGGGCGTCTATGTCACGGAGACCGTGCTGCCGGGCGGGACTTATCGCTCCGTGACGAATGTGGGGGTACGGCCGACGTTCGATGGCACGTGCCTCGTGATCGAATCGCATCTTTTCGATTTCGCCGAAGCCCTCACCGCCGGAGCGATGAAAGTGCGATTTCTGCAACGCCTGCGCGACGAGCAGAAATTTTCCGGTCCCGAAGCGCTGCGCCAACAGGTGCTTAAGGACCTGGAGCGCGCGAAGTCAATTTTCGCGCCATCCTAGTTGAGAGAAAAAGCCGACGAGACGCCGGCGCTACGTCACGCCCCTTCCAGTTCCGCCACCGAAAGAAGTAAAATCCGGGACGAAACTCAGCCACCGGGAAACCACATGGAAAATCGAGAAGTCGCCAAAATTTTGCAGGAGACGGCGCAGCTGCTGGAGATTGATGGCGCAATCATCGGGCGCTATCGCAGCTACGAGAAGGTCGCGGAACTGCTCTACAGCATTCACGAGCGCATCGAGGACCTGGCCCAGGACGACGCCAAGCTGAAGGAACTACCCGGCGTGGGCGACGGCATGGCCGCGCACATCCGCGAAGTTCTGGAAACCGGCGACTACAGCCTGCGCCAGAAATTGTTGAAGAAGTATCCGCTGACCCTGCTCGACGTGCTGCACCTGCAAGGCATGGGCCCGAAAAAAGTCGCGATCCTGTTCAAAAAGTTCAAAGTCGCCACTGTTGCAGGCGTCGAAAAACTGGCGAGCGAAGGAAAACTGCGCGACCTGGAAGGTTTCGGTGAAAAAACCGAGGCCAATATTTTGAAAGCCACGGAACTGGCGAAACGCTCTTCCGGGCGATTCAAGCTGGACGTCGCGGATGAAGCGGCGCAGAAGTTGATCGCTTACATCAGCAAGGTTAAAGAGATTGTGGAGTCGGTGACGCCCGCAGGCTCTCTGCGCCGCGGAAAAGAGACGATCGGCGACCTTGATTTGCTGGTCACGCTACGCCCTGGCCACGATAAACAGAAACACGTGGACGAAGCAGCCGCGCACATTCTGAAGTATCCCGGCATCGACCAAACGCTCGCGCACGGAGAAAACAAAGTGAGCGTGCTGCTGGGCAACGGCCTGCAGGTGGACGTGCGCCTGCTGGACAAAGATAGCTTCGGCGCGGCGCTGCTCTACTTTACAGGCTCGAAAGAACACAACGTAGTGCTGCGAGGACGCGCGCGCGATATGGGCTGGACCTTGAACGAGTATGCGCTGACGACTCTGCAGGGCGGAAAATTCGTCGCCGGCAAGACCGAAGAAGAAATCTACAAAAAACTGGGCCTTGATTACATCGAGCCGGAACTGCGCGAGAACACCGACGAGATCACGGCAGCAGAAAATCACACCTTGCCGAATCTGCTGAAGCTCGCAGACATTCGCGGCGACCTACAGATGCACACCACCGCGTCGGACGGACGCAATTCCATCGAAGAGATGGGCGAGGCGGCCAAGAAGCTCGGCTACGAGTACATTGCGCTGACGGACCATTCCAAGGCCGTCACCGTCGCGAACGGCATGGACGAAAAACGCACGCTCGAGCAAATAAAGAAAATCCGCGCCGCGCAGGAACGCGTGCCGGGAATTCGTCTGCTCGCGGGGATCGAGGTGGACATCCTGAAAACCGGCAAGCTCGACCTCGACGACGAAGTGCTGGCGCAACTGGACGTGGTGGTGGCGTCGGTGCATTCCTACATGAATCAGGGGCGCGCGGAAATGACCGAACGGATTCTGGCCGCGCTGGAAAATCCGTACGTGCAGATTCTGGCGCATCCTACCGGGCGGCTGCTACTGCGCCGCGATCCATTTGATTACGACATGGAAAAAATTCTGGATGCGGCGAAGGCGCGCGGCGTCATCGTGGAATGCAACGCGTTTCCGGACCGGCTGGATTTGAAGGACGTGCATCTGCGGATGGCGAAAGAGCGCGGAATGAAAATTGTGATTTCGACCGACGCGCATTCCTTTGCGCACTTCCCTCTGATGAAGTACGGTGTCATTACCGCGCGTCGCGGCTGGGTAGAGAAGAAGGATGTGATTAACACGTTGGCAACGGAGCAACTTTTGGCTTCGCTGCGCGCCAAGCCCGGTGCGGCTAAGGCCACGACGGCGAAAAGAAGGTCCGCCTAGTTGCGCAGGGAACATTTTTCGCGAGCTGCTCGTATCTGCTAGTGAGGGCGCGAGCGCCGGACGGCCAAAGCGACCGGCAAGAGTTTGCGGCGACATCCTGAAGCGTACAGCGCACGGCCAGGAGTGGCTGCGCCACGGAGTGACTCATGAACCGGTGGACCATTAATCTTGCTGCGTTGATGATGACGGGAATCGCGTTAGCGGTCAGCGCTGCGCCTGCGCGCGCGGACCAGTGGTCGAAAACGTACCAGGTGAATGGCCGCGCGGAACTCCACGTGATGACCGGGGATGGCGACGTCGTCGTCACCGGCGCGGACCAGCAGCGCATTGACGCGCGCGTCACCGCCACCGGATGGAAGATCGGACCGAACGACGTGCAGATCATCGAGAGCCAGTCGGGCAACAGCGTTTCGATCGAAGTGAAAGTGCCGCACTGGGGCTTTTCGATGTTCGGCGGAAACCATAAGTCCCTGCGCGTGGAAGTGAGCGTGCCGCGCGAGCTGGATTTGGACGTGCGCACCAGTGACGGCAATGTCACAGCTCAGGGAGTCTCCGGCAAAATTCAATTTGACACCGGCGACGGCAACGTGACCGCCGGGAACATCAAGGGCGATATACGAATTCACACCGGCGATGGCCACATCGAAGGACACAATTTCGACGGCTCGCTCGACGCCAACACGGGCGACGGAAATCTGCGCATTGATGGCCGCTTCGACGCGCTGGCGCTGAAGACCGGTGACGGAAATATCGAGGCGCAAGTGGGCAGCGGCTCGAAAGTCGCGAGCGGCTGGAATCTGCATTCCGGCGACGGGCACATCACGCTGCGAGTGCCTGGCGATCTGAACGCGACACTGGACGCGCATACCGGCGACGGCAGCATCACGCTCGATATTCCGATTCAAGTTTCCGGCTCGCTGAGCCATTCCTCCGTGCGTGGGAAAATGAACGCCGGTGGCGCGACGCTGGCGGTTAGTTCGGGCGACGGGTCCATTCACATCGAAAAATTGTAGCGACGCGTTTTGCGAGCGCAGCGGCTCCTACAGAAGGTCTGGTACGCCGCCGGTGCCCGGAAAATCCGTCAGTGCGTCACCGTTAGCCCACATTTGGACCATTTATCTGCACGACGTGCATCGGACCATCCGCTCTCGTATTGCAAATACTACAGATATGCGGCGCGCACGACTGGCATCCGGCATGCCTATCTCCCACCGAAGTTAAGGCGCGGCCGGAGAGGATGATGATCGCTTTCTGCATGATGGGCGCACTCGCAGTACTAGTATTTCTTTCGGTTTCGGGTGAAATTTCCAACCTGTTCCGGCGAAAATAATTTCCGCGCGCCGGCACCTCCGCGCCCGGCATCCTTCCCTTCCCGCTTCTAGTTTGCATTCCGTTTTGCATGGCACTTACCGCTGCCCGCATTTTTCTAACCGCTATCGCCTTCCGCGCGATGGGAAATCAATTTGCAAAACTTCGCGCGTTGCCGCATCATAAATTGTTTGTTCCGAGCGTTTCTTCCGCCTAGGCGCGGGACACCGCTGCGGAACGACTCATCTGCCGCGTAAGAAAGAAAATGCAGGTTCCTGGACGCGCCGTGAGCACGAGGCGGCGAGCGCGTGATGCAGCGGCAGCTGGCGCGGTCTTTTTTGCGGCTTTCACTTTCATCATCTTCATCATCGTCATCAAGTACGAAACGAACTGGGGGAAATCGAATGCGCAGGCCTGTGAGTGTGACTCCGCCGAAGGGGAAACTGGGAGTGCTGACGCCCGGAATGGGCGCGGTGAGCACGACTTTTATGGCGGGGGTGGAATTGGTGCGGCGAGGACACGCGGTGCCAGTAGGCTCGCTGACACAATTGGGAACAATCCGGCTGGGCAAGCGGACCGATGGGCGCACACCGAAGATGAAGGATTTCGTGCAGCTGGCGAAACTGGACGACATCGTATTCGGCGGCTGGGATGTGTTCAGCGACGACGCTTATCAAGCTGCGTCAAAAGCCGGCGTACTGGAGGCCAAGGACCTGGCCAAGGCCGAGAAATTTCTCAAGGGCATCAAGCCGATGAAGGCTGTGTTCGACCAGAATTACGTGAAGAACCTGCACGGCTCGCACATTAAAAAGGGCAAGACGAAATTTGATTTGGCCGAACAACTTCGCGAGGATATTCGCGCGTTTAAGAAAAAGAACAAACTGGACCGCCTGGTAATGGTGTGGTGCGGCTCGACGGAGGTGTTCCTGAAGGCCGAGGACGTGCACAAGTCGCTGGCATCGTTTGAAAAAGGCATGAAGGCGAATCATCCGGCGATTGCTCCTTCCATGCTCTATGCCTACGCAGCCATCAGCGAAGGAGTGCCGTTTGCCAACGGCGCGCCGAACCTGACCGTGGATATTCCCGCGCTCGAGGAATATGCCAAAGCCAAGAATGTGGCGATCGGCGGCAAGGATTTCAAGACCGGCCAGACGCTGCTGAAAACTGTGCTGGCGCCGGCGTTCAAGGCGCGTATGTTGGGACTGAATGGCTGGTTTTCGACCAACATTCTGGGCAATCGCGACGGTGAAGTGCTGGATGATCCCGGCTCGTTCAAGACCAAGGAAGAATCGAAGCTCGGCGCGCTGGAATATATTTTGCAGCCCGCGCTGTACCCCGACCTCTACGGCAAAATTCACCACAAGGTGCGTATCAACTACTATCCCCCGCGCGGCGACAACAAGGAAGGCTGGGACAACATCGATATTTTCGGCTGGCTCGGTTATCCGATGCAGATCAAGGTGGATTTCCTGTGCCGCGATTCGATTTTGGCTGCGCCGATCGTGCTGGACCTGGCGCTATTTTTTGATCTGGCGCAGCGGGCCGGGATGCGCGGCATTCAGGAGTGGCTCAGCTTCTATTTCAAATCGCCCATGTGCGCGAAAGAGCTGTACCCCGAGCACGATTTATTCATTCAACTGATGAAGCTCAAGAACACGTTGCGCTGGATGATGGGCGAAGACCTGATCACCCACCTCGGTTCCGAGTATTACGACTAGACGGCTGGATCGCGCACGGATCACGACAACGGGGGGCGCAAGCTCCGCCGTTTTTTTTGCGCCCTGTTACGGGCGGGCGGCGCGGGTTTGGTTTTCCGCTTTCAGCAGGATTTCCAAATCGTCCGGGTGAATGGCGCAAAGCAGCGCGTCTTCGCGATCAATAAATCCCTGGCCAACCAACTTCACCAACGATTCCTCCAACGAGAACGAGCCTTTCTTTTTGGTCAGCGTGATTTCCTGATGCAAATGCTGCAGCGCGTTGTGCCGGATATGTTGCCGCGCGCCGTAACTCATCATCAGCAGCTCCGCGACGGGTATGCGTCCGCCTGTCTTGCAGGGCAGCAGAATTTGCGTCAGCACAGCGGTGAGCGCCATGGCCAGCTCCTGTCGAATGGTGTTCTGCCGCTCGACCGGAAAGGAATCGGAGACGCGCGAGACCGTCGAAGCAACGTCTGTCGTGTGGATTGTGGAGAGCACCAGGTGGCCGGTTTCGGCGGCGGCGACCGCGATTTGCATGGTTTCGACGTCGCGCATTTCCCCCACCACGATGATGTCCGGCGCCTGGCGCAACGCAGCCCGCAAGGCGGTGGGAAAATCCGGAGCGTCCGTGCCGATTTCCACTTGCTCGATCACGCTGCGCACGTGCGTGTGCTCGTACTCGATGGGATCTTCGATGGTGACGATGTGCCGCGCGTCACGGCGATTGATCTCGTGAATTAAAGCCGCCAGCGTGGTGGACTTCCCGGAGCCGGCGGGGCCGCCGATCAGCACCAGGCCACGCTGCAGGTGCGAAAGCGACTCGACGGCGGCTGGCAACCGCAGCTCACTCAGTTGCGGGACTTTCGCTGGCAGTGCGCGAATTGCCGCGGCAGCTTGGCCGCGTTCGCGGTGCAGATTGATGCGGAAACGGCCGAGGTTCGCGATGCGATAGGACGAATCGGCAATTTGACCGGCGCGATATTGCTCGAGAGCGTGCGGTGTGAGTGCCGGCAGCACGACGGCTTCGATTTCGGAACCATGCAGCGGCTCAGATTCCAGATTGCGCACGCCGCCTTCCTGCAGCATACACGCCGGCGCTCCGGGGACTAGCAGCAGATCGCTGCCGCCTTTGGCCAGCAGTGCGGCGAGCCAGCGATCGAGCGGCGCGGTGTCCGACGCTTCATCGCCGTCAGCTTCCGGGCGTGCGTTCAGTTCACTTACGATGCGATCCAGATCGCGCGATGGGTCCATGGCCAACCTCATGTGAATTCTCTGCCCCGGCCTTGATACTCGCTCCGATATTGACTTAGTTGCGGCGCGTTAGTCCAGCGCGAAGCGCCGGGTGGAACCGTCGCCGCGACGTTCGTTGCGCGTGCTCGGTTGCGAGGGCGGCGGCTGTGGCGCCCGGTCAGGGTAATTTTCCGTAACGCGATTTCCCCGAGAATATACAGGCCCGATGGTATTCGCTATCTGCGGCCTTGCCGCTACATTTTTAACGCGCGCTCTTTGCGGCGCGGTAGCAAGCTGAATCGTTGATACCTTCAATCGAACGGGAGGAAATTCATGAAGCATGCCATGTTGATCGGAACCGGGGCCCTGCTATTGGTTTTCGGAATTTCCGCGCCGGCCTTCGCGCAAGAACAGCACGACCCCCAGGACCAACCCGCAAAACCGCCCGATGCCAAGCCCACCGAAAAACCGCAAGCCGAGCCGCCGAAGACCCCTGATGACCGGCCGCGTCCGGACAATGCCGCCAAGCCGCCGAAAGAAACCGAACATAAACAAGACGCGCAGCACGCAGAAGACGCCAAGAGCGTTCAACATGCCGGCAACGGGCGGATTCCGGACGACAAGTATAAGGCACACTTCGGCCGTGAGCACACTTTCCATGTGGGTCACCCGACGGTCGTCGAAGGCCGGCCGCGATTTACCTATGGCGGCTATTCCTTCATCATCGCGCAGCCGTGGCCGACGGGCTGGGGCTACGACGACGACGTATACGTGATCGACGTGAACGGCGTGTATTACCTGGTGGACGTGGCGCACCCCGGCGTGCAACTAGAACTGCAGGTCGTACTTTAGGAACCTGGGACGCGCACCGGCAGCATACTGGAACGCGCTAGCGGACAACGCCCCGGCTTTCGGCCGGGGCGTTTGCCGTTTTGCCGAACTTAAAACTGGTTCCAGAGATATTGGTTGTAAACTTCGTGGTGGTATTGCACTTCAGGCGCCTTGACGAACGTGCCCAGCAGGCGCGAGCAGCGGTCGGCCGCACCTTGCTTCAGATCGGCGTAGCGGCTTTTCACATCCGCACCGAGAATTTTCGTGGTCCACTCCGCGTTGCGGAAATGGTCAATCGCAGTGTAAATGTTGTCCGGCAAATAACGCTCGGCTTGGCGGAGATTCTTGATCTTCGAAGTTTCGCCTTCCAGGCCCGACTTGAATATCGAGTACATCACCATGTAGGGGCTCGCATCCGGAGCCACCGAGCGCACTTCGACTCGCATGCTCTTCTCATTGCCAATCGGGATGCGGATCATCGAACCGCGATCCACGGGCGAAGCTTTGATCTGGTTGGGCGCTTCGAAATGCGGATCGAGGCGGCGATAGGCGTTCACGCTGGAATTGAGCATCAGGCAGACATCGTTTGCGTGCGTGAGAATGCGATCCACGAACGACCAGCCGATCTTGCTGAGTTTTTCGTCGCCCTTGGGATCCCAGAACAAATTCTTGCCGCTTTTGCTGACGGAAACGTTGGTGTGCATGCCGTTGCCGTTGACGCCGACCACGGGCTTCGGCAAGAAACTGGCGGTGAGCCCCATGTGCGTGGCCACCTGACGACAAATTAGTTTGTACAGTTGAATTTGGTCCGCCGCCGCCACCACTTCGCCGTATCCATAATTGATTTCAAACTGCGAAGGCGCAACTTCCGGGTGATCTTTTTCGTTCTGGAAGCCCATGGAGCGCTGCACTTCGGCGCAGGTGTCAATGAACGTGCGCAGAGGATCGCCGGGCAGCGAATGGTAATAGCCGCCGGTATTTACGTAATCGAATTTTCCGGTTTCGTTGTACCGTGCTTCGGCGTCCGCGCCGTTGAATAGGAAGCCTTCAATTTCGTTGGCGGCGTTCAGCGTGTAGCCTTCGTTCTTGTGTTGCTGCGCGGCAAAAGTTTTCAGCACGCCGCGAATGTCCGCGCTGTAAGGCGAGCCGTCCTTGTCAATCACTTCGCCGAAAACCAGCACCTTGCCCGAGCCGAACACATCCGCCGGACCCCAGTAAAACGCGCTCCAATCCATGCCCAGGCGCAAATCGCTTTCGCGCTGCGCGGTAAATCCGCGGATGGACGAGCCATCAAACGTCAAATTGTCCCAACTCTTCACCAGAAATTTCTTGTCGTAATCCAGCATGTGCAGGCGCCCTTCCAGGTCGCTGAAGAGCACGGTGACGGCCTTGATCCGTTTTTCGTCGCTGAGATACTTGATGCGCTCTTCCTGGATTTTGTGCGGCGCCACGCGATTCATCCGCTGCGCTTTCGCCTTCAGATTGAGCTCTTCCAATTCTTCGTACGGAATCGCCAGAAAATTACGCAGATCGGTAGTCATGAGGCTCCTTGCCGTGGGATAGATCGCGAATCCATTGCGGGGTCAGGTGCATTTTTTGAACAGCGTAGGGTACCGCGCAGGCTGGTGAGCGTCAAATCCCAAAATGTCCGCGCAAGGCAAGGAATTTCAAATCGAACCTATAGCTAAAACTTTGCGGTCGGCGCGGGCGCCCGCGTGCAAGAAGACATCAGTGCTGGAAGCGTGCGATCAGTTCTGCTTGCGCCAGGATGTGTCCTTTGATGGCGGCCTCCACGTCCGCGCTTTTGGCTTTCGGCTTCAGGCCCGTCTGATAATCCAGCGCGTACAGCTTGAAAAAATAGTGGTGTGCCGCGCCGGGCGAGGGACACGGCCCGCCGTAGCCGATCTTGCCCGGATCGTTCTTGCCTTGGCGCGACCCGTCAGGAAGGTTCGCCTTGGTGGGAACGCCCTCGGGCAGCGCGCGCGTCGTGGGCGGCAAATCGTAAATCAGCCAGTGGATCGCGGTTTTGTTCGGCACGTCCGGATCGTCCACCACCAGCGCGAAGCTCTGCGTCCCCGCGGGGGGCTCGGTCCAGGCGAGCGCGGGAGAAACATTCGCCCCGTCGCAGGTGTATTTCGCGGGAATGGCGCTATCGGCTGCGAACGACGAACTGGTTAACTGGAATTTCGCTTCGGGCGTTTTCTGCGCCGCAGCTTGCGCGGCCGCCGCGCGAGCGCGCTCCGTCACGGGCGAGGCGAGCAACAGCACGTCACACAGCGTCAACGCGAAGTAGCGGTATTTCTTGAACCATTTTCTATGATTTCGAATGGCACCCTCCTGATTACATTCTCTCCTGATGCTACGGGGAGCGGTGGCACGCGTCAAGAACAGCACCGCGGGAAAGGGAGGAATGTTTCGGCGGCGCCGCAAGTGTTTGGCATCGCGGCGATCGAGCGCAGTGCCCTGCTTCCTCGGCCCTTGGCGCTGCCCGGGGAATAGTCTCTTGCGTGGTGTATTCTACCGTGGTACATTGGTACCATAATGAGAGCGACACATTACAACAAACAATTTGTGGTGGAGCGCGTGCAAACCGGAGTGCGTATCGAAAAGCGTCTGCTCAAGGTGCTCAAGGCCCTGGCCGAATTTCACGATTTGACCTTGGGGGACCTGCTGGAAGGCATCGTGCTGCACGCTTTCGACGGCAAAGCGGCGTTCCAGAAGCCTTCGCGCCGGCGCATCAAGGAATTGAAGAAGTTTTACGGCCTCGACCTCGATCACCGCGCCAGTCATCGCCTGATCGAAACCCGCGCCGCCGCACCGAAGGCAAAAACGAAAACGTCGCGCCGCGCCGCCGGCGCAAAGCATAAGCCGCCAGTCAGGAAGACGAGAGGTGCCAGATGACAAAGTGGACCACCAACCACACGATCGCAGCGCTGCGCTGGGTTCTCGGCATAGTTGTTCTCTGGGGGTCGTCCCAGTTGCTGCGCGCGATGATCGTCACGATCCAGGCCGCGCCTGAGCCGGGCCACGGCGGGGCGCATGCCTGGATCCTTTTGACGCTTGCCAGCGTGGAGATTGTGGCGGCGATCATGTTTCTCGCGCCGGTGGTAAATGTTGCGGGCGGCTATCTGCTGCTCGTGGTTTTTGCACTCGCCATTTTGTTTCACGTACTGCAAGGGCAATTCGATTTTGGCGGCCTGCTGGTCTACGCGATGGCCGTGCTCGTATGGCTCGCGCACCGCGGGGAGGCGCAAGCCGGAGTGCGCAATGTGCGCTGATAGCGATGACGTACTGATCCGGCAATTTGAAGATTGTTCCTTGCCCCTGGACCATTTTCGTCACAGCGTGCACATCCGGGTCGCATTTTTGTACTTGTGCAAATACTCGGTGCTGGACGTGCTTGGCAGATTTCCAGCGGCGCTGGCTCGTTACGCCGCGGCCCACGGCAAGGCCGGTCTGTACCACGAAACGATTACCTGGGCCTACATTCTGCTGATCCACGAGAGAATAACGCGCGCAGGCCGCGCACAAAGTTGGGCGGAATTCGCAGCCGCGAATGCGGATTTGATGACGTGGTCCGGCACCATCTTGATGCAATATTATCGCGACGAGACGTTGCACTCTGAACTTGCCCGCAAAATTTTCTTGTTCCCCGATAAAACTCCTACGCCACTTTTTCCGCGGGAACGTTGATGTCCGGCTGGCAATTGTTATGCTAAGGTTATCGGTTGCGAATTGACGCCGGAAGCGCGCGTTGCGGCGCCTGTTGCATGCCAGGGAGAATCAGCAAACCATGAAGACGACTTATAACGGCGTGGCGGTGCCGGCAAACGGTAAAGGCATCGAGTTTGCGGACGGAGTGTTTCGCGTGCCGGATCATCCGGTGATTCCTTTTATCGAAGGGGACGGCACGGGACGCGACATTTGGACCGCTTCGCGGCGCGTGTTTGATGCCGCGGTGGAAAAAGCGTACGCAGGCAAACGCAAAATCGAGTGGCTGGAAATTTTCGCAGGTGAAAAAGCATACGGAAAATTTCAGGAATGGCTGCCGCAAGACAGCGTGGACGCGATTCGCGATTTCCGCGTGGCGATCAAGGGCCCGCTAACGACTCCGGTGGGCGGCGGCATACGTTCGCTGAACGTCACGCTGCGCCAGGTTCTCGATCTCTACGCGTGTGTGCGGCCGGTGCGTTATTTCCCAGGTGTACCCTCGCCGGTGCGCGAGCCGGAACGCATGAACGTGGTGATCTTCCGCGAAAACACCGAAGACGTGTACGCCGGAATCGAATGGCGCTCCGGCACGCAGGAAGTGAAGAAGCTGATTGATTTTCTGAACAACGAAATGTTGAAGGGCGGGTCGAAAAAGGTTCGCGAGGATTCCGGCGTGGGCATCAAGCCCATGTCGCCCACGGGAACCAAGCGCCTGGTACGGCGCGCGATCGTGCACGCGCTGGAGCACCGCCGCACGGTGGTGACCCTGGTGCACAAGGGAAATATTCAGAAATTCACTGAGGGCGCGTTCCGCGATTGGGGCTACGAACTGGCCACGCAGGAATTTCGCGGCGTGGTCGTGACCGAGCGCGAGAGCTGGATCCTGGATAACAAGGACAAGAATCCGAACATTTCCGTGGAACAAAACGCAGCTTCCGTCGAGCCCGGCTTGGACCAGGCCAACCATGAATTCAGGAAACAGGTTCAAGAGGAAGTAAAACGCACGCTCGACGCTTTGTATGCCTCACACGGCAACGGCCAGTGGAAGAAGAAAGTCCTGATCAACGATCGCATCGCTGATTCCGTTTTCCAGCAGGTGCTCACGCGCGCCGATGAATATCAAGTATTCGCGACGCCGAACCTGAATGGAGATTATCTTTCCGACGCTTGCGCCGCGCAGGTGGGCGGCCTGGGCATGGCTCCAGGCGCGAATATCGGCGACGGCTTCGGAGTTTTTGAGGCGACGCACGGCACCGCGCCGAAATACGCAGATAAGGATGTGATAAATCCCAGTTCGGTGATGCTGTCCGGCGCGATGATGTTTGATTTCATGGACTGGAAGCCGGTGGCGCGCATGATCGAAGACGGCATCGCGCGGACGATACAGCAGAAGCGCGTCACCTACGACCTGGAACGCCTGATGCCGGGCGCGAAGAAGCTGAAGACGTCCGAATACGCTTCGGCGATCATCGAAAATATGCAATCCGCGATGGGCGCGGGCGACTGAACGAAGAGAACCGCAGCCCAGCGCTGGATGGAATTTAATTCAATCGGGAGAGTCGAATGCGGAAGAAGGTGACGGTGGTGGGCGGAGGGTTTGTGGGTTCGACCACGGCGCAGCGGATTCATGACGCGGGCCTGGCGGACGTGGTTCTTACCGATATCCTGGACGGCGTCCCTGCGGGAAAAGCGCTGGATATGGCGGAATCAGGGCCGATCCTGGGCTCGGACGCGCACGCCGCGGGTATTTCCACGGCGAGCGGCGATTACAACGGCACGGAAAACAGCGACATCATCGTCATCACCGCGGGATTTCCGCGCAAGCCGGGAATGAGCCGCGACGATTTGCTGAAGGCGAACTATGATGTGATCAAAGGCGTCGTCGAAGCGGTCGTGAAACTTTCGCCGCAAGCAATCTTGATCGTGGTCACGAATCCGCTGGACGCGATGGCGCAGGCTGCGTTCCAGATCAGCAAGTTTCCCAAGGCGCGCGTGATTGGCATGGCAGGCGTGCTGGATTCGGCGCGCATGAGCACGTTTGTCGCGGAAGAACTGAGAGTGTCGGTGGAAAACGTGCACTCGTTCGTACTCGGCGGGCATGGCGACGACATGGTGCCGCTGACGCGCTACTCAACCGTTGCCGGAATTCCCCTCCCCGAATTGATCGCCAAAGATAAACTCGACGCGATTGTGACGCGCACGCGCAAGGGCGGAGCGGAAATTGTGAATTTGCTGAAAACGGGATCGGCTTATTACGCGCCGTCCGCGGCCGTGTTCGAAATGGCCGAAGCGATCCTGAAGGACAAAAAGAAAATCTTGCCTTGCGCGGCTTATCTCGAGGGCGAGTACGGCATTAACGGGCTTTTTGTCGGCGTGCCGGCGAAGCTGGGCGCGGGCGGCATCGAACAGATCATCGAAATTAAATTGCTGCCGGATGAGAAAGCGGCGCTCGATAAGTCGGCGGCTTCGGTGCGGGAATTGGTGACGGTGCTGGGGATTTGAGCTGCACGCAGCGTGAAGGGGCGCGGCGAATTACGTCGCGCGTTCCCATGTCAAGCAAGCATCGCGCGCCTGCGAATCATCTACCGGCGTGAGCGCCAGGCGATTGCCGGAGATTTCGTAGGCGCGGGTGAAATCCTTGCCCACGTCGCCGGGGCGCAGGCTTCCTTCCAGGTGATGCGTGATGGTTTGCTTCTCGCGGTTCACTTCGTAAGTGCCGTAGTACGCGTAGTAACCCTTGTAGGCGATCTGCACTTCCTTGGCGGTGGGAAACCCCGGACCGGAAGAAATGTCCGGCCGCGGGTTGCGCATGATCTGCACGGCCACGTGTCCATCCGCGTCGTAAATCAAAATTCCCACCGGACGTTCGCCGAAAAGCCGCGATTCAGAAGAGGAAATGGAAACCAGTTTCCAGGTTCCCACGAATGGATTCGACGCGGCGTGCGTGGAATCGCGCATCGTCATGCTTTGCGTTTGCGTCATGGAACGGGGCCTTTCTTCGGAGCCGCCCGCCAAATTTCTGCCGCCTGGTGATCCAGCAATTCTAACCGTGCTTCAGCCGCCCGCCGGAAAATTCCCTCAGGATTAAAAGCAAATATATATCGGGGTTCCCGCCAGAGCAAGTGACCAATCGGAGAAAGCCGCCCCGAGTTTCCAGTGGAGAAATCCGGGCGTCTGCTAAGATTATTACCGGAGTCGTCAATCCAAAATGAAATTATTCGGGCGAAAGAATGGCAAAGGTGCGGCGGGAGGCCCGGATTCGGGCGGGCGGCGCAAAGGGGACAAGCTCGCAAGCTCGGGCGGGGGCGCCCGTCCTGCGGCGGCGCACCGGCTGACGAAGGATTTGGCGCGCGCGGAAAGCCTGGCGGCGATGCTGGCGCACAGCCGCGCGGCCAGCGGCGTGGAAGTGGCGGACCTGCTCGCCGGAATGTACATCTACGATTGGGAGCGGCTTGCGAAATATTGGCCGGAGCAGGACGGCATCGAGGAATATTTGCAGCAGATCTGCCGCATCAGCCCGCAGCGCTGGCACTACTGGATTGAATTCTACGACCAGCAACGGCGGGGCGAGGAAAAGCCGGCGAAGTGGCAGTGGCCGCGGCCGAAGGGTCCGGAGGCTGACAGCAAGCCTTTGCCGCGTTCGAGTGAGCTGAATGTGCTGCTGAAGAGCGCCGAGGAGCTGGCGCCGGCGCACGATGTGGTGGAGGGACGGATGATTCCGATTCTTACGTGTGAATGCGTGCTGCTGGCGATCGCCAAGCGCACGGATTCGGAAATCGGTCATCGCCTGGTGGCTGCAGGATTGAATGTAGGCGAGTTGGAACAGGCCGCAAGAAATCCGCGTCACGCTCCCTTGCACTGATCGGTGCTGCCTTGGCAATGCGGCGCCGATCGATCGCAGCCGTGCCTCTCCGGACCGCCGCTACAAAACCTCCTGCCCATAAACAATCGACCCGCTCAAATAATCAATTTAAAATGCGGCCAAAGCTCCGCGAGCGGTGCGCGCGGCTTGCGGCAAATGTAAACGTGCACATTGCGTTCGGCGACCGCGGCGTGCGGATCGGTGATCGCTCTCACAAGCTGCGCATCCCCGAACAGATCCTTCAACTCGTCCGCGCGTTCCCCGAAAAGAATCACGCACGCTCCGGTGTAAGCGTGCGGGCCCCAGAAATAATAGCTATTGTGGCCGCTAATCGCCGCCGGCAGACCGAGCGTCGGTCCGAAGTGGTCAATCGCGCCCGCTTCGCCGTAATTCCCCGCTAGGATCGCGCAGCCGGACTGCTCAGACTGCGGCAGGGTGCGATAGACTTGCGCGATCTGCGTGGCCATATTGTCCCAGCCGAACATGTCCGCATAGAGTTGCGGAAGGGCGGTGGTTGCGTCGCGCTCGGTCTTCACCGAATTCGCGTAAGGCAGCAGCTGCGCATAGCGCAGAAAAGTATCGACCGGCAAAAGCGGCGTGCCGAATGGCAGCGTTACCAGGCCTGCGATGATGAGCAGCGCGGGAAATGCCACAGCCATCCAGCGTCGCTTGGGCGCGGCGAAAAATCCTTCCAGCGCAACGCCGCCTGCAGCCATCAGCAGCGGGTAAATCGGCAGCGCGTAATACGATTTTCCGCGCAGCACGATGAAAATCACGAGCACGAATACGTAGGACCAGCCCAGAAAGCGGAAAGGCTTCCCTTCCGGCGCCGCAAAGTACCACCAGAGGCCCGCCAGCCACACCGGCAGCGCCAGCGGCTGCATAAAAAGAACCTGCTCGAACAAAAACTGCAGCGGACCGATCGCTTCGTTCTTGAATTGCTGCGCGTTGCGCACTACTTCGATTTGCGGCCAGCCGTTGCGCGCTTCCCACAGCACATTCGGCAGGAAAATTGCCAACGCCACCCCCGCGCCCAGCCACATCCATTTCGACCGGAACAACCGCGCTTGCCCGGAAAGCAGCAGGCCAGCGACGAAAGCAAAACCGAACACCAACATACTGTGTTTATTTTCCAGGCCCACGCCTGCTACGGCGCCGAACAACAGCCAGAGCCGCGGTGACGCCCCTTTGACGATACGAATGGCAATCCATGCGCACAAAAGCCAGAAAAGCGGCTCGAACGCATTCATGGACAAAAAGCTATCGAACGCGAGATACGCGGGCGCAAATAAAATTGCCGTAGCGGCCAGAAATTGCGCGAAAAGTCCTCCGCCCAGCTCCGCGGCGACCCGGCCGGTGGCATACACGACCGCGACTCCGGCCAAAACCGGAAACAGGCGCGTGGCGAAGAGCGAAGTCCCGAGCAAGTGCCGCGCAAACCAGGCAACGAACGCGATCAGCGGCGGCTGGTCCACGTAGCCCCAGGCAGGATGCTGACCGCAGGCGATGTAGTAGAGCTCGTCGCGAAAAAATCCGTAGTGATTGATGCCGGCGAGTTGGATAAGCACCTTGCAGCAGGCCAGCGCGAGGAGCATCACGCGCGAACGCAGCGCGACGTCGCGATCGAGCGTGTAATCGCGAGGAATGGACGCAGCTGACAGCGTGTCCATCATCAGGTGCGAAGAAAAACGGCGCGCACGCCGGCGCTTGGTTGATTGCGCAACGCCATCCTAAGCGATCGTCGCGGAATGGACGCGATCGAGCTTGGGAAAGTTTTTGTCCAGGTACGGCTTGCCCAGCGCGGTGATCGAACCCTGATCCGGAGCCTCCCCGTAGCCGCTATGAATTATCTTCACCACCTCCATGCCGGAGATCACCTGGCCGAAGGGAGCGAACCCCATTTTGTCGAGCTGCGCGTTGTTGCCGGTGTTGATGAAGAGCTGCGTGGTACGCGTATCTTTTCCGGCGGTGGCGAAAGTTACATAGCCGGGTTTGTTGCTTTGCGTGACCGGATCGTCCTTGAAATTCGATTTGCGCCAGACATTATTTACCGCCGGGTCGGCGCTCAGTCCGAATTGCACCACAAATCCGGGGATCACGCGGAAAAAGGCGGCGTCATCGTAGAAGCCGTGATTCACCAGGTTGTAGAAGCGGTCTGCGCCGAGCGGTGCCCAGGCGCGCGTCACCTGCACGACGAAATCTCCGGCGGTGGTTTTGAAAGTTACGTCAAATTTTTCCGGCGCGGTGTCTTTCAGATTGCCAGCATCCAGCAAGGTCGGTTTTCCAGTCATCAATTGTTCTCCCAAGGAACCGTGCCTGCACGGTCCGTACGATTTCCACTAAAAAATGGAAGTGCGTTTTTGTGGCGACGGCCACGCCAGGCGGGACCGCCATGGAATTAATCCTGCGAGGGCGCGGGCTTCGGTGCTGCCGGTGCGGCCTTGTGCGCAGGCGTCGTGTGCACAGCCGGCGCGGGCGACGTCACCGTCGCGGAAATGATGTGATCGAGTTTCGGGAAGTTCTTGTCGAGATAAGCCTTCCCCTGCGAAGTGATCAGCGCCTGGTCCGGAGTCTCGCGGTAGCCGCTGTAAATTTTCTGCACCACGTCCATTCCGCTCGTCACTTGTCCAAACGCCGCAAATCCCTGCCCGTCCAGCGAGCCGTTCTCTCCCAGGTTGATGAACAGCTGTGTAGTGCGCGTGTTCGGTCCGGCCGTCGCAAAGGTCAGGTAGCCAGTGTGATTGCTTTGCGTGACGGGATCATCCTTGATCGAAGCCTTATCCCACACTTTATTCACGGCGGGATTCGCGCTCAAACCGAATTGCACGATGAAGTCCGGCATAACGCGGAAGAAGGCCGCATCGGTGAAAAATCGGTGCTTCACCAGATTGTAAAAGCGATCGGCCCCCAGCGGAGCCCACGCGCGCGTTACGGTGACGACGAAATCGCCTGCCGTGGTCTTGAAAGTCACCTCATACGAATCTGGAGCCTTCGCGGTAAGCGTCGCGGGATGCAGCAAAGCCGGGTCGGTGCCGGGTGCTGGGGAATGCGGATGCGCCGCCGTGGCCGGTTTCGCGGCAGGCGCCCCTTCTTGGGATTGAGGTTGAGCTTCCGCAGACGTGGCAGCCGAAGCCGTAACCACAAGCAGCGCGATGAAGAACAAGGGAACGAAGCGTTTCACGATTTTCCTCCTAAATATTGTGGATGTCATTTTTGGGCTGCGGCTTCCACATCCTGCATCAAAGTCAGCGTATTGCCACCCAGAATTTTCCGCACGTCGACGGGAGAATAGCCCTTGGCCAATAGCGCGTCCGTAATTTTCGGGATTTCCGACACATCTTCCATTCCGTAGGGCATATCCGCGCCGTCGAAGTCCGAACCCAGTCCCACGTGATCTGCGCCCACCAGTTTCACGGCGTGATCAATGTGCTTGATGATCTCGGTCCAATCCACGCGCGGCAGTTTGCCCTGCGCCACCATGTCCCGCGTGATTTTATCTGCTTCGATCAGCTGGCACGCTTCATTTTCGCCGCACCGCTTCTTCGATTCCGCTTCGATTTCCTTGCCCAGTTCGGGATGAGCCTTCGACACGTCCTGAAATTGCTGGCTCAGAAAGCCGATGTGGTAATTAATCTGGATGACGCCGCCCTTCGCCGCGAGCGCTTTGATCATGTCGTCGGTCATATTTCGTGGAGCACTGCACAAGGCGCGGCAGGAAGAATGCGAAGCGATCACCGGCGCCTTGCTTACCGCCAGCACGTCGTAGAATGTTTTGTCCGCCACGTGCGAGACGTCCACCATCATGCCCAAGCGGTTCATTTCGCGCACCACCTGCTTGCCGAAATCGGTCAGGCCGTTGTGCGCAGGCTGATCCGTCGAAGCATCGGCCCAATCCGTGTTCATCGTGTGCGTCAAAGTCATGTAACGCACGCCGAGCGCAAAAAACTTGTCCAGGTTCGCGAGCGAGTTGTTGATCATATGCCCGCCCTCGACGCCCATCAGCACCGCAATCTTGCCGCCAGCCTTGGCGCGGCGAATTTCGTCCGCGCTGCTGCAAAGCACCAGATCGTTGGGATGCCGCGCCACGGTCTCGCGCACTGCGTTAATCTGATCGAGCGCGCGCTGCACCGCCGTCGGCCCGGTGACGGTGCCGGGAATCCAGATCGAAAAGAAAATCGCGCTCAGTCCGCCGGCGCGCATGCGCGGAATATCCACGCTGCCATCAGAATGAATCGCGCCGAAATCGAATTTCGGATCCAGCAAGCGCTGCGTCGTATCATCGTGCGTGTCAATCACGATGGACTGCGAATGCAGCTCACGCGCCTGCGGCGAAATATTCGTTTGCGCTTGCAATTTAGCACTCACAGCCATCAGCGAGAAAACTCCTCCCAGCGCCCAGCAAAATGCAAACAAGCTACTACGACCCATTCATCCCCCAAAACTCACACATTCTTTGGGATTCTACAACCTGCGGCGACAAAACAGAAAGGCTCGGGTCGCGACCCTCACGAACCTCGGAAGAAACTCTTCACCGCGTGTAGCAGCACCTGGCCATTCACGGCAGCCAGTGATTCCGTCAGCGGAATCCCCTTGGGGCAAACTTTCACGCAGTTCTGCGCGTTGTCGCAGTCCTCGATTCCGCCCGGCCCCATCAACGCTTCCAGCCGCGGCCCGGCGTGCATGGCACCCGTGGGATGCATATTAAATAGACGCACCTGGCTGACAATTGCCGCGCCCACGAAATTGGAATGCTCATTCACCTTCGGGCAAATCTCCAGGCAATTGCCGCAAGTGATGCACTGCGAAAGCGCGTAGCCCACTTCCTGCTTTTCCGCGGACATGCGCGGCCCGGGGCCGATGTCATAGGTGCCGTCAATCGGGATCCAGCACTTAGTGCGCTTCAAATTTTCGAACATGGAGCTGCGATCCACCTGCAAATCCCGGATCAGTGGAAATTTTGTCAGCGGCTCCAGGCGAATCGGCTTTTCCAGATCGTCCACCAGTGCCGTGCAGGCCTGGCGCGGTTTGCCGTTGACCAGCATCGCGCACGCCCCGCAGATTTCTTCCAGGCAATTCGCTTCGTAGCTTACGGGAGTGGATTCGCTGCCGCTGCGCGTGAAAGGTTTCTCCGCGATGTCGCGCAGGCAGATGATCACGTTCATGTGCGGCCGGTAGCGCAGCTCGTATTCTTCCCAGCGCACGGCTTCATCCGGGCGCTGCTGGCGCTTGATCTTCACGATGAAAGTTTTATCGGCCACGCTGTCTCACTTTCTCCGCCGGCTACTGAGTCCACTATTTCCGGCTTCACTTCGCCGCGGTGTATTTCCTCTCGCGCAGCGGCAGCAGCGAAGTATCCACCGCCTCATATTCCAACTTGATTTTTCCGGCATGCCAGCTCGCGATAGTGGTCTTCAGCCAATTCGCGTCGTCACGCTCGGGGAATTCGGGCTTGTAATGCGCGCCGCGCGTTTCGTTGCGCGCAATCGCGCCCAGCGTGATCACTTTCGCCAGGAGCAGCATGTTGCCCAGCTCGCGCACGAAATTCAGCGTTTGATTCGACCATTGCGTGCGGTCTTGCAAATTAATGTGCTGGAAGCGCTCGCTCAGCTCGTCCAGCTTCACCAGGGTCTGCTGCATCGCCGCGTTGTAGCGGATCACCGTGACGTTTTCGGTCATGATGTCGCCCATCTCGCGCCAAATCGCCAGCGGATTTTCCGTGCCGGTATGCTGGTTCAGCAAAGCGTCTGAAATGTCCTGCTGGCGCACCCGCTCGCGTTCATACACCGCAGGCGAAGTGTTCTCGCAACCCGATTCCAGGTTGCGCGCGTACCGCACCGCCGCCGATCCTGCGATTCCTCCGCCGTAGATGCACGAAACCAGCGAATTGGCGCCCAGCCGGTTCGCTCCGTGATACTGGTACTCGCATTCGCCCGCCGCGTAAACCCCCGGCAGGTTGGTGGCCTGATTCTCGTTGTCCACCCACAAGCCGCCCATGGTGTAGTGCATCCCCGGAAAAACTTTCATCGGCTCCAGGTGCGGGTCGACGCCCACGAATTTCTGGTAAATCTCCAGGATGCCCTCGAGCTTGCGCTCCAGCACCTCGCGCGGAATGTGCGTCACGTCCAGATATACAGCCGGATCGCCCGCGAGGCCCAACTTCATTTCGTATACGACCTTGTGAATCGCGCGCGTGGCAACGTCGCGCGGAACCAGGTTACCGTACTTCGGATACCACTCTTCGAGAAAATAAAATCGTTCGCTTTCCGGAATTTGCCTTGCTGGACGCGGATCCTGCGGCGTCTTGGGCACCCACACGCGGCCGCCCTCACCGCGCGCCGATTCGCTCATCAGCCGGAGCTTATCTTCCCCGGGAATCGCCGTGGGATGCACTTGAATGAATTCGCCGTTGGCGTAGTAAGCGCCTTGCTGGAACAAAGCCGATTGCGCAGACCCGGTGCAAACCACGGAGTTCGTCGAGCGCCCAAATACCGCTCCGATACCGCCGGTGCAGAAAATCGCGGCGTCGCACGGGAACGTTTTGATCTCCATGGTCTTCAAATCCATGGCACAGATGCCGCGGCACACCCCTGCGTGATCCAGCACGGCGGAAAGAAAAGTCCAACCTTCGAATTTTTTTACTTTCCCTTCGGCTTCGAAGCGGCGCACTTGTTCATCCAGCGCGTACAACAATTGCTGTCCGGTGGTGGCGCCTGCAAACGCAGTGCGATGATAAAGCGTCCCGCCAAAGCGCCGGAAATCCAGCAATCCCTCCGGCGTGCGATTGAACATCACGCCCATGCGATCCAGCAGGTCAATAATCGCGGGAGCCGCCTCGCACATGCCCTTCACCAACGGCTGATTCGCCAGAAAATCGCCGCCGTATATCGTGTCGTCGAAATGCTTCCAGGTGGAATCGCCTTCGCCCTTCAAATTTTTCGCCGCGTTGATGCCACCTTGGGCGCAAACGGAGTGCGAGCGCTTCACCGGCACGATGGAAAACAAATCCAGCGGCACGCCGGTTTCGGCCACCTTGATTGCCGCCATCAAGCCGGCCAGGCCGCCGCCTACGATGATAATTTTCGGCTGCCTCATTGGACGTAGCCCCCCAGCGGGAACGCCCCGTAATGCAGCGCAATCACAATCGCCACGCCGATAAATGTAAACGCCACCGCGACGGCCGCGCCGAACCATCCTGCCGCACGCTGTGCCGAGACGCTGACCGCAATTCCCCACTTACAGGCGAAATTCCACAGCCCGTTGCCCAAATGGAATGAAGCGCAAGTGATTCCCACGATGTAAAAAGTGAGGTACCAGGGATTCATCAAGTTGCGCTGCACCTCGGCGTAGGTGGTGACGCCGTGGCCCAGAAACCGCTCCGTGTACAAATGCCAGCCGATGAAAATGAAAGCGATGATACCGGTCCAACGCTGCAACACATACAGCCAATTGGCCATCCAGGGATGCCCGATGGCGTTCGACTTCCCCGTCCACCAAATGTAAATGCCGTAAAGCCCGTGGAACAGGATCGGAATGAAAAGCACGCAGGTTTCAACAATGAGTCGCCAGGGAATCTGCTGCAATTCCTGCGAGACATCGTTGTATTTGGCGACGCTCACCAGGGCGTAGCTGTTCGACCAGAAATGTTCGGCCAGAAATGCTCCAATTGGTATTACGCCGCTGAGGGACTGCAGTTTGTCGAGGAGATAACTCGTCTTAGAATCAGTCGCTGCAACCGACATGCACACTCCAAGCGCATCGAACACTAACCCGCAGAAGTTTCAGTATAGTTGCGCCCGCAAAAGTTTGCAACAAGACGGGATGGTAGTCGGTCTGTGTGGTGCGCTCAATCGAGAGCAAAGACATACTGCTAGCAGGACACCGTGCACTAGGATGAGAGTGAAAACAAGATCGCTGCGGTGCGAACGCATGAGCCGCCGCGAAAAATACCCGTTTGATATTCGAGCAATCGCATCGCTTGAGACCGTCGACATCGCCAGCTGGGTCTGTTTGTTCGTCGGCGAGAACGGGGCGGGAAAATCCCTACGGAGGGAAGCGATCGCTGCTCACTATGGATGCGAGCTCGCAGGCGGAAATCGCAACTTTTCGCCTCATACAACGGGAAGTGTGAGTGCGATTGAACCCTTGACCAAGGGGCTGAGATTTTCGTTTACAAAGAAAACGGGCGGTGGCTTTTACCTAAGGGCGGAGAGCTCCTTCAATATGGCGAGTCCTGTGGACGCGGTCGTGCGTCAGACAGCCAAGGTGGCAAGAACCTTCAGGACCCTTTTCCCTGCTGCAGCATCGTTTCACGCGGTCCGGCTTTTATCTTATAGCTGAACCCGAAACAGCATTGTCGCCGCAACCGCAACTAAGCATTCTCATGTTCCTGGATGAGCTCGTCACGGACAACGCGAATCGCGACGCTGCTGCCGAATAAAGGGCGAGTCGGAACGGGAGAGGCAGTCGATCAATCGTGAACGGGTTGCGGCGCAGAAGGTGACCGACGCAGTTGGGCGACGAAGCCGCCGCATGCGCCACCCGCCAGTTTCAGTGCGTGGGCCACAATGTACGCGAAAGGTTCAGGCTGCGCGCGCGTCAAGGCGATGTAGATCAGCGCCGCCACCACTCCCACCAACGTCCCCTGCAGAACGAAATGGGATTCGATCCGCCGACACACCCAGTGCGCTCCCAGGAAGCACATGAGGAAGGATCCGGGGGGAGCCGTGTAGTGCAGGAAGTTCTCGCCGAGATGCGATCCAAGAGGAACTATTGCAAGAATCAGGGCTATTTCCGCAAGCAGCCCGCCCAGCAAAATTCGTCCCCAGTGGATTTTTGTGCTACTCATTTTTCCACTCCCGTCCCGCACATAGAGCGATCCGCGATTGTAGCAATTAAAGATGAATCCTTCGCTTTCCGCCAATGCCTTTGCGGCTGGCGCGCGACGCCATCGGTATCCCATTCCGAGATGTGCTATCTTGCCAAGCAGTGCAGTTGCTCCATTAAAAACATGTCGCAGCGGAAACGTTGCGTGCCGATGGAAGGAAAGGCTCATGGATCTGCAACTGGCAGGCAAAAAAGTATTGGTAACGGGCTCCACCGCCGGAATCGGTTTCGCGACGGCTAGCGTATTCGCAGCCGAAGGCGCGTCGGTCGTGGTGAACGGCAGAACGCAGGTGCGCGTGGACGCCGCCATCGCGAAAATTCGCAAAGCGCATGCCAAAACGGATGTGTCGGGCGTCGCGGCTGATGTTTCGAACGCCGCAGGTTGCACAAAACTTATCCAGGCTTTTCCCAGAGTCGAAATTCTGGTCAATAACATGGGGATCTTCGAACCGAAGCCCTTCGAACAGATTCCGGATGAGGATTGGTTTCGCCTCTTTGAGGCCAATGTGATGAGCGGCGTCCGCCTGTCGCGCCATTATCTATCGAGCATGCGCGAAAAAAATTGGGGCCGAATCCTGTTCGTCTCCTCCGAGTCCGCCGTACAGATTCCCGCCGAGATGATTCACTACGGTATGACCAAGGCGGCGCAGGTCGCCGTGGCGCGCGGTATTGCCGAAACCGTCGCAGGGACCGGAATCACTGTGAATAGCGTTCTCGCCGGGCCCACGCGTTCCGAGGGAGTCGAAACTTTCATCGCGCAATTGGGAGCAGGCAGCGACTCCGCCGCTTTCGAAGCGGAGTTTTTCAAAACCGTTCGCCCCACCTCCCTGCTGAAGAGATTCGAAACCATTGAAGAAGTCGCCCACATGATCGTGTATCTGGCCAGTCCGCTCGCTTCCGCGACAACCGGCTCCGCCCTCCGCGTAGACGGCGGCGTTGTGCGCGCCATCCTGTAGTCGTCATTCGCGGGTCACGCCAAATTCTGAACCAATCCCTGAGCCAGCAGGATGCTCCGATTCAAACTGCCTCAGCTCCAAATCAATCAAATTACCGGCACATCGAGCGACACAACACTCGCGCCGTGACCCTAATTCCAGTCGGGTGCGCTACTCACTAGCTATCCTTTGGATACAGACTGCCGATTGGGTCGTAGGGGCTTGCGGCTGCGATGCTAGACTGTCCCGAAAGAGAACAGCACTGACATGTCCAGCGAATCTATCAGCGAACTAAAGAAGTGGGTGGGCGAAGTTGTCCGCCAGAGCTCGGGTGGCGAGTTCGTCGGACTAAACCGTGTGGTGGACATGGTCAGCAAGAACTTCGCGGTGCAGCCGCACGAAGTCGCGATCCTGGTGATCACCGACGACGACCGCTTCCTGCGCTTCGTGGTCCCCGAAAAGCTGCGGCAAGTGGGCCAGATTCCGCTCACCAGCACCAATTCCCTGGCCGCCCGCACCGTGCGCGAAAAACGCCCCGAAGTAATCAACCATTTCGCGGTGGTCCCGCACTCATCCGTATTCGAAGCCGTGCCCATCACCGAAGACGAGCGCGGCGAAGCCATCCAGAAAATCATGAGCGCACCGATCCTGCAGGAACGCAAAGTCGCCGCCGTGATTCAGATTTCGCGCAAAGGCAAGACGGCCGCCGATGCCGGACCGGATTTCACGCACCCCCAGCTGCGTGAGTTGAAATTGGTCGCCGATACCCTGTCGCCTTGCGTCCCGCTCCTCTGCAAGCAATAATTCCCCCTGTTCGGCCTCTGAAACGCGAACCACCGGCCGTGAATCTAATCAAGCGAGTTGAATCTAATTTGGTGAATGGCCGGCGAAACTTTTCCCGCATTGGCGGGTTGTACACAACGGAGACAACTCCGGGCGGGCGTTCCGCCATCACTTATACGGGACGCCGGGGAGCAGGTTTTGGCCGGGCGAGCAATGTTTGCCCACCAGCGGAGTTGCCGCGCTGCCATAGGAGCAGCACAGGAGTAAGCGATGAACTTGGAACGATCGAACCGCAACGCGTTCAAACAATGGAATGGCCGGACGCTGGGCGTATTGGCACTGGGGATGCTCCTGAGTGCCGTGCCCGCACTGGCGCAGCAGGATCAGCAGAATCCGCCTGACCAAGCGAATCCCCCGGCGACCGCACCTGCGAACGCCCCGCAGACTCAGCCGGACCAAACGATGCCGCCGCAGCAGGACCAGCAGGCGCAGCCCGATCAGCAGCAACAACAGGATCAATCCGCGCGGCCGCAGCAGAATCAACAGACGCAAGACCAGCAACAGGTTCCGCAACAAGATCAACAAGCTCCTCCGCCACCGCCACCGGATCAGACTGGGCCGCTCCCGCCGGCTCCCCCGCCGCAAAATCAGCAGCCCGCACCGCCGCCCTATGTGCGTACGCGGCCTGCGAATCTGCCCGATGCGCTCACGATTCCCGCCGGCAGCGTGATCCAGGTACGCACCTCCGACTGGCTCTCCAGCGACCGCAACAAAACCGGTGACGAATTCATCGCCACGCTCGCCCAGCCCATCGTCGTGGACGGCTGGGTAGTGATGCGCCGCAATCAAAATGTAATCGGCCACGTCACCGACGCGAAAAGGGCCGGCCGCGTAAGTGGCGTTTCGAAATTGCAGCTCGATTTGAGCCAGCTGACGCTGGTCGACGGCCAGCTGGTGCCGGTACAAACCACGCTGCTGAACGCTTCCGCTGGAACTTCGAACGGCCGCGATGCGGCTGCCATCGGCGTCACCACGGGCACGGGCGCAGCGATCGGCGCCGCTGCGGCGGGCGGCCCGGGCGCGGCCATTGGCGCGGGCGCGGGATTTGTCGCCAGCGTTGCCGGAGTTTTGCTCACGCGCGGCAAGCCCACGATTATCCCGCCGGAAGATGTGCTGACTTTCCGGCTGGAAAATCCGGTGACGATTTCGACCGTGCGCAGCAACGTAGCGTTCCGCCCGGTAACTTCAGAGGATTACGCGCAGTCAAAATCAGCACCGCGGCCGCGCCTGATGCGTCCATATCCACCGCCGCCTTACGGATATTACGGGTACCCCTACGGCCCGTATCCGTATCCGGCGTACTACGGCTACTACGGCCGGTGGGGATGGTAGGAGTTTAATCACGTGATGGCGGCGATGCGTTGCCGCCATCCGCCGCTTCCCTCGATGGGGACTCGCACCGCGGGTCCCCATTTTCATTTGTGGCCTCGTGCGCTCCAGAAAAAGTCCCGCCGTACTCGCAGCCTCCGCTCAGGCGTCACGATCGCAAAGAGATTCCGAAAATGTGCCATTACGGCGCGGGCACCTCCCGCTCGCCGCCGACGAATTCATCAATCTGTAATATTCAGCACGCGCCGCCAGCACTTTTGCGACGGCGAGATTTCGCCGCGACGCTGAATTCCATTGACATCGCTCCATGTGCTTGTTAGTTTTCGATGCGCTGGTTTTTTCGACTCGATTCCGTGGAGGCACCGCAGTTCGGTAATACTCATGGCGTTCGTCGCGAAGAAAATTTTCCTCACCAAGGGAGTCGGGAAACACCGCGAGCGCCTTTCCAGCTTTGAGCTGGCTTTGCGCAACGCGGGCATTGCCGCGTGCAACATCGTTCGCGTCTCTTCGATTTTCCCGCCCTATTGCAAACTGATTTCCCGCAGCGAAGGTTTGAAGCACATTAAGCCCGGCCAGGTAGCGTTCACCGTAATCAGCGAAAATCAGACGCGCGAACCGCATCGCCTCATCGCCGCGGGCGTGGGCCTCGCGCTGCCCGCCGATAAGTCCATGTTCGGGTACTTATCTGAACATCATTCATTCGGTGAGAGCGAAGAGATTGCCGGAGAATACACCGAGGAACTCGCCGCCGAAATGCTGGCGACCACTCTGAACGTGGAATTCGATCCGGATTTATCGTGGGACGAGAAAAAAGAAGTCTATCGCATCTCCAACAAGATCGTCCGCACCATGAACATTACGCAGTCCGCCGTAGGCGATAAACGCGGCCTGTGGACTACAGTGCTCGCTGCTGCCATCCTGATCGGCGAAGACGATTAATCACCACTGCTAGCGATTCCGCGTTTTGGTTCCGCGACGGCAATTCCCCAAGTTTTCGGCGATTCATTTTTGGCGCCTGCGGACCAGAAGTACGCTTTCTGATCCGCTTGGCCGTTCGCATCGGCCAGATCGAACGCCATTCCGATCCTCCTCCCCGGCGATTGCAGCTTGCCCGCCGTTTCCTGCACGTTTGGCGCGCCATTGCCTTCGCATAAATTATTTTAGACATGCAGCCACCACTGGCTCTTCTGCCACAGCCGCGATTTCGCGTTGCGCGAATCGCGCAAAATTTCCGGGAACAAGCGCGTGCCCGCATGCGTGGTTGCTTCCAAATCAAACCACAAATACTGCGCGTTGTGCTTGGCAAAGACGCGCACGTTCCAGCCCGACCCGAGCGTAAATCGCGTCATCGAGGCGTCGTCCCATTCGGCGACGGTCTTGACGCTGTCCGCAACCATGGCGTGTCCGCGAGGAATCCCAATTTCGCTGGAGCTGGAAAGCGCAGGAAAGGCAGCAAGACGACCGAGCGAGGCCGAACCGCAACATAAGATCCAAAAACGTGCCCGCACAGCGCGCGAAAAACTTTCTTTCACGAACGCGCGACGCAACGCTAAGCAATCACTTCCGGCGCGCGCCCGCCGCGCGGTTCCCAGGTTTCGCGCCGCCCTGCGCATATCCCAGGCGCTCGAGCACCGCACCGACAATCAACGGCAACGCCACCGTGGCGTCTTCCAAGACTTCCGCGAATCGTCCGCCTTCCTCGAGCGGCACAAATTTCCCCCACGACACAGCTTCGGTATACGTGCTTCCCGAAAGCCCGCCCCAATTCACCGGCTCGGGACAAATCCGCAACCCATAGTTATAACGCTTCAGCGGAATTTTCTCGTACCCGCGCCGCGCCAGCAATTCCGCATACACGCCGAATTGCTGCGCCCAGTTCCGCGGCACTCCTCCGCCAATCGTCAAGATTCCCATCCGCTTCGTCGCCAGCATCGTCTGCGCATAATGCTCAAAATCCAAGAACGGATCAAAACGCAGCGGGGCCTTACCTTCCTTCTTGCGCTGCCTCTGGTACAAAGCAAAATCAATACCCAGCTCGGAATCCGTAAACGCCGGCACAAAAACCGGCACGTTGTGCTCGATGCACGATTTCAAAATTCCGCGGCCCTTGGCATGACGCGCCAGATACTCCCCAATGCGCTGATTCAGTTTCCAGCTGCACACAACTTCATCGTCCGGCCAACGCTGCAGCACGTGGTCCACCACCACTTCCACCGCGTCCAGATTCACTTCCGGCTCCAGCGAATCGTAAACGCGATTGTAGCCGGCCAAGAACAGTTCGTTGTCGTCCATCGTCGGGTCGTAACGAAAATGCGAACGCCCCGTTGCTTCCACCAATCCGTGCGCCATCAAGGCGCCAGTAGAAACGATCGCCTTCACGATTCCGGAATCGACCAGATCGCAAAAAACCAATCCCATTTTTCCCACGGTCAAGGCGCCAGAAAGCGTCATCACAATAAAACAATCTTTGTCGCGCGCCATCGCTTCTAGCACGTCCGCCGCGTCGCCAATCTGCCGCGCGGTGTAAGCCGTCTGGCTCATCGCGCGCACCATGTCGTCAATGGTGCGAATCTTCGATAAGTCCAACGGATAAATCGGAGTGAGGCGGTCCTCCACCGGATCGTGCAAGATTCGTCCGGTCGCGCCCTTTTTCTTTGCCATTCAGCGTCCTCACAGGTAATGTATGTCTCCCAAGAGGCCAGGGAGCAGGAACTTGCGCGTGCGCGCGCATCATTGATACTGCAAATGCGCACGAGACGAAAGAAAAATTTCTACTGCATCGCAGGAGCTTAGACCGCACATGTCCCGATACACGCCCATGCCGCCGCATAATTTCGGCGGACTTCCCGACGAACTTTCCGCATACGAGACGGCGCGCGCGGTGATTTTTCCCGTCCCACTGGAACGCACCGCCACCTACGAACGCGGTACGCGCAACGGCCCGAGCGCGATCCTGGAAGCCAGCCGCCACATGGAACTTTACGACGAAGAACTCGAACTCGACCCCAGCCGCGAGATTGGCATCGCCACCTGGCCGCCGATTGACACGCAGGACGGCACGTTCGAAGAGGTGCTGCGCGAACTTTTCACCGCGCAGCTGGAATTGCTGGATGCCGGAAAATTTCCCGTTGCGCTAGGCGGCGAACATTCCCTCACTCCGCCTTTAGTTTCCGCCACGCTAAAAAAATTCAAAGACCTCTGCGTCCTACACATCGGCGCCCACGCCGAAATGCGCAACGAGTATCAAGGAAACCCCGGTAGCCATGTCTGCACCATGCGCCGCGTCGTCGAAATGTGCCCTGCGGTGCAGGTGGGCGTGCGCTCAATTTCCGAGGAAGAATCCAAAGAAGTTGGAAAGCTGCAAACGAAAATTTATTGGGCGAAAGACATTGTGCGCGCCCCGGTGAAAGCCTGGATCGCAAAAGCGCTGGAAGATCTGGGGCCGCACGTTTATGTCACTGTGAATGTGGATGGCTTCGATTCTTCGATCGTCTCCGCCACCGGCGCGCCCGAACCGGGCGGCCTCGACTGGTTTCAGGTGACGTCGCTGATCCGCGCGGTCGCCGACCACAAAAAAATCGTCGCCCTGGACGTGGCCGAGCTTTCCCCGCGTCCGCGCGATCACGCCGCGGATTTTCTAGCGGCCAAGCTAATCTATAAAACTCTAGGATATATTTTCTGCCAGGAATAATTTCAGGAGGCCGCATGGCTGCTTTTCCGATGGCCACACTACTGCAGCAACTTCCATCGACGGAACACGGTTGGGTGGTTTACGTCGAAACCCACGGAATCATCTGGTGGATCATCATCGGCCTGATCGCAGGATGGCTGGCGGGCACCATCGCGCGCGGCCGCGGATTTGGCTGCATCACCGACGTGATTCTGGGCCTGGTAGGAGCCGTGATCGGCGGCTGGATTTTCACACGCCTGGGAATTGTCAGCTTCGGGTTCCTCGGTAGCCTCGCAGCCGCCACGGTAGGTGCGGTGTTGCTAGTCGCCATAGCGCGCATTTTCGCCGGAGGCAGATCGGACTAAAAAAATGCGTGCGCGGACCGGTTTTGTAGCGGCGGTCTGGAGGGAAAGGTGCCGCGACATGCTCTGCAGCGGATGCCAGGACATCGGGAAGACCGCCTTCGCTCGCCAGCCCGCCAACGATCCGGAACGCATCGAAGTTTCGCCGCACAGCACAGACGGCGCCCTAAACAGACGCCTCTGCCAAACCTCCCTTCCTCGCTCCGCCCTCATCCTCAACGCTGGGTGTGATACGATAGCCGCGAACAAAGAACGAAGACTTTCGTGCATCGGCTTCATTGCGGGACTGCTTTCGCTGCGTGCAACCCCCTTGGTCGAGCTGAACGAACAAATCGGGCATACAAATTGAGCCAACCATCACTGTGGGCCATTCCGCTGGGCGGGCTGGGCGAGTTCGGCATGAACATGCTCGCGCTGCGCACCGGCGACGACATCATCGTCATTGACGCCGGCCTGATGTTCCCCGAACAGGAACTTCTCGGCGTGGACATCGTCATTCCGGACATTACCTACCTGAAGCAGAATAAACGCATGGTGCGCGCCATCGTCCTCACCCACGCGCACGAAGATCACATCGGCGCGATCCCCTACATCCTCGGCGACTTGAACGTCCCAATCTACGGCACGGAATTTACGCTCGCCATCGTACGCAAGAAGCTGGAAGAACACGCGCTGCTCGATAAAGCCAAGCTCCACGAAGTGAAAGCCGGACAAACAACCGTTCTCGGTCCATTTTCCATCGAATACTTGCACGTAACGCACAGCACCATTGATTGCGTCGCGCTCGCCGTGCGCACTCCTGTTGGCGTCATCATTCATACCGGCGATTTCAAAATTGATCACACGCCGGTGGACGACAAGCCTTTCGACATGCACGCCTTCGCGCGCTACGGCCAAGAAGGCGTGCTCGCGCTGTTCAGCGACAGCACCAACGTCGAGCGTCCCGGCTTCACGCTATCAGAACGCGCCGTGGTGGTGCGCCTCGAGGAATTATTCCGTGCCGCGCCTGCCAAAGTTCTCGTCTCCTGCTTCGCCAGTTCCATTCACCGCGTCCAGCAGGTGATCGATATCGCGCGCATGGTCGGGCGCAAAATCGGTTTTGTGGGCCGCAGCATGGTGGACAATGTGGAAATCGCGCACGGTCTGGGCAAATTGCGCGTGCCGGACGGCAGCGTCGTGCGTCCGCAGGATATTCGCACTTTCGATCCGCAGAAATTGGTGGTGATCGCAAGCGGCACGCAGGCCGAGCCGATGTCGGCGCTCTCGCGCATTGCCGTGGACAATCATCGCCTGCTAAGCATCGCCGAAAACGACACCGTAATTCTTTCCTCCCGCATCATTCCCGGCAACGAAAAAGCCATCTTCCGCATGATCGACCATTTCTTCCGCCGCCGCGTCCTGGTTTATTACGAGGGGGGACGCTCGGCTCCGATCCACGTTTCCGGCCACGCCAGCCAGGAAGAAATGAAAATTCTGCTGCAATTGGTACGCCCGAAGTATTTCGTTCCCGTGCACGGCGAATACCGGCAGCTTTTCCGTCATTCGGCGCTCGCCGAACAATTAGGCGCAGTAGGCAGTCAGATTTTCCTGCTGGAAAGCGGACAGCCGGTAGAATTCACCGCCGACGGCGGCGCGCACAGGCGCGAGCCAGTCATCGCCGGACGCGTGCTGGTCGATTCTGGCTCGCTCGAGGAAATCGAAGAAGTAGTGATTCGCGATCGCCGCCACCTGTCCGAAGACGGCGTGGTCGTGCCCATCATGGTGATCAACAAGCACTCCGGACGCATGGAGACCGCGCCGGAAATTGTCACGCGCGGATTTTTGCCCTCGGAAGACGGCGCCGAAATCATCAATCAAGCCCGCGAGATCATCCTGCGCACCATCGAGCAATCCACCCAGGAAGAAAAAACCGATTGGAGCGTCATCAAAGAAAAAGTTCGCCAGGACCTGAAGCGCTTCCTCAACAAACAAACCGCCAAGCGGCCCCTGATTCTGCCGGTGATCCTGGAAGTCTAGACTCCGCTGTGAACATCATGCTCAGAAGTTTCAAGCCCGAAGACTTCGACACGCTCTACGAAATCGACCAGGCGTGCTACGAGGCGGAAGTCGCCTACTCGAAGCGCGAGTTGCGCGCGTACTTGCGTTTTAACGGCTCGGATTGCCTGGTGGCGGAAGCGCACGTCGAATCCGAATCCCCGGGCGCAGCGGAAAAACAAATCGCAGGCTTCTGCATCAGCGCGCGGCGCGACGAAAGCGGCTACATCGTCACGATCGACGTACTGCCCGAATTTCGTCGGCACCATGTCGGCACGAAGCTACTCAATGAAATCGAAATCCGCCTTGCCACGAACGGCGTCCGCGCAGTAGCGCTGGAAACAGCAACAGACAACGATTCGGCGGTTGCCTTCTGGACCAAGCATGGATATCGTAATCGCGGCATCAAGAAAGACTATTATCCCGGCGGGCGCGATGCGTTCGCGATGAGCAAGACCCTTCCACGATAGATAGAGGACGCACAAATAGCAGGCGGCGCGGGCCGTCACCAGGGAGAACTGAAAACCGATGCTTCTTTGGCAAGCAATCATTCTGGCCGTCGTGCAGGGCCTCACGGAATTTCTTCCCATCAGCAGCTCCGCGCACCTGATCTTGATTCCCGACCTGCTGCACTGGCCCGATCCCGGCCTCGCATTCGACGTAGCGCTGCACCTCGGCACCTTGATCGCCGTCCTGCTCTATTTCTTCCGCGAGTGGATTCAACTCACGCTCTGCGGCCTCGGCTTCCATTATCCCAAACGCGCCAGCGAACAAATGGTCCTGCAGAATCAGCGCCTGTTCTGGTACCTGGTAGCCGGCACCATCCCTGGCGCCCTGGTAGGATTTTTCTTCGAACATTGGATCGAAGAAAATCTGCGCAGTCCGATCCCCATCGCCGGCGCCATGATCGCCATCGCCCTGCTGATGTGGTACGCGGAATATTCCGCCCGCCTCACCCGCCGCCTCGAACAGACGTCCCTGGGCGACTCGCTCGCGATCGGTACATCGCAAGCTCTGGCGCTTTTTCCCGGCGTTTCGCGCTCCGGCATCACCATCACCACGGGCCTGTTCCGCGGCATGACGCGCGAAGCCGCCGCCCGCTTCTCCTTCCTGCTCTCGACGCCGCTGATCGCCGGAGCCGCCGCAAAAGAAGTCCCTAAGCTCCTGAAACTCCATCACGCCGGTGCCCTCGACCTGCCGCAATCCACGCTCATCATCAGCATCGCCGTGTCCGCCGTAGTCGGTTTCGTCGTCATCGCCTTCTTCCTGCAGTATTTGCAGACACGCACTCTGAAAATCTTTATTTACTACCGCATTGCCTTTGGTATAGTCATTTTGTTGCTTGCGTTCCTCCACCTGGGTTTTGCGCGTTAGCGCCGGCGCATCCCAGGTTTTCTACGCGGCGGCCTTCCCCGGTTTGTGCCCAGTCGTTGCCGTTCAGCCAGAGGACGCCTCACAGCGGCATCCTTCGGCGCCCTATTATCGCCACGCCACCGGCTTTGGCCGTATAATCCGGCCGTAAGCGAGCGACGCCGCGCCCATAGGAAAAAAGGGGAAATCGTCGTGCGGATCCTTACTCCTACCCAAAATAAACGCCTCAACGAGCTGATCGGCTTCGTCGGCCTCAGTCTCGCCGTCCTGCTCGCTCTCAGCCTGCTCACATACTCTCCGCGCGACGCTTCGTTCAACGTCTCGGCGCCGCCACTCGGCTCTGAGCCCGCGCACAACTGGATTGGTCCGGTCGGAGCCCATGTCGCCGACCTCTTCTTCCAGTTCTGCGGCTTCGCGGCGTTTATGTTTCCCATAGGAATGTTTCTGGTCGCCATGAAATGGTTCCGCAGCCAGTTGCTGGAAGCTCCAGTCGCGAAAGCGATCGGCTTTACGATGCTGCTTGGATCATTTGCGTCAGGGCTGGCGATGCTCCCGATACCGGAAGTCCGCAGCGCGCTACCCGCCGGAGGCATGCTGGGAACAATCCTCGCCCAATCCCTGCGCGCAGCTTTCAATCCAATCGGCGCGGCACTGGTGGCCGCTGCAACGTTTCTGACCGCCCTATTTCTTACCACCAGCTTTTCCTTCCGTACGGCTTGGACGTGGTTGAAGAAACCGATGGCGAACGACGGCTACGTCGGCCAGCTGCTGGCGCGCGTGAAAGACTGGCGCGAAACCCGTGAATCCGATCGCCTGCGCAAGCGCGTGGAAGAAATCAAAATCGCCGGACGCCCGCCCGTCCCGCGGCAACGCGTTTCCACCAAAGAACTCACCGCCGAGGACGAAGAAGAGGAAGAGCGCGAAGCCGAGGAAGCGTCCGAAGCAGCCCGCCGCGCGCCCACAGTCATCCAGTTCCACGACAACGAATCCGTCGCCCCTCCGCCCGCAAAGAAAAAATCCGCCGAGCCAAAGATCGCGACGGGCAAGACCACTTACAAACTTCCTTCGCCTTCGCTCCTTTCCAATGCCGAGCGCGGCGAAAAAATGGACGAGAACGAACTGAAAGAGCGCGCCCACGCCATCGAAGCCAAATGCATGGAATTCGATGTCGGCGGCCACATCACGCAAATCAATCCCGGCCCGGTCGTCACCACTTTCGAATTCAAGCCCGAGGCCGGCATCAAGTACAGCCGCATCACCGGCCTCAGTGACGACCTCTGCCTCGCGTTGCAAGCCGAATCCATCTTGATCGAACGCATCCCCGGCAAATCCACGGTAGGCATCGAAGTTCCCAATGTGCATCGCGAAACCATCGCCCTGCGCGACGTGGTCGAGTCGCCGGAATTCAGCCATTCGCCGTCGAAGCTCAGCCTCCCCTTCGGCAAGGACCTGATCGGCCGCATCCGCGCCGGCGACCTGACTCAGATGCCGCACTTGCTCATCGCTGGCTCGACCGGCACCGGCAAGAGCGTCTTCATCAATTCCCTGCTCATGGGCATGCTCTTCAAAGCCACGCCCGATGAACTAAAGTTGGTCCTGATCGACCCGAAGCAAGTGGAACTTGGTCTCTACGCCGATATCCCGCACCTGCTCGCGCCTGTCGTCACTGACCCCAAAGTTGCAGCCAACGTGATGCGCAACGCGACCCGCGAAATGGAGCGGCGCCTTAAGCTGCTGGCCTCCCGCGGCGTGCGCAACATCGAGCAGTACAATCGCTCCTTCGAAAAGGGTCAATCGCTCTCCCTGTTCGATGGCGCCGAAGAAGACGAACATAAGCCCCTACCGTACCTCGTCATCGTCGTGGACGAGCTCGCCGACCTGATGATGGTCGATACCAACGGCGTAGAAGAATCCATCACCCGCTTGGCGCAAATGGCTCGCGCGGTAGGCATCCACCTGATCTTAGCGACGCAACGCCCCTCGGTAGACGTAATCACCGGATTAATCAAAGCCAATTTTCCCGCCCGCATTTCTTTCCGCGTGGCCAGCAAAGTTGACTCGCGCACCATCCTCGACGCCAACGGCTCGGAATCGCTCCTGGGCAAAGGCGACATGCTCTACCTGCCCGCAGGCTCCTCACGCCTGCACCGCATTCACGGCCCCTACGTCCACGAACGCGAAGTAGAAGCCGTCTGCGATTTCTGGCGTGAACAAGCCCAGGCCATCTACAACGAAGAACTCCTCAAGCCGCCTAAAGAAAAAGACGAAAACGCCGCGAACGGTTCCGCCAGCGGTGGTGGCAGCGGCGCCGACAACGGCGATGAAGTTGACGACGATCTCTACCAGGACGCAGTCCGCGTCGTCTGCGAAATGGGCCGCGCCTCGACTTCAACGCTGCAACGCCGCCTCCGCGTGGGCTACGGCCGAGCCGCCCGCCTCATCGACCTGATGGAAAAGGACGGCATCGTAGGCCCCGCAGATGGGTCGAAGGCCCGTGAAGTCCTAAAAGCCCGCAACTGGATGAAGGAGTACGACGACTCCGTGAAGTGACGATCCGACGAGCATCCTCATTTTGCCTGCCCTGAGTGTTTTCGCGAGGGGAAGACCGCGCCGTTGCTTTATGCCGGCCCCGCCGCAGGCGGGGATCTCTCCTTCCGTCACTGTGAACTCCGCCTTTCCGCTGTGCACTCTGCGTTCAATCTTTCGCACTCCGCCGCCACACCCGTCCGCGCCAACCGCAGATCTGCTTTGCGCCACGACCCGTTTTCGTTTGTCACCCCGCCGAATTTTCCGTAGAATCGTTTGACGCACCGGTGCCGAGGTAGCTCACCGGTAGAGCGCGGCCCTGAAAAGGCCGGCGTAGCCAGTCCGATTCTGGCCCTCGGCACCATCCGTATCGCCTAGCAGCTTCCAACTCCCCTTGTAGCGAATCTGGCGACCGTCCCCTTCGGGCAGGAGTGTTATGGATTCGATGTGGCGAGCCAACTCCGCGCGCACGGCGGCGGGGTTTCCGTACTTCCCCGCGACAAGCGCTCGAATGTCTTTTAGACCGTCCTTTACGAACTTCCGCAAACCGGCGACCTGCATGTGGACGCTGCCTTTATCGCGGCCTAGCGTTCGGCTGGTAATGCTAGAGAGTTCCGCTTCGCGCTGCGTAATCGCTGCGCGGATGGTTACCGAGTCCATACCGTTCGCGACTACACGCGACAGGTTAGCCAGTTCTGATTCCAGAGCCTTCTTTCGACGGCGCATCGCTTCCATCTCGCCACCCAGCGCAGCGAAGCGTCCTCCGATTTCCTGCCCCACCTTGTCCAGTACGTAGTCAATGGCAGCATCGGAGAGGACGTCTCGCTGTAGCTTCGCGAGTAGTTCTTTTTCCAGAACGTCTCTTGCCACGAGCCGCGAGTTCTTACAGGTTCCGCGAGTCGCGTGAAACGGGCAACCGTACCGGCCAGAGCGCCGCCTTTTTCCGGTGCCACTAACCAGAGTGAAATTGTTTCCGCAAACGCCGCATTTGAGAAGCCCTGAGAAGAGATAGGGGCTGGACGCGGCGCGAGCATTCATCAGCCCACCCTTGCGACCCTGTCGTCCCCAAATGCGATTTACCTCTGCTAAAATCGCTGTTGTACAGCCAGCCATAGCTTTTCCGGAACGATGCGCTGTTCGGGCATCTCCACTCGCACCCATTCCGACTTCGGCCTGTCGCGTTGAATTCGCTTCCCGTTCTGCGGGTTGCGAATCTTCCGGGTTGTGGCCCAATTGACCACGCCGCGATAGCGCTCGTTGCGTAGGATTCCGGCGATGCTCGTTGGTGCCCACGAGTGCTGCCGTCCAGCACGTGGCGTAGGAGACGCGTCGCCGTCCTTATTCATCCGTTTGGTAGTTGCTTTGATGGACAGACCGCCAGCGTAGAGAGAAAAAATCTTGCGGACAGCCTTCGCCTGCACCTCATCAACACGGAGACGTGCACCCGCAATCATCGATCGCCCATACTGGTCCCGGCGTTTCGGGTCCTCAATGGGAACGCTCTTGTATCCGAAACACCGACCACCGTGGTGCAAGCGGTTCAGAACTTTGCCCTCGACACCTCGATAAGTTTTCTTCGCGAGTTCACGGATGTAGAGAGAATCTACGATTCCATGCTTCGCTAGCAGAATATCGGCCTGCTCGTTCTCGCTGTCGATGCCTTGAGAGACGAACACGATGCGCACACCAGCGAACATCAGGCGGTCCGAAAGGTTGATTGAGTCCGAGAGCTTCCGAGAGAGGCGCGACGTGTCGTCAATTAGCACGATCTCGAAGGACTTGGCGTTGGCTGCCGCAAGCATGCGTTGCAGGCCAGCACGTTCCGCCGTTGCGCCGGAAATTGCTTCGTCGGTGTAGATGTGGTCGTCCAGAATCTCCCACCCACGTGCCTGTGCATATTCGCGGCACTTGCGCACCTGGTCCGTGATGGATGCTGGGCTCTGCTTATCAGAGCTGAATCGGGCGTAGATGGCGCAGCGCAATTTCATTTTCCGGTCTCCTTCCGCGTGGCCAAATATTTCTCGACCAGCGCTGGAATAACGCACGCGTCTAGAAACTCGCGTAACGGGTCCGGCAATTTCTTCGGCCCGCTACGCGGCGGAAGCGTACCTGGATTCTTGCTTTCGGCGGTAGACGTATTTCCATTAAACGCAGGCGCGAGCTCAGACGAGGCCGGGACAGCGTTCTGGGAACGAGTCGGTAGACCATCAAACGATTCCGAATTGGCCCGTCTTGACTGCATTTCCCTACTCCGTCCAATCGAAACTTCAAATCGCGAGTTGCTGCGATGCTCCCGAGTCGAAGGGTATCGGGAGCATGTCTCTACTTGCCGCAATCGGCGATTCGTCGCGCGCAGTATTCCGCTGAATCGCTCAAGCCAGCGAATATTGCATTGCGAGCTTCTGAGGGGGATACGTGAATCGATCGCAGTCGGCGTTGATTCGGTCTTTGATTAATTTATTGAGGACGTCAGGTAGTACTGCTCTCGGGTCCCGCAGATCGCAATCATCAATACATTTCCCGTTACGGTCGTAGCGAAAGATCAAAAGTACTTTTCTCCTCAGCGACAGATGCGGTTTTTGCTTCTCGATTTTCATTTGTCGTTCTCCCTTCGCTGGTTTGGCGAATCCCTGAAGTAACAGACCGCGAGGGCCGATAACTGTCGAGAATCTTCAGGGCCCGCCAACCGCCATACCATTACTTACTCGGGAGACCGCGCGAAGCTGATGATTTTGAACGAGGCTGACGGACAGGCTCAAAAACCGACTGACTCGATCGAGGTGAAAAGTACCTTATAGAGGACGTTCCAGTGGGGCTGCTGGGGAATTCTAGCCTCTGCCGCAACGGCAGCCTTCGCTGGGCAGTGGCCCTCTGGAACTCCCAAACCAGCGAACGGAGAACGACAAATGAAATTTCCCAAGAAATTCTTTAGAAGAGTGTTCCGAGGCACACTTCAATCATTCGATGTTGATATTGAATTGCGATGTTTGTATCACGGAGAAGACGCAGATTATGCGCCCGTAAAGATGTTTTGGTTTCGGAATCTAGCCGAATTTGAAAGAAGGTGGTCGGAAATTACGGACTTGAACTCGGAAGGCTACGACATCCATTACACAGTCGTACCACGGCTCAGCGTGTGGCGCGGGAAAAAAGAACATCCATTGCCGCCCAAACCGGTCGTCTCGGTGATTTGGTCGGATCTCGATGTCGGTAAAACGAAGCCGCACCGGACACTACGCGCGGCGGTCAAACAGCTTCGCGCCTTGCAACCAGCTCCAAACATGATCGTTGAATCCGGCTCGGGAGCACATCCGTACTACATGCTTCGCAAGCCCCGCAAAATTACCAAGGAAAGACTGGAACACCTCCTGCGCGTGCTCGCGAAGTTGCATCGTGCCGATGCGGCGGCCTCACGTGCTACACGTTTAATGCGCGTTCCGAATACTTACAATTGGAAAACAGGTTCTAGAAAATTGGCGCGGGTTCGTTATTTTTCACGGCGTGGATACAGCCTCAAGAAGCTTGAGGCCTTGTGGAACCGGCCTACGCTCGATCTGGAACGCAAATCCAAGCAGCCCGGTCAGATCGGAATGGGGAAGCATGCGACATTTTTTAGCGAGCACTTGAAGAAATTTGTATTACCCGAAGGTAGCTCGGAGGCCAGGGCGTTGTGTCCGTTCCACGATGATCACAAGCCATCGCTTTCAATCAACGTATCGACAGGACGTTGGAAATGCTTCGCTGAGGCATGTGGAGCACGCGGTGACCTGCGGGAATTCTGCAAGAGATTGGCCATTTCGCCGCCTGCCTCGGAAATTAAAAGATTTCCGAGGGAACGGACGATCCCTGAAGGTGAGGAGTGGTCAAGCCGCAGAATCTTCGACGCCATGTACTCGCACATTACCAGTCATATCTACTTTACGCAGAGCTGGCAGCCTGTCGTCGCGATCCTTTGGGCGATGGGCAGCTATCTGTACCAGCAATTTCCTTGCTACGGACATTTGTGGCTAAATTCGCCTACGACACATTCCGGCAAAACCAAAATGCTGGAAGTCTTGTGGACGCTTTGTTACAAGGCGTTGGAACCTCAATTGGAACCTACGCCCGCTGCACTGTTTCGCTTTCCGTCGGTTTTCGGTGGAACGTTGCTATTGGATGAAATCGACAACTTGGACCCAGAGAAACGGTCTGCCGTAATCTCGGTCTTGAACTCCTACGCCAGTAACGGCGTCGTTACACGCGCGGTCCCGGGCAAAAACAAGAAATTCACGCTTGAGAAATTGCCTGTGTATTGTCCAAAGGTGATCGCAGGAATCAACAATCTCCCGGGAACTCTGCAAGATCGCTGTATCAAAATTTTTCTTCATCGGAAGAAGAAATCCGAAAGCGTCGAAAGATTCCTGCCCGGAACCTATCAACGCCTGGAACCTTTGCGAAATCAGTTAGAAGCCTGGGCCGTGCGGGATGAGCAGCGAATTATCGAGGCGTATGGCGACCGTGATCAGCTCGGTGTGCCATCTGTAGCCGACGACCGACTGCGGGACATTTTGGAGCCGCTGTTCGCAATCGCAAGCGTCTTGCCGAAATGGATTAGCGAAAAATTGGCTGAGGGTACCCTGACCATCGCGGAAGAGCGAAGTGCCGAAGAGGCTGAATCAAACGCCGTGGTCCTGGGCCTACAGGTCCTTCGGGAGCATATGCCACGAGAGGGAGAGTCTTGGCCTGTGCGCACGGATGAGGCATTGGCCCTGTTCTCGGAAGAAATCCCAAGCATCGAGACCAAGGCCCAGGCACAAGCCTTGATGCGGAGACTTGGATTCAAGTCCGAGCGACAGAGAGTGGGGAAGAAGGTCTTGAGGGCATACAGGGTTCATCGTCGTAGAGTGCAAAAACTCTCTGAGAGATACGGGCTTGAGCACTGAAACCCGTAGCGGCCGTAGCGCTCGTAGCGGTCGGTTACCGTATCTCGCAGCGTTTCTTGTTTGACTGCCTAACGCGAAGAAGCTCAATCGTTGTCCATCGGCCGAGATCCAGCTACTACCGTAGCACCCCGCTACGAGCGCTACGTCCGCTACGCTCAGGTTGTCCTTGGCAGCAAGCACTTTTTCGTTCAGTACGTTTTTTGTTTTTTGGCACAGGGGAAATTGCTGTGGATTCCACTCGTACAGATCGACCATCGATATCGTAGCGCCGGGCAGAGTTTCTCCAGGCCTCCGACGCTAGAAAGTCAGAGGCTTCGGTAGGAATCTAGCAGGAGTTGACGTGACTGCCAGGTTTCAGATGCTTCGCATTCTTGACGGCTTCACACAGTTGATCTACAGCTGTTTTCCGTAGGACTTTTGGCGGCGGAGCCTTTCATCGATGCGGCTCAGCTGCTCCGTCAGGTGCACCGGATTTCCCCGGGAAACGGGTCCCCTTTGTTCGTACTTAGCGTGCATGCGAATCTGAAAAAGCCTTTTCAAAAAACGGATCGGTACTCTGCATGACGAGCAGGAAGAATGACGAGCCTCCGAAAATCGCTCGCTGACTGAAGTTGCACACGAAATGCTTGTTACGGTTGGGTGGATTTCAAACTGACGGCTACCGGCGACGAATAAGCCCTGAATACATCAGTCGCCTATCAAGTGAGTATTAGGACTGAACTCCCGAGCAGCTTTCGTCGGAAAGCCAGCCGTCCTCACTGTGCCCGGTACACTGTCTTTCCAGCCACCATCGTCCACAACACTTTCGCGTCCCGCATCTCGTCCGGAGAAATCGTCAAAACGTCGCGGTCCAGCAAAACCAAATCTGCACGCTTGCCGGCGGCGATTTCTCCAATGGAATCGAGATTCATGGCGTGAGCCGAGTTCCGCGTGTAGGCATAGAACATCGCTTCGCGTGGCATTGCTTGGGATGGGTCAAGCACTCCTTCCGGTCCTTTGCGTGTTTCCGCCTGATAAATCGCCCAGAACACGTTTGCGCTAGAAACGGGCCAGTCGCTCGCACCTGAGATGATCCCGCCGCTATCGAGGATTGACCGTGCCGGATATTGCCACTTGTAGATATTCGAGTCCAGATAAGGCTTCACTATTTCGATCGTGTCCTGGCTTGCATCCGCCCATAAAAGCTGTAAAGCGCTCACCACGCCCAATTCCCGAAACCGAGGAAAGTCAGCCGGCTGCACGAACTGTTCATGCGTAATCGTGTGCGGCAACCCAGAATTTCCATTAGCTTTTCGCGCCGCCGCAATCCCATTCAACGCTTCCGTAACTGCTTGATCGCCGATCGCGTGCACGTGAATGATCAATCCCTCTTTATCCGCCTCCACGCAGAGAGCGGCGAAGTTCTTCGGATCGAACAGCAGATCACCGTTCCGCCCCGTGTTTTTATACGGCTTGCTGAGATGCGCCGTCTGTGACGGATACTCCACTACTCCATCCGCAAAGACTTTGATCCCGCTCACGTGCAGATTGGGGACGTTCCTGTAAACCTCGCGCGTCTTCTGAACACCAGCGAGCTCGGACGCAGGTTCCTTCGCAAACACCTGTGGGAATGCCACCACCTGAGAATTCAATTCTCCGTGTTCAGCCAGTAAGCTATAGGTCTGCAGTACGTAGTCGGTGGCCAATGGATCAAGCCACGCCGTGATCCCGAGGGAGTAGTTATATGCCAGCGCAGCGCGTCCTGCTTTCAGCAACTCGTCGGGCGTACGCTGCGGAAGCAAAGGCTCGATTTTCTCCGTTCCCGCATCGACCAGAAAGCCGTTCGGACGCATATCCTTGTCTACACCGTAGTAACTGCGCTGCTCGGCGGAAAGTTTCTTGAGGAAATCAGTTGTAATGGCCGCGCGTTCCAACAACGCACGATTCGCCCAAGCGGTGTGTCCGTCCATTCCGCGCAGAAGGACGCTTTGCTTCTCATAAACTCCGGTGCTGAAGTCGGCATTGAGGACATCGAGGTGCGACCAGAATTCCAGTGGCATCCCAAGAATCTCAACAATATCGCCCCGCATGCCGACGCCCATCTTTTTCGCATCTTCTACAAATGGCGGAAGATCATTGAGCGATTGAACTTTCTCGCTGGCATCGGCAGAAATTAGCGCGAGTCCTCCATCGATTGAGTGGCTGTGCGAATCGATAAACCCGGGGAAAAGACTTTTACCCTCCAGGTCGATGCGTTCAGCATTCTCTGATATAGATTTTGCCACCTCCGGGAGATTGCCAACCGCGATGATCTTGTCGCCACGAATCGCAACCGCTTCCGCATAAGGGTTCTGCGTGTCGCCGGTGAAGACCTTGGCATGGAAGAAGATTCGTTCACCAGAGCTTTCCTGAGTCCAAAGCGAGGAATTTGTTTGAGCAAGAAAGACGGTCGGAACGAAAAGAAGAGCCGGAAAGTAGCGCCAAATGTATCTCATCCGATCACCCTCTCAAAGTTCGGCATTGCGCAAGATTCAGCAAGATAGGCCACAACTATACACAAGTATTCCAAGAACGAACTGGATCATCGAGACAGCGGCAACACAACTCGTCCACATGCCTGATTAACGCTGCCAGCTCAGGTGGTCGATGCAACACTTGCGCGCAGTTTACTCGCTGGCGTTTCGAATCCCAATGTCTTTCTGGGTCGCTGATTCAAGCGCAGCGAGACATGGTCGAGCTGCGCTTGCGAAAAACCAGACAGGTCGGTGCCTCGCGGGAAGTATTGCCGCAGGAGCAGATTGGTGTTTTCATTGCTGCCGCGTTGCCAGGGACTTTGTGGATCGCAGAAGTAGACTTGCACATTCGTGGCCACCGTAAACTCCTTGTGCTTGGCCATCTCCAGTCCGCGATCCCAAGTCAGCGAACGTTTTAGTGAAGCAGGGAGTTTGCGAACACGTTG
>DATNLN010000010.1:0-4044 GCA_035602855.1 Candidatus Acidiferrales bacterium
CTGACCAGCGGCCGCCTTCGCGGCCGCTGCCGGAATCTTTTACGCCGCCGAACGGAACGGTGGGCTCATCGTGCACCGTGGGCCCATTCAGATGCACCATGCCGGCTTCGAGTTCGAGCGCAAAACGCATGGCGAGTTGCAGATCATTCGTGAGCACGGCGGATGAAAGGCCGTAGGAGGAATTATTGGCGAGCGCGAGGGCGTGATCGGCATTGTCGGCGCGGCTGACGGCGGCGACGGGGCCAAATAGCTCGTCGCGAAATGCGGCCATGTTCGGAGTAACATCGGCAACGACCGTGGGTTGATAAAAATTTCCTTCGTAGGTGCCACCGGTGAGGACGCGAGCGCCAGCGGCGACGGCTTCCTTGATTTTGCGGTCAATCATTTGGCATTGCGACGAACGGATCAGCGGGCCGATGACGGTGTGCGGATCGCGCGGATCGCCTACCTGCAGAGTTTTGGCCTTGGCGGCAAAACGCTGTAGAAAAGCTTCGTAAATGGGAGCTTCGACGATGATGCGCGAGCCCGCCATGCAAATTTGCCCCTGATGAATGAAGATGCCGAAGCAGGCGGTGTCCACGGCGTAATCTACGTCCGCATCTTTCAGCACAATCAGCGGACTTTTGCCGCCCATCTCGAGAATCACGCGTTTGCCTTTCTTGGCGCACTCAACGGCGATGTGGCGTCCGACGGCTGTCGAGCCCGTGAAAGAAATCAATTTCACGCGGGGATCATCGAACAGAACGCGCGCGAGTGTGGGGCCGTCTCCGGGAACGACGTTCAAGACTCCGCGAGGCAGGCCGGCCTTTTCGAAAATTTCGGCTAGCTTCAGGCCTACCAGCGAAGTTTCTTCCGACGGCTTCAGGACGAACGTGTTGCCCGTGGCCAGGGCGAAGGCGACTTTTTTCAGCGCGAGCACGACGGGGAAATTGAAGGGCGAGATGCCGGCGACGACCCCGAGTGGGCGCCGGATCGCTAGCGAGAGCAGGCCGGAAACATCGGAGGGAAAGACATCGCCTTGCACGCGGCGCGCTTCTCCGGCGATGGAGCGCAGCATATTTGCGGCGAACGGAATTTCGAAGTGGGCTTTGCCAAAGGTGGAGCCGCCTTCGCCTATCAGCAAATCCACGATTTCATTGGTCGCTGCTTCGAGTTCGTCGGCGGCGCGATGCAGAATTTTTTCGCGCAAGGCGGCGGGAGAATTTCCCCAGGCGGATTTCGCGGCGTGCGCAGCGTCAATCGCGGCGTGCATGTGCTGTTCCTGGCCCATGAAGATTTTGGCGAACGGTTTTTGATCGGCTGGGTTGAGGACGTCGGCCATCGCGGCAGGAGAAACTTCGATGGGCTTGCCGTCAATGTAGGGAGTGGAGAGCATGGTATACCTTCCTCGTCGGATCGCAGGCCAGCGCGCGAAGTGCGTTTATCGCGCGCTGCTACGATGCACTTCGTGTGGATTCTTCGCCTCCCGTCTAGGAATGTCAAGCAACGCTGTTTTTCGCTCTAGGCAGAACGCTTAACTCCAGACTCGCCGCGCCACGTCAGCTACCAGGCGCAACTTGGCCCACTGCTCTTCTTCTGTGAGCAGATTGCCTTCCATGGTAGAAGCGAAACCGCATTGCGGGCTGAGCGCCAGATTTTCCAGCGGAAAAAAACACGAGGCTTCGTGGATTCGGCGCGCGACAGCATCCGCGTTCTCCAGTTGCGGATTTTTCGAGCTGATCAGACCCAGGACAACCGTCTTATCGCGCGGGACCAGGCGCAGAGGCTCGAACGTTCCGGAACGATCGTCGTCATATTCCAGCAGAAAACGATCCACGGCCATGGTGGCGAAAAGTTTCTCGGCGATGGCGTCGTAGCCCCCTTCGGCGTACCAATGACTGCGATTATTGCCGCGGCAGAGGTGCATCGCGAGAGTGACGCCAGGGCGTTTGGCCGCGGCGAAGCATGCGTTGTCCGCGCGGATGGATTCATCGAGCAGCGCGTCCGGCGCGATATTCATTTCGGTGCGAATCCACTCGCGCCATTTAGGATCCATGAAATAGCTGTAGCGCGGCGCGTCAATCTGAATGTACTTCACGCCTTCGGATGAAAGCCTGGCGAGTTCCGTTTTCATGATGGCGACAATGTCCCAGAGTAGCTCGGAGTGGTCTCTGTAAACTTTATCGGTGACGCCTCGCTTGAAGGCGATGGCGGGAAATTGCGTGGCGCTCGGGAGCGTCATTTTGATGTTGCCGGGACTGTGTTTTTTGAGGAAGTCGAGCTCACGACCGGTGAGCGGCTCGACGGCGCGCAGCTTTCTGGTGACGATGCCGGTGACGCTGCTGACGGGCGCGTCTTTTTCCTGGCCTGCCTTCCAAGAGCGCGCGACGGCGTCTCCCAGGTCGAAGCCTTCGACGGCATCGGTGAAGTCGCTCATGAAATTACGGCGGCGAAATTCGCCGTCGCTGAAAATATCAAAGCCCAGTTCCTTCTGCTTGGCTAGAACGCGTTCGATGTCGCGATCTTCAATCGAGCGCAGGCGTTCGGGATCTTGGGCTGCGGTGCGGCGCGCTTCCAGCAATTCCGGCGGACGGAGGAAACTGCCCACATGGTCAGCCCGGTAGGGTGCAGACATTTTTTGTGCTCCTGTATTGATAGTGCGCTGCTTGGATCATGACGCTCGTGATAAGGACGGTACGCTTGCGAGGCTGGCTGAAAGTTTCGCGGCAATTTCGCGCACCAGCGCGATTTTTTGTGCCAGCTCTTTGCCGCGAAAGCGCAACGTAGGTCCGGCGATTCCCACTGCGGCGACCACGCGATTTTCGGCCAGCAGAACGGGAGCCGCGACGCCGCTCAGTCCTCTCTCGAGTTCCTGATTGTCGATCGCGTATCCGCGCTGGCGGATCTGGCGCAAGTTTTCTTTCAAATCGGACGGGCGAGTGAATGTGCACGGCGTGAAACGCGGCAGGCCGTTGCGCAGGACGATCGCGTTGATCTCCTGCTCGCTGAGAAACGCCAGAACTGCTTTGCCTACCGCGGCGGCGTGCGCGGGAAAGTGCGCGCCCACGTTGGTGCGTACGCTGATCACGGTGTGCGGCGAGTTTACGCGGTCCAGACAGAGGATGCCGCCGGCGCCAGGCACGGCGAGGCTGACGGTTTCGCGCGAGCGGCGAGACATCTCGAGCAGAAAACGGTGCGCTTCGGTTTGCAGCGTGCGCGATTCGACGGCTTGGTTGCCCAGCTCGTGCAGCTTCAGGCCCAGGCGGTAGCGTTCGTTGTCCGCGTTTCTTTCGATCATTCCGAATTTTTCCATGGCATTGAGCAGGCGATGAACGGTGGCCTTGTCAAGGTTGAGCGCGGCAGCCAGTTGCGTGACGCCGAGTTCGGGGCCGTTTTGGCCAAGGTGCAGGAGAATGCGCAGGGCTTTTTGCAGCGACTTGCTGGAACCGGGCGCATTGATTTTGCGGACGGAGGCGCTGGGCTTTGCAGATGCCGGCCTGGATGGCACAAACCCTCCGGATTAGCGCTCGCGCACGCTGGGAACTTTATTCTTGACCCCTGCGGCATTGTAGATAGAATCGCGGAAGTGTCAATATGAAAGATGTTTTCACAATATGAAACAGAGAATTCTGCCCGTTGATGCTGGCGGGTTACGCCACCACGCTGCGCTTATGGCGCGGTCAAATCCAGAGTTTTTCGTTGATCTTCAGGCCGTGGGCACGGCAGTGGTTGAGGTAGTGGTCGATAAACCAGAAAACATCGAGGGTGTCAAGCAGCACGTCGTGGTCATCGTAAAACTCGAGGGAGCCATTCAGGAAGAAGATTGTTTTCATGCCGTTGGGATCATCGGAAACCAGGGTATGAATCACGCCGGGATTTTCGCGGACATAACTACCCGGGCGCGCGACCCAATCGTATTCCAGATAGCGCCAACTGCCTTCGAGCGTACAGGCGGAGATGGGCCCGCGATGGCGGTGGCGGCCGAGCATGCCGCCCTTTTTCACCCAAAGAATGTTGGCGAAAGAATTGGTGCGCACATCAAAAGCGAGATGGCGGATAAAGACA
>DATNLN010000014.1:0-20018 GCA_035602855.1 Candidatus Acidiferrales bacterium
CAATAATTGCCAAGCCCAGAAGAATTCTTGAGGTTTTCATCTATCACCCCGTGTTGTGGCCGCGAACGCTACTCTATGCTGCGAGGGCGTGCCATACATGAAAGAGAGTAGAGCCACCTGGGGATTTACGTTATGCCGCCGGTTGCTCGCTGGCGATGAGGTGATGGCGAAGCCAGCTGCGTCCACTCCTTGGTTGCCCAATCCCAGCTAAACCGCTTATGTTTCGGCGTATCGGTAGCTTTTTTGTTGTTAACGATTCGCATCTCTGATATCTGGATTCGAGGCGATTACGTCTTGAACGCTGCGGTCAGATGGGTTTGACGCATGGGGTAGCGCCCGCCGACGATATCTGCCGGCTTTCAAACAAAAATGATGCATTTGCTGAAGTCAGGAGTGCGTGCGAGCTTTCGACTTGTCCGGCGGGCCGCCGCACTCCTTCTGATATCTGTGGTCGCCGTTTCGGTCCGCGCGGACACGGAATATTACCGCCACGTTTTCTTCGACAACAGCCTAACGCCGGATTCTTATTTTTACAGCGCCGGCAAAGCCACTGCTCCAAGTCTCCTCACGCTTCTCGACTCGAAGCTTCCGGTCGAAACGCGCATATTTTTCACTCCGCCGAACGCGCTGCGCCTCGAATGGACTTCACAGCCCGGCGGAGGTTGGGTGGCGCAGATCGGCGTCCTCAAATTCCGCAACCGCGAGATAAAATTTGACGGCGACGTACTTTCTTTCTGGTGCTTTGCGCCCCGGCCAATCGGTTCCGCGGGCTTGCCGCTCGTTAGGATTGAGGATATCAGCGAGAATTTTTCAGGCCCGCTTCCGCTTGCGAAATTTTCCGGTGCTTTGCCAGCCGGGCGTTGGGTTCAGGTGAAAATTCCGTTGCGGGATTTTGCGACGGCTTCCATCCGCCCGCTGCATGCCAATCACCTGGGTAAGCTGATTTTTTCTCAGTCTTTCGCCGATGCCGCGCCGCATATTTTAATCATCGACCAGATCACAATCGAGGATTCGCGCCATGGAGCTGCAAAAAGCGCGCTGCCGGCGCCACAGCAGGTCACGGCAACTGGTTACGAGCGCCACATTGATATTGCGTGGAAGCCGGTTGCTTCCGAGCGTCTTCGTTATTACGTAATTTATCGTTCTCTGGACGGCAAGCCGTTCGCACCGATCGGAATCCAGGAATCCGGATTGCGACGTTACACCGACTTCCTGGGTGAGACCGGTCAAACAGCCTCCTACAAAGTTGCTGCAGTTTCTTCCGATGGGCTGCGCTCTCGGATGTCCTCCGCCGCCAGCGCTTCCACGCGCCCGCTGACCGACGACGAACTGCTCACGATGCTGCAGACCGAATGCTTCCGCTACGACTGGGAATCCTCCGGACCGCACTCCGGCATGACGCGGGAAAATGTTCCCGGCGATGACCGCGTCGTCGCTACGGGCGCAAGTGGCTTCGGCATCCTCGCTCTAATTGTCGGGATGGACCGAGGCTTCATCACTCGCGCGCAAGGGATCGCACGCCTGAACAAAATGGTCGGCTTCCTGGAAAGAGCCCCGCGTTATCACGGTGCATGGTCTCACTTCATGGACGACGCCACGGGTGCGAGTTTGCCGGTGTTTGATATGTTCGATGACGGCGGGGACCTGGTGGAAACCGCTTTTCTGATGGAAGGACTCCTAACCGCGCGGCAGTATCTGAATCAATCCAGCGGGCAAGAGAAGGTTCTATACGATCGCATTTCGCATCTCTGGGAAACGGTGGAATGGGATTGGTATCGCCAGACACCACAAAGCGACGCGCTCTACTGGCACTGGTCGCCGCAATGGTCCTGGCACATCAATCATCGCCTCACCGGGTTCAACGAGGTGATGATTGTCTATCTGCTTGCCATCGCTTCGCCCACTCACGGGGTGCCAGTGGGCCTTTACTACACGGGCTGGACGGATGGGGCCGGAGACGCTGCGAAGGACAACGACTTCCTCAACGGCAAGACTTTTTATGGGATCAAACTGGACGTTGGCACGAAAGAAGGAAATCCGCTTTTCTTTGCCCACTATTCCTACATGGGATTTGATTCCCGCGGAATCCGCGATCGGTTTACGGATTACTTCGAAAACAATCGTAACCTGGCGCTGATCAATCGCGCTTACTGCATCGAGAATCCCGAGCATCACAAGGGTTATGGTCCGGACTCGTGGGGCCTTACAGCGAGCGACGGTCCCTGGGGCTATGTGCCCCATGCGCCGGACCCCCGCAATGACACTGGAACGATGACGCCCACGGGCGCGCTTGCGTCATTTCCCTACATTCCCGAAGCTTCGATGGCCGCCCTCAAGCACTTCTATCGAGACCTGGGAGATCGCTTGTGGGGCATCTACGGCCCGCGCGACGCCTTCAACCTTGACCACAATTGGTTTGCGCCGATCTATATGGGGTTGAACCAGATGCCCATCACGGCGATGATCGAAAACTATCGCACGGGCCTTTTGTGGAGGCTTTTTATGTCCAATCCGGAAATGAAGCCGATGCTCGAGCGCATCGCCTTCCAGGACGATCAACCGCCACACTAGGTCGCCGTTCAGTTCATCGCGTCGGACGATACCTGAAACGCAAAGCCGCCTCGCGATGGAACGAGTGTTGGACTCTGCCGGGAGGAGCCGGGCCTGGTTGAGGATTATCACTGACTCACCTCCAAAATATCCTGTCGCCTACCCCAGGCCCGCCAGGACGCCTCGCATATAAGCGAAGCTGCTGATAACGCCGGGCATCGGATCGTCAGGATAGACCTCGTACTCTAAATCGACGAAGCCCTCATACCTGGTTGCGATCAGTGCTGCAAACATCGCGCGCACCGGCAGGATGCCGTCTCCCACCGCTACCTGGCTTTCCTTGCTTTGCAAGCTCGTGAGATCCTTCATGTGCAAGTTAAATAGCCTGGGGCCTGCTTCGCGGATCGCCTGCACCACGTCAGTCCCCGCGCGAGCCGCATGCCCGACGTCGATGCAGCACCCGATGCGCGGATCCATGCCATGGACCGCCTTCAGCACGTCGAGCGGTGAACGCCATAACCGATCTTCCGGCCCGTGATTGTGAATTGCGATGCGGATGTCGAATTCCTTGGCGAACTTCTCAAGTCGCGGCAGTGTCTCTGGCGTAGGGTCGCCCGCGACAATAACCGCAATACCTGCTCGCTTACAGTATTCGAACTTAGACCGGATGTCCGCATCTTCATCTTTGGTGAAATAGATGGCTCCAGCAGCGTGAAGCCGGACCCCTGCTGCGGCATAGTCTGCCAGCGCAGTCGCCTCCTGTTGCGGATCTAGCGGGAGATGATCCTTGACATCCTTCGCATTCAGCGCGAACACTTTGAGCTGCTTCATGAAGCCGATCATCTGCGCACGACTGAAGTTACGAAACGTGTAGCTAGCCAGGCCCAAACGAACCGGCGACGCCTCGAGAGCTGCCGGGCGTTCCCCAGCCAGCGCGAAGACGTCGCTCGAAGCAGCGAAGGCTGCCGCGGCGAGGGCACCGGAACGAATGAAATCGCGACGGGCGAAGCTATTTTTCATACAGGGCTCGACATCCGCTCTTCGCTGGGAAAGCTTTCACAACGGGCCGCCGCTCTGCGCTTTTTTCGACGCGATATTCGCGCGGACGCGACCGGCGCACGCTAGACACGTGGTGCCCAGCCATCCTCATATTCGCGCCCCCACATCTTCATCGCTTCCGGGTCGCCCTGGATCCGGCCATCCTGCGTGTCGAGATGCAGCTCCCGGTTCACTTCCCAGGCGATGTTGGAAATCTGCAGCATCGTAACGGCGATATTGCCGACAGAGACAGGAGCGTTGAGCTTTTCGCCATTGCGGATCGCCGCTATGAAGTTGGCGAAGTGAGCGTCCGTCATGGAATCGCGGCCAACCAGGTCTGAAGAGGAGGTTGTACCGCCGCGCCTGAACTCGCTCGTCTTCTTCCCTTCTAGGTCATATATCTCGTAGCCATCGCGATCGACGAGTACCGTGCCAGTCGTTCCCATGATTGTCGAACCCCGATCACGGCCGTAATACTTCATTCCCTGGCAACTCTTGCCCTCCCAGGAGATGATCTTGTCTTGGTAAGTGAAGCTTGTCACGAGCGTGTCATAGAATTGCCAGTCGTCTTTGAACTGGTATCTGCCGCCTGACGAGCTGACGCGGTCCGGATAGTCGACGCCCAGCGCCCAGCGGCAGACATCAACCTCGTGCGTGCCGTTATTGAGTGTTTCGCCGGTGCCGTAGATTCTGAACCAGTGCCAGTTGTACGGCTGCACATTGTCACGATACGGACGGCGTGGCGCGGGACCTTGCCATAAGTCCCAATCAAGCTGCGCCGGCACCGCAGCGTTTTTCCCGGTGCCAATAGACTTCCTCGTGTTGCTGTACCAAGCCTTGGCGAAGTACGGCCTGCCTATGATGCCCGCGTGGATCTTTTCGACAATCTCAATGGTGTGGGGCGAAGACCTCTGCTGTGTGCCCATCTGCACGAGCTTGCGATACTTCTGCTGCGCCCGCAGCAGCATCTCTCCCTCAGCCGCATTGTGACTGCACGGCTTTTCCACATAGACGTGCTTGCCCGCTTGCAGTGCGGCGATGGCCATAGGTGCATGCCAATGGTCCGGCGTAGCGATTGTGACCGCGTCCACATCCTTCTGCTCCAGAATCCTGCGAAAGTCTTTCTCCGTCGCAGCGGTCTCATCCATCTCCTGCTGCACTTTGTCCGCGAACTTTCTAAGAATATTGCCGTCCACATCGCAGACATGCGAAATACGGGCAGCGCTCCGGTTCGCCTTGAGTGCCGACAGATGAGCGTAGGCGCGCCCGTTAAGGCCGATAACGGCAAAATTGAGACGATCATTGGAACCGAGGATTTGGCGATAGCTTCGTGCCGTGGTTCCCACGGCCAGCGTCGCCGCGCTCACCGCAAGTGCATCCAGAAACTCGCGTCGCGTGGCCATAATTTCCCTTTTGTCCGGCAGCCTTTGAAGCTTCGCCGCCAACTGACAGGTTCGCTTGTGATTAGCAGGAGATTCCGGCCTTCAGCAACGTCTTCCGGAATCCGTCCATGCTGATTCGGGTGGATGCTTCGGGCGTACCCGCGCCGCGCCAATGAGTTTCAAGGCTCACCGCGTTGTGGAAGCCGTCGCGCTGCAAAGCCTGAAGTTGCCCGACCCAATCCACGATGCCAGCGCCTACAGGAGCCCAATCGTATTTGTGATCCGGCTTGCGTACCACATCCTTGCAGTGGCAGTGCCCAATCCGATTTTTGGGCAGCAACTGATACCCAGTCGGATAAGGCGTACTTCCGATGGCTGCGGCATTGCCGGGATCCCAGTTCAACATGAAGTTTCTGTCCGGAATCGCCTTCAGCACGGCAGCCGCTTCTTCGCCTGTTGCTGTGTTGCAGGACATCTCGTTTTCGAGCAGCAGAATGATATTGTCTTTGGCGCAGCGCTCCGCTGCCTGCTGCAGCTTGGCATTGATCGCTTCCCGATACGGCGTTTGATCATCCAGTCGCCAGAAGTCGAAACAGCGAATCCTGTCCGTTTCGAAAAATTTCGCAAGCGAAATGCACCTGTCCAGCAGCTTATCCTGTGCACTGGCATCGAAGTCCGCATGGAACTGGTCGCGGCTTTCGCCCCGAGTCGACCGGGGAGCCCCAGGCCAGTCGGTCTTGAACAACGGGCTGGCAATATCGGTCACGCGCAGTTTGTGTTCTTCCAGAATCTTCCGCGCATCCTCCAACTCTTTCGCGTCGAGTTCCGTCACGTTTTTGTTCCACGTCGTGCGCAACTCAATCCAATGCAGACCGAAATCGCCAGCCACGATCTGGCATGCCTTCTCGAAGTCCTGCGTGATCTCGTCATTAATCACCGCCAGCCTGAACGGGCACGTGCTTGCATCCAATTCCGCCGTGAGCGGTGCCATTTCTGAGAACGCTCCGGCTTTGTTCACCAGCGGTGGCATCGCCGCTTCCAGGGCCGCCATTCCTAAGCCACCGAGCACGCTGCGTCTTGTGTACTCCATGTGTCCGTCTTCAGCACCCTTGAAAGTGATTGAGGCCTTCGAAGAACCAACGGTTTGCGACTCGGCTTTGCCGATCGTCCGCTTGGTTTTCCGGCCGAGATTGTACCGAAACCGTCCGTCGAGTGTCTCCCCTTTTTCTCCTCTCTCGGGCTCACCATTTTTGAAGATGTACTCGGCTCGGGCGGTAGACTGCAACTCATTCGACGGTCCATTGTTCTCGGCACGCTGGCAAGCATACCCACGCGCAGGCGAGCACCAGCCCTTCTCAATGTCCAGTTGCGCGGTCTTAACTCCAGGAGACATCCGCCGCAGTCTGCACTGTTCGATCGCTTCATTAAGCGATGTCTGGAGGCCAGTCATTCTTCCCGCAATGAAGTTCTCGACGCAAAAACTCTATCTTCTTAGCCGTCAGTTGCTGCCCGCGTTCGGTGACAGAGCTCTATGCGATATCCAATGCTTGGACATACGGGATTCATCACAACGAAAAGTGAGGGCTGAATCTTAGAGCGTTTATATTCTGACTGCGGCGGCGGACCGGGAACGCAGACGATGGTTTTCCAGAAATTCCACAAATGCGGGCATTCCTTCGCCGGTTTTGGCCGACAATTTGAGCACCCGCATACCGGGCCGCACGGCCTGAATGTTTCTTCTCGCCAGCGTCTCATCAAATTCCACAGCAGCGGCGAGATCCGATTTGGTGAGGACAGCAACGTCTGCGCTGTTGAAAATTGTCGGATACTTCAGCGGCTTGTCTTCGCCCTCGGTGACCGAAAGCAGCACGAAGCGCAAGTCTTCGCCGAGATCGTAGGAAGAAGGGCAGACCAGGTTGCCTACGTTTTCGATAAACAAGAAATCCAAATCGCGCAAATCCCAACCGTCAAGAGCATCTTGCACCATGGCCGCTTCCAGGTGGCAAACCGTCCCGGTAATGATTTGCTTCACAGGAGCCTGGCTGCGAGCCAGACGCACCGCGTCATTTTCGGTGGCGAGGTCTCCCACTAATGCCGCGACTCTGTAGCGGGAGTGCAGAAGCGTCAGAGTTTTTTCCAGGAACGCCGTTTTCCCTGAGCCTGGGCTGGAGACCAGACTGATCGCCACGACGCCGGATTCACGGAATCGCTCGCGCAACGCACGCGCCTGAACATCGTTTTGTTTCAAGACGTTTTTGCGGACCTCCACCAGCCGAGGTTCCAAGGTCATCGTCGCAACTCCAGAGCGGTCACCATCAACTCGCGCCCTTCCAGAATTTCAGGCGTCGGAGCGCCGCATTCGGCGCAACAGAGCGACTGAATGGACCGGACCGAGCGGCGTTCCTTGCATACGGGACAATTCACGACAATGGGAACTTCTTCGATGAGCAGTTTCGAACCTTCCAGAGGCGTTTGCTGGCAGGCGATTTCGTACGAGAAAAGCAGGGCTTCCTTGACGACGCCGGATAGCGGTCCAAGTTTGAGATAGACCACGTCCACGCCGGGTGCACCGTGCGAATCCGCTTCTTCGCACGCGAGATCAACAATGCTCAGGGCGATTGAAAGTTCGTGCATGGGGGCGCGTCACCTCTAAAGTTACAAAGCAAATGCTGCTTCGCCGGCCGAAAACACAATTACGTCACCTGCGTCGTCCAATCCAATTCTGATTCCGTTGACGCGACCGAACCCTGCAAGCTGCGGTTGCTTAGCGCGGCCAGCGCGGCCTGGCCGAAACTGATGCCGCCGTCATTTGCCGGCACGGCGTGATTCGTCCAGATTTGCTGCTGTTCAGGTTCTAAAAGACCTTTTAGATCGCGCAGGAGGAGTTCGTTTTGGAAAACGCCGCCGGAAAGCACGATGGTATCGGTGTTATGGATGTGGCAAAGAGTCGTCGTGGCGTCGTGCAGGCCTTCGGCAATTCCGCGCTGGAATGCGCGCGCGATTTCACTTTGGTCGCGGCCGCGAAGCCTGTCGTTGATCACACTCTGAAGCAGCGGACGAAAATCGAGTTCATCGCCGACCAAAGGAAAAGGATATGCATCGGCTGCGGGCGCCTGGGCGGCGACACGCTCGAGCCACATCGCGGCCTGACCTTCGAAAGTTACTTCGCGCGTGAAACCGAGCAACGCAGCCGCCGTGTCAAACAGACGCCCCATGGAGGTAGTGGCGAACGAGCGGACGTTTCGGTCGACGAGCTGCACAGCAGCGCGAAAGCGCAGTGGGAATGAGAACGGAGGGACGGAGAAGTCCACCAGCTCATTGAGTTGTGCACAAAAACCGGCGGCTGCCTGGACTGGCTGCCTCGCGGCCGCATCGCCGCCGGGCAGAACGGCAGATCGCAGATGGGCGACCCGCTCGAAGCCATCGCGCACGCTTCCGGCAAAAATTTCGCCTCCCCAAATGGTTCCATCGTCGCCGTAGCCCGTGCCGTCGAAACTGACGCCGATGATTCGCTTGTCCCACGCAGCGCGCTCCGCCAGGACGGAAGCGATGTGGGCGCGGTGATGCTGCACAGCGCACTTTTCCGCTGCCGGAAATTCCGCTGTATGAAGCGTGGAGACATATTGCGGATGCATATCGTGCGCTACTAATAGTTCGCTCGAATCGATTTCATACATTGCCAGCAAATCGCGGACGGTTTCGCGGAAGGCGCAGAACGATTCATAATGATCCAGGTCGCCGATGTGCTGGCTGACTAAGGCTTGGCCATCAACGACCAGGGTGATCGTGTTTTTTAGGTCGGCGCCAAGCGCGAGAATCGGCCGCTTGGTTGGAAATCGAGCCGCGGCGCTCGGAGCGTGACCCCGGGCGCGCCGAAGAATTGCGGGGCCGAAAACGCCGACACGAGCCACCGAATCGTCCACGCGGCGGGCTATGGGGCGTTCGCCGATGAGGAAACCGTCCGCGATGCCGGAGAGTTGCTCGAGTGCGTCATCATCCCTGTAGGCGATTGGCTCGCTGGAACGATTGGCGCTGGTCATAACCAGAGCTTCGGGTGCTCCGGCGGCAAAGAGCAAATGTTGCAGCGGCGTGTAGGGCAACATCACGCCCAGCTCATCATTTTCGGGCGCGACTAGGGGCAATTCGACCTTGGCGCGCGCGAGAACAATGGGGCGGGCGACCGAATTCAACAACGATTGCGCGTCTGGTCCCAGCTCCACCAGTCTGTGCGCGACCTGAATATTTTCCACCATCAACGCGAACGGCTTTTCCTTGCGAAACTTCCTCGCGCGCATGGCGCTGACGGCTTGGGCATTCCTCGCGTCGCAACTCAGATGGTAGCCGCCCAAGCCTTTCACCGCGACAATCTTGCCCGAGCGAAGGTCCTGCACTGCCATCCGAATGGCTGCATTGTCGCCGCGCTCGATCTGACCACCGGCCTGATAAAAATAATGCGGGCCGCACGCGGGGCACGCAACGGGCTGCGCATGAAAGCGTCGATTCGCAGAATCGCTGTACTCGAAAGCGCAATGATCATCGAGCGGCCAAGCGTCCATCGTGGTGTTGGGACGGTCGTAGGGCAGGCGGCGAATGATGGTGTAACGCGGACCGCAATTCGTACAATTGATGTAGGGATAATGAGAGCGGCGATCCTGGGGGTCGAAAAGTTCTTGCAGGCATTGCTCACACACGGGTAGATCGGGCGAAATCCGAACGGTGGGCCGCCCCTGGCCGCTGCTTTCGCGAATAGAGAATTCGGTGAGGCCAGCGACTGCAGCAGATTCAACGCGCACGTCCGAAATCTGCGCGGCTTGTGGTGGATGAGAAAGCATCTGGTCGAGAAACGACCGCAGCGCTTCTTCGCTTCCCTCGAGATGGATTGCGACGCCCTGTTGCGCGTTTAGAACCCAGCCTTGCAAGTTGTTCGCGCGCGCCAGGCGGTAAACGAACGGACGAAACCCGACGCCCTGTACCACACCGTGCAGGTGAATGGAGTAAGCATTGAGCATGGATTTTACTTTGAGTTCACCACGCAGCCGCGGCCCTGCCAGCCGACCTGAATGACTTTGCCGTCCTCCACGAGCAAAGGAACGGTGAACGGAGGTTGGGTCAAGCGGCACATACGCTCGCGAGCCTGACGATCGGATTCAACATCGAACTCGGTAAACTGGCGTCCTTTCCACTCCAGCCATTCGCGCATTTCGCTGGTATAGGGGCAGCTTGCCGTTCCGAACAGTTCCAGATTAGGCATGGACGGAGCCCTCCAGACCTTCGCGCAGCAGATGGTAAATCGAAGCTTGCACCTCCTGAATGCGCGGAATGTAATCGGACCGGACGATCAAGGGAAAATCCGCGAGGCCTTGGCGCAGGACTTCACCGCCGTCATAGCCGAGCAATGCCACGGTGAGCAGATTTCTTTTGCGCGCTTCTCCGAGAGCCATGACAATATTTTTCGAGCCGCCGCTGGTGGAAATTGCGACAACTGAGTCGTTGGGCCGCGCCTGGGCGATCAACTGGCGCTGAAAGATTAATTCGGTGCCGACGTCGTTGGCGATGGCGGAGAGATTTGCGGGCTCCATCGAGAGTGAAATGGCTGGAATGGCCGCGAATCCCGCAGGCGGCATGATGCAGTCAATGGCGAAGTCGTTGGCATCGGTGGCCGAGCCGCCATTGCCGAAAATGATCAGCTTGCCGCCGTGTGCGATGCGTTCACGAATCGCGGCGGCTGCATTGCCAATTTTTTCGGACTCCTCGTGCGCCACTTGCGCGCGCAGTAGCGCGTCGTCCTGCGCTTTCATGCGGATGGAAGCCGCGATTTGCGCGACGATGTCGGACGTTTCCTGTTTATCTTTGCCCAGGAATGGGTAGAGGAAGCCGGCTTCGCCTACGTCGTGGCCTAGTTCGCGGTGTTCGAAGAAGACATGCACGGTTTCCCACAGGGTGTGATAGAGAATCTCAATCAGTTCCTGATGAATGAAACTGTCGTGTGTGGCGGGATTACAAAAATAGGAGCCGCTGGCGCCGGGCAAGGCAAACGTCATCGCGCGGCGTTGACGTGCTGCGTCCAAAGCGGACCAGACTTCGGGGTCGCCTTCGGGGGGGCCGAAGCCCATCACGATGTCGTCAGGCTGCACCAGGGTTTTCAGCCACGGCTCGAACGCAAGGGAAAGATCGAGAGCAGGCAGCGCGCGTTTTCCGACGATGACGGGATGCACGAATTCCACCGAGACGTGTTGCGCGTCGGTTGCGTAAGGGCCGCGGCCAAATGCGAGCAGCCTGCCGCCGCGCAGAAAGCGCTCAGACATTTCGCGGCAAGCTTCGGCCAAGCGCAGAGATTCCGCGGCGAAGAAGGATTCAATCAGCTGATTGCGCGCCTGCAGCCGCTGGCTGATTTGCGCGGTGAGTTCAAGGTCCGTCGGCATAGGGCGTCCTAACAAATGCGGGGCAGCGGGTCGCCGACCAGCATGTCCACCAGGCGGCTGCCTCCGTAAAGAGTTGTGACTAAAACAGCGCCGGCCGGTTGTTCGCGAACTTCGCCGATCATTTTCGCTTCCGCGCCGCCAGGCACCTGGCGCAAAGCTTGCAGCGCGGATTCGGCGCTCTCGGACGAAACGACAGCCAGAAATTGGCCTTCGTTCGCGATATGCAGCGGATCAAGGCCCAACAGTTCGCAAGCGCCGCGCACGGAATCGCGGATAGGAACTTCTTCTTCGAACAGAACTATGCCCAGACCGCAATCGCGAGCCAGTTCATTCAAGGAAGTCGCCACGCCGCCCCGGGTGGGATCGCGCATCCAGCGCACGCCCGCGCCGGCGTCGCGCACGAGCGCCTGAACGAGCGGAAAAACGGAGCGCGTGTCCGATCTCAACTCCGCTTCGAGGTCGAGATCGCCGCGCGCAAACAAAATCGTGATGCCGTGGTCGCCGACGGGGCCCGAGAGCAGAACTTTATCGCCGGGGCGCACGAACTGCGGCGAGATTTCCACGCCGGAAAGCAGCCGGCCGATTCCAGTGGTGGTGACGTACATTCCATCGGCCTTACCGTGCTCGACGACCTTGGTGTCGCCGCCGGCAATTCGGACGCCCGCAAGTTCAGCGGCGTCGGCCATGGCGCGAACTTCTGCTTCCAAAATTTCGGTGGGCAATCCTGCTTCCAGAACGAAGGTGACGACGATCGCTTCTGCGCGCGCGCCCGAAACCGCAAGATCATTTACCGTGCCGTTGATGGCGAGCTCGCCGATCGAGCCGCCGGGAAACCGCAACGGCTTCACCACGAAACTGTCCGTGGTTATGGCAATTTTTGTGCCGTTGATTTGCACCAGAGCGGCATCGCCGAGCGGACCGGTCGAAGAACCAAAAAGAAGCGGAGCAAACAATCCTTCCACCAGTCTACGGCTGGCCTTGCCGCCGGCGCCGTGCGACATTTCGATCTGCGGTTCGCGGAATTTAATATTGCTGACGGCGGTGGCCATGAATCTCCCATTGAATTAATGCGTCGCGGCATTCGCGATGCTAATCGGTTTGCGATGCTCGTAATTGTAGTACGCCGCGCAGGAACCTTCGGATGAAACCATCAGCGCGCCGACCGGTTGTTCGGGTGTGCACTCATGTCCGAAAAGCTTGCATTGCGCGGGCTTGAGTACGCCTTTGAGCACTTCGCCGCACTGCGCGGCCTTGGGATCGGTGACGCGGACGCCGGGAACGGTGAAGCGCTGCTCGGCGTCCCATGGGGCATAGCTCTGGCGAATTTTCAGCGCCGATTGCGAAATAAATCCCAGGCCGCGCCATTCAAAGTACGGGCGAAGTTCAAATACTTCGGCCATGGCGCGCAGCGCAGCGCGGTTCCCCTCCCAGGGCACGACGCGCTTGTACTGGTTTTCGACCCTCGCCTCGCTGTTGCGTAGCTGGCGCAGCAACATCACGATCGATTGCAGAATGTCGAGCGGCTCGAAGCCAGAGACTACCACGGGCTTGCCTTCGTCTTTGGCGATCCAATCATACGGCCTGCAGCCAATGACGGTGGAAACGTGGCCCGGGCCGACGAAGCCGTCCAAGCGCATGTCCGGCGAATCCAGAATCGCGCGGATCGCTGGAATAATCGTGACGTGATTGCAGAACACCGAGAAATTATTCAGGCCCTCGGCTTTCGCGCGCATCAGGGTTAAAGCAGTGGAAGGCGCCGTGGTTTCGAAACCAATGGCGAAGAACATTACGTGCTTTTCGGGATGATTGCGCGCGAGTTTGAGCGCATCGGCTGGCGAATAGACGATGCGCACGTCCGTGCCGCGCGCTTTGTATTCCAGCGGGCTGCCGTGCGTGCCGGGAACGCGCATCATGTCGCCAAACGCGGCGAAGATAAAATCGGGCTGCGCTGCAAGCGACAAACCATCGTCAATGCGGCCCATGGGGAGAACGCAAACCGGGCAGCCTGGCCCGTGAATTAATTCGACGTTGTGCGGCAACAAATCCTTTAAACCGAAACGATAAATTGCGTGAGTGTGGCCGCCGCACACTTCCATGATGCGGTAATGGCGGTCGGGATCAGCAAGCTTGCGAATTTCTTCGCCGGCTTTGGCTATAAGTTCAGGGGCGCGGAATTCATCCACGAATTTCATTGCTTCCACCTTCGCGTCGAGTAGTCTGGAACTTCGTTCTCGAGACCGTAGCCGCGAACTTCCTCCAGCGCGGCAGCCGCCTCACCAAGCATGGTAAGAGTTTCCATTTGCTCGGCGGCATCGGCTTCGCTGATCTTGCTCATGGCGAAGCCGACGTGTATCAACACCCAATCGCCAGGGACGGGTGGTGCATCCTGCAACAGTCCCAAATCCACTTTGCGGCGCACGCCGACGACGTCAACGGTCGCGAGATGCGTGTCTTGCGAATCAATCGCCACGACTCTTCCGGGTATCGCCAGGCACACGGTGCGGCTCCCTTTACCAGTGTTCTGCTGCGACTATGCGCTCGCGCCCGTTTCCTCTTGCATGCGGGCTACGAGCTCGAAAGTAAACTTAAGTTCGTCCTTCAAACGTAGTGCGCCGCCGGCGAAAGACACGGGCTTGATGCCGTAATCCGATTGGCGCAGCGAGAAGTCGCCGGAAATTCGCAGCATCGTTCCCAGGCGCGAGACGCGGGCGTCCACGGATTGCGTTTGCGTGACGCCGTGAAAGGAAAGCGTACCGGTGGCGCGGGCGAGCAACAGATCTTCGGTCTGTTTTTGTACTGTGATTTGATTGGTTTCATACAACGCGGTTGGAAAACGCTGCACTTCCAGAACGTCGAACATACTTTGTTCGAGCTTCTTGCGGTCATCGCCGCTCATTTCGTCTTGAACTTCCATGGCGCTGGTGCGCACGCTCAGGCGCGCGACGGCGTTTTCATACGTGTCCGGCACGAACTGGATGTCGCCATCAAAGTCGCGGATGGAAATTTTCGGATTGTGGCCGAAGGTGGAGAGCATGCCGGTGGCAAACGCCTGCACGGTGAAACGGCTGGCATTGGTATCGAGCGCAAATTTCACTGGCACGAGCCCTCTTTGCGTTGCTGTTTGCACGACATCATCCCTAAGTTCGCAATCTGTACGGCGCGCGCCCAATGCGGCGAAATTACCCGGCCACTTGCGATGCTGGCGAGCGCTTACATCGAGCGCAGGCGAAAATATCGCTCGATGTCTGGTATCGCGGCAGAGGCCAGGTTTCCCACGCCAATCTGTCCGAGATAACGGCGTACGGTGGGATTGGAAAGCACCAGCCCGGCGCCGAAGATCACCAGAGCCACGCCTCCGAGCATGTAGAGAGTGTCCTTGTCGGTTCCGTTCAATTCTGCCGCCTGATCCATTAATTCGACCGCCATGGCTTTTCTCCTTTGCGCAATAGGAATACGTCCTATTTTTTTGCAGGCCATTCTTCCGCGAGAATTCGGGTCACCAGCGAATCCACCAGCCGCACGGCTTCGTCAAGCGCGGCGGCGACAGGTTCGCTTAGCCCCATTTGTCCTTCTTCCGGACCAAGAGTTGCCGGCACACAACCGACCAGGAGGATTCGCTTCAGTTGCGCGCCCATGCTTACGGCCATGTGCAGAACGTTCAGCGGATTCATCCCGTGCGGATCAACGAAACCCGTCCGCGCCCCGGCCGAATTCAAATTCTGCAAATCGGGTTCGACGACGAAGAGGCTGCCGGGCTGACCTTCGCCCGGATAAGCATCCACGAGGATGGTGGTCTCATAACCATCCATCAGGGCGTAGGCCAGATCAAAACCGCGGATGCCGAAGTCGGTCACGCGCACGCCTTGCGGGAACCTGTGGCTGGCGAGTTTGCTGGCGACTTCGACGCCGAAGCCATCGTCACCGAGGAAAATGTTACCGATCCCTGCGATTAGGATCCGTTTCCTTCCTTCGGCGGATGCTTCCTGCTCTTTCGCGGCGAGTGGTTCCACTTCGGTGGGCGCGAAGAAAAAACGGTGGCCGGGTTGGCGCATCAGGCCGATGTCTCTGCCGGGGTCTTCGTCCACGACGACGCACACATGCAGATGGCCTTCGTAATCCTGTTCGATGGATTCGACGGTGGCGATTTTGCCTTGGAGCGCGATATCGAAAACATCGCCGCCGGCGCGCGGCCGCAGCCTGACGCGTTCGCCGCGCCGGACTCGGCCGCCCTGAACGTCGAGCGAATCGAGTGTCGTCTTATCTTCGAGCGCTTGCCATTCCCATTCGTTCACGTCGTCTCGCTTTTCGCGGCGCGCAGGCCGCGCAACGCTCCGTGCAGTTTCATCAACTGCTGCTCCGGCAGAGTTTCGGTACGTTCCAGAATTTTGCGCGCGCGATCGTCGGACTCGCGCATTTCGCGCTTTTCATCGTCGGTCAAGGTCATGATACGCAGCGACAATATTTCGTCGATTTCGGCGCCATCGAACAAATCGCCCGGGCTTTCGGGGGCGATCTGGGGATAGTCGTAGAGAATAATCGGCGACGAGAGCATGGTGTCGCGCTGGCCCTCGTCGCCTACGAGCACCGGCCAAGTACCGATGTTTTGACACAGTTGAGTGAATTCGCGATAGGCATCGGGAGGATCAACCAGGGAAACAAATTCTCCGGAGCGTCCTTCCAGGATGGTGTGTGCGGAAACCAGAGATCGCGCGAGTGCTTCTTCACGGCTCGCCGGGCCCCGACCCTCGAAGCGCGAAGTGTTTGCAATCCGCGCGCTGAGCGTGAACACGCCATCCTGCAGCCGCTGCGCCGCGAGTTCGACCATTCCTACGACGCTGGCTTTGTCGCGCAGGATTATTCCCACCATCAATCCCTGGTCATCGCAAATCGCTTCTCTTTCCTGCTTGGCTGATAGCTGGAATGGCCATGGCATCGGTTGGGCGCACAAAGTGGAGAGATTGAACTCGGGCACTTCGATCACTTCTTCGACGGCCTCTTGCCAGGGCTGGAAGGTTCTGCCGTTGACTTCCAGTCGCTCGACGTTTTCGATGGCTGCGTCCGCGATGGAGGACAGATCGTTAGCAGGCGTCCGCAGTTTCCCAATGCAACGCGTCACCATGCGCAAAAATCTGACGCGAACCGCACATTGAGTTTGCGCGTCGCCCAGCACCAGACATTCGGTTTGCATGGTCCACGCATCGATGCCACCTTGCGCTTCACTGTAGGCGCGCGGATAAACCACGCCGAAGTTGAATCGCTGGCGATTCTTTACGGCGGATGGCCGGTAGGGGTACAGCATGTAACCTTCGTAGAGCACGGCCTTCACAATTCCATCAACGAGCGCGGCGTTCACGAGCGCACCGTTTCCGGAAGAGCGCTGAGCGCTCTTTCTATGGCTTCTTCCCATGCGGGAATGCCTTCGCGCACTTTGAATTGGTAGAGCTTGTCGAACGCGTCCTTGTGCAGGGCGAGCCAGACGGAATTCGGATAGTAGGCGTCCATCAAATCTTTCCAAACTTTTACGGGCAGGCGGTACTTGGCTTCTTTGTCCCAGGAGATAGGAGCGACTTGCAGTGTTTCGTCTTCGCCTTGATAGAAAACCGTGCCACTGAATTGGAAGCAGAGGGGCAAGTCCCCGCTGCTGACGCCGTGGAAATATTTTGTGGCGGCGACGTTGAAATCAAACGTGCATGGCACAGAGATATCGGCAACGGTGCTGCCTGCGAAACGCGGGACCACGGCGCCGGCATGCGTCCAGAGCATGCTGCGCAACGTCTGGCCCCAGCGATCGGGTTCGCCAAACAAATCGGCGAGGCGCGCTTGTTCGTTCGCGTCATATTTTCTGTGACTCGCTTCGATTTGGATTTGCGCGCGCAGCGCGACGGTGTGAATGATCTGGTCGCTCGGGTTACTGGCGATGCGCAGCTTGAACGCCAGCAGCGGTGCGGCCGCATACTGGACCACTTCGGCACCTTCGATCGTGAGCACGAGTTCAGGCATGCTCGCCCTCGCGGCCGACCGCGGCGTGACGCTTTAGCGCGCTGAAGAATGCGCCGATTTCGCGCCACACTTCGGTGCCGCCGGAAAGCCCGCGCCAGTGCGTGCGGATCAGTCCGACCAGCTTGTAACACTGATCGATCGGCACCAAATAATATTCCGCAGCGACACAGGTTCGGTTGTGCCCGACGCGATTGACGAGCAACGCGGTTACATCCGGCTCCATCATTTTCAGGATGGGATTGGCCTGCTCAATGTCCACCCACGTTTCCAGAGGCAGCAACGATTCGGTGGGCCCGGCGGGACTGGGGTAGAGCGCGATCACTCTACCGTGTGGCGTGCTCTTGAAGAAGAAAGCCATATCAATCGGAACCATCAACCCGTCCCACTGAGCGTCTGTAAGCTGAAAATCCGCCAAGAGTTGCGCGCGGCGTGGAACTCGTTTGTATTTTGTGCCGCTCTGCCCGTCGAAAAGAATCGCGCAGGCCTCGCAGGCGCAGATCAGTTTGCGGCTGGCGGGCTCGACAAGATGCTCGTGCTCGGGCGCCAGTTCGCGGCTGCACATTTCGCAACGCTCGACCGGTGTTCGCTTGCGCGCAAACTGGCGAAGAGTTGCAAACGCGCTTTCCTGCAGCGGTGGAAGCGCTGGAGCCATATCAGTCACCGCTCCGCTGAGTGGGCGCAAGGGACAACGCAGCCATGCTTTGGCCGTTCGCGAGTTGCGCGACGGAGACAAATCCGGAGCGCGGCGCTCCGTTATCCGCCTCTTGCACCAGGATCGAGGCCGCATCGGGCGCCGCGTCTTGTATGGCGGATTCGAGCGTGGATTTTACGGTCGCCGCTGTAGATCCGCAGCCGCCGGGCTTGAGATGCAGGCGCAGCGTAACCGCGCCGTCTTCGCTGATGGAAACCAGCTCGGCCTGTGCGGAGTGCGCATCAAGGAAACCGCGCGATTTCTCGAGTGCGGCTGAAACGCGGGTTCGCATATCGCAAGGATGCAGGCCGTACAGCAGGAGCACGCTGCTGATCAGTTGATCGCTGCCAAATTTCCTGATGAGCGACTCGCCGATTTCGCCGCCCTCGTGCGTAAGGTTCAGGATTTTTTCGAGCGCAGCTCCGTGCAGCGCCATCAGCGATTCAAGGAGTTCCTTGGCCATGGCGCGCGCGTTCGGGTCGGTGGCGGCTTCGAGTTGCTCGACGATTTCGCCGATCCGCTGGATGCGTTTGTGGAGATCTTTGTCGGGTGGCATATTCTCCTTCAAAGATAAATCGAAGCGGGCGATAGCGACGGATGCGGCAGAGTATCCGATTGCGCCCCAGCCTACGTGTCTCCGACCCGAAAACCCAGCAGCGTCAAGCGTGCTGGCCAAACATCGGTGAGTGATGCGTCTCGAGCACCTTGCCATTGCCCAGGTACATGTGCACACCGCAGGGCAAGCAGGGGTCGAAGCTGCGCACGGCGCGCATGATGTCTATACCTTTGAATTTATCCGGGCCGTTTTCTTCGAAGATCGGCGTGTTCTGTACCGCGTCCTCGTACGGCCCGGGCGTTCCGTAAACGTCGCGCGGATTCGCGTTCCACGGCGTGGGCGGATAGGGATGGTAATTCGCGATCTTGCCGTCGCGGATCACGACGTGATGCGATAGAACGCCGCGTACCGCTTCGTGGAAACCGCAGCCGATGGCTTCCTGCGGGACGCTGAATTCCGACCACGTCTTGGTTCTTCCCGCGTGCAATTCCGCGAGCGCCTGTTCGACGAAGTAAAGAGCGCACGACGCTGCATACACCTGGAAATAGGTGCGCGCGCGGTCCCGTTCGATAGCGTTGCTCCACTTGGGAATTTTCCATTCGAATTCGACTTCGGGCAGCGACATGGTTTTCGGCAAGTACATTTTTACGCTGCGGCCGGTAGATTTCACGTAGCCGATATCCACAAGGCCGGCCAGCGCTGTGGCCCACAGCCGCGCGATGGGGCCGCCGCCGGTGTCGAGCGCGAGATGGTCGCCGGTTCTTTTATCGAGCCAACGCGGCGACATTACCCAAGTGTACTTTCCGCCGAAGTCGCGCTTTTGCGGTCTCGGGATCGTGGTCTGATTCCAGGGATGGTTCTGATCCACGGGATTGCCCAGCGGATCTTTCTGCACAAACTTTTCGGAGTTTTCCCAGCCGTCGTAATAGGAGCTACCGAGGAGGATGCGAATATTAAGGTTGATGTCCACCAAGTCGTTGGTGACGAGCTTGTCGTCGACAACCACGCCGGGCGTGACGTACATGGCGCGGCCCCATTCGGTCATCTTTTTGTAAGAATAGTCGCAGACCGCCGGATTATTGAACGAGCCCCAGCAGCCCAGCAGGACGCGGCGGCGGCCCACTTCTTCATATCCCGGCAATGCTTCGTAGAAGAAATTAAACAGGTCGTCGTGCAGCGGCACAACTTTCTTCATGAACTCCACGTACTTCATCAGACGCACTAGATAATCCGTAAACAGCTGCACGGTGGGAACGGTGCCGACTCCGCCGGGGTACAGCGTGGAAGGATGCACGTGGCGGCCTTCCATCAGGCAGAACATTTCGCGGGTCATGCGGCTCATCTGCAGCGCTTCGCGGTAAAAGGATCCGACGAAGGGA
>DATNLN010000016.1:0-27735 GCA_035602855.1 Candidatus Acidiferrales bacterium
AAGACTGAGCGCCTCGGCCAGTTGCGTGACGCCGAGTTCGGGGCCGTTTTGGCCGAGGTGCAGGAGAATGCGCAGAGCTTTTTGCAGCGACTTGCTGGAACCGGGCGCAATGATTTTGCGGACCGGGGCGTTTCGCTTTGAAGATGTCGGCCTGGATGGCACAAACCCCTCGGATTGGCGCTCCTGCACGCAGGGAACTTAATTCTTGACCCTTGCGGCATTGTAGATAGAATCCAGGAGGTGTCAATATGAAAGATGTTTTCACAATATGAAACATGGAATTGGGCCCGACGACGCTGGCAGGTGACGCAATCGCGCTGCGCTTACCGCGCGGTCAGATCCAGAGTTTCTCGTTGATCTTCAGGCCGTGGGCGCGGCAGTGGTTGAGGTAATGGTCGATGAACCAGAAAACGTCGAGGGTGTCGAGCAGCACGTCGTGGTCATCGTAAAATTCCAGGGAGCCATTCAAGAAGAAAATTGTTTTCATGCCGTTCGGATCATCGGAAACCAGGGTGTGAATCACGCCGGGATTTTCGCGGACATAACTGCCGGGGCGGGCCACCCAATCGTATTCCAGATAGCGCCAACTGCCTTCGAGCGTGCAGGCGGAGATGGGCCCGCGATGACGGTGGCGGCCGAGCATGCCACCTTTTTTCACCCAAAGAATGTTGGCGAATGAATTGGTGCGCACATCAAAAGCGAGATGGCGGATAAAAACATTTTCCTTGAACGGCACGTAGGGAGATTCGTCCTCGCTTGCGCCGATGTGAATATCGGGGCGGCCGTATTCCTGTATGACTGAGGCGAGCGAGCTTTTTGCGTCAACGATAGCCATGGGCTCCTCCGGATTCCTCGGCGCGCGGAATGTGAATCGCACAGAGCGCGCAGCTGCGCCGATCGCGGGGTCAGTATACATCCGGGCGCGGGCGCGGCAATCGGGTTGGCCGATGTTCGCCCGATTTTCGCGCGTCGCGGTGGCAGCGGAAAGGCCCAGCGAAGTGTCGAGGGCAGCGATGACGCCAGCGACCACGCCAGCAGTCGCCCGTGGAGCGGCCCGTGCAGCAACAGCGGCGTCATCGGGGGTATCATCGGTTTCACCGGGCACAACGTTTTCACTCGCGCCGTCCGGCGCACGGGAGGAGACCAGTGAATCCGCGAATCAAGACAACGGTCGTGGGCAGTTATCCGGTTCCATCGTGGCTGGTGGGAAATACTTCGCGGCTGGTGCTGCGCGACGCGGTGATGTCGGTGCTGAAGACGCAGGAGCTGGCAGGGCTGGATTTAATTTCTGATGGCGAGCTGATGCGTTTCGATCCGAGTCATCCCGAAACCAACGGGATGATCGATTATTTTGTTTCGCAGATGGAAGGGATACGCAAACATTTTTCGCTTTCGGATTTTGACCGGTTCCGGGCGGACAGGGCTTCCGGATTCCGGCTCCTGACTGCGGGCATGGTGGTGGAGCGGATCGGCGAAGGAACTTTGAATTTGCCGCGGGACTACGAATTTTCACGGGTGCTGACGAAATCGCCGCTGAAGTTCACTTGCACGGGGCCGCACATGCTTGCGCGGCTGCTGACCAATTGTTTTTACGACGAAACGGCCGAGCTGGCGATGGACATTGCGGAGATTCTGCGGCGGCAGCTGGAATTGATTGAGGCCGATACGGTGCAGCTGGACGAGGCAAGCATCGTGGGCTTTCCGCAGGACGCGCCGTGGGCCGCAGAAGCTATCAATCACGCGCTGGGCGGCATTTTGAACGAAAAAGCGGTGCATATCTGTTTTGGGAATTACGGCGGACAACCGATGCTGCGCGGGTTCTGGCGCGATTTGATTCCGTTTCTGAATTCGCTGCGCACGGATCACCTGGTCTTGGAGTTTGCGCGGCGCGGCTACGAGGAGTTGTCCGCGTTCGGCGAGCTGGATCCGAAAATCGGACTGGGAATCGGCGTGATTGATATCAAGGATAACGAAGTCGAGTCGCGCGAACTGATCGCTTCGCGCATCGAGAAAATCGCCAAGACGATTGGCGCCGAGCGGCTGCACTACGTTCATCCGGACTGCGGGTTCTGGATGCTGCAACGCAGCGTGGTGGACCGCAAGATGCGGGCGCTGGTCGAAGGGCGAGATTTATTCGAGGGGCGCGAGTAGGAACTTGCTACTTCAAGGGTTCGGTTTAGGTTCGCTGGGCTGGAGCGTTGCGGGTGGAAGACGAAAAGGCAGCCGTCCGGGCGACGATCTTCACTCACTTGTCGGGAATCGCACTGGCAGCGACGGTCGCGGCGCTGGCGGACCGCGGAGTGTTCCGCTTTTTCGATTCTCCGTCGGCATGGATTCCTCTGGATGAAATCTGCGAGCAGACTCATGCGAATCGTGGTTATTTGCGCGTGGCGCTGCGCTTGTTGACTTCTTCCGGATGGCTGCGGCAGCGGGCCCAAGCGGGTGAAGCTCCACGGTATGCGCTCACGCCGGAAGGCGCGATCGGAGTACGGCTTGCAGCGCCGCTTTACCGCGAAGTGATTTCGTTTATTCCCAAGGCCTTATTCCTCGAGGATTTTCTTTACGGCAGGTTCGATGCTCCGGTCCTGCCTTCCCTGCAATCTCTGGTGCGACGAGCCGGCGAACGATGGCTTGCGGTGCCGCAGGATGAGCCGCTCGCGGCAAATGTGGCGGAAGGCATTCGCGGACATCTCGATGGCGTGTTGCTTGGACCCGCGATGGTGGCGCTGGCGCGGGGCGGCGTACTGGCGCAGCTGGAGCAGGGGCCGGTGGAAGCGCGTTCGCTCGCGGGAAATCAGGCGAGTTTGAATTGTTTGTTCGATCTGCTGGCGACGCAGGGGTGGCTCGAGCGCGCACAGGACAGCGTGCGGCTGACTTCGCGCGGGCTTTATGCGGCACAGATTGCGACTTCCTACGGGGTGACGGTTTCCTATTTGCCGATGTTCCATGCGTTGCCCACGCTGCTGTTTGGAAATGCGCGCGGACCGCGAGTGGATGAAAACGGCGTGGAACTGCTGGTGAATCGCGGGATGAACGTGTGGGGCAGCGGCGGCGCGCATAAAACTTATTTCAAGAAAGTGGATGAAATTGTTATTGGGATTTTCAATCGTCCGCTGGCGCGGCAGCCGCAAGGGATCTGCGACATGGGCTGCGGCGACGGAACTTTTCTGGAGCACTTGTACGAAGTGGTGAAGCAGAAAACCGCGCGGGGCCAAGTGTTGGAGCAACATCCGCTGGTGCTGGTGGGGGCTGATTTCAATAAAGTAGCGCGGCGCGTGGCGAAACAGCATTTGCGGAGGGCCGAAGTGCCGGTGTGCCACGTGATCGCGGGGGATATCAATCGCCCGGCGCAGCTGGGTAGCGACCTGGAAGCACTGGGGCTGGACGTGCACGATTTGTTGCACGTGCGTTCGTTCCTCGACCACAATCGGCCGTATTCGCCGCCTGCGAATTATGTGCGCGGCAGCCGTCGAGGCAAATCCACCGGCGCGTTTGCTTATCTGGGGGAGGAAATTCCGGCGGACGAGCTGGAAGAAAATCTGGTGCGATATTTGCGGCGCTGGGCACCTTATGTGGGCCGATTTGGTTTGCTGGTGTTGGAGTTGCACACTTTGCCGCCGGAGCTGGCGGCTGCGAATCTGCGTCAGACACCGGTGGTTGCTTACGACGGCACGCATGGTTTTTCCGACCAGTATTTGGTGGAGCTGCCGATTTTTCTGGAGTGCGCGCGGGAGGCGGGATTGCAGGCGGACGAACGTTACCAGGCGAAGTTCCCTGCTTCCGAGTTGGCCACGGTCAGTGTGAATTTTTTCACGGCGCTGGCTGGCGCGTCGGGACCGGAATTGGTTACCAGCACTGCGGTTGCGCGCGCATGATGCGGCGAAACCGACTACCTGAGTTGCGCCGGCGCTTTACAGGGTTTGCAGTAGAGGGATTGCGGGTCCTGTCGACTAAGATAGAAGTGCTGGGAAAGCCTTGGATCGCGCGAAACGGGACCGAGTCGAGAGGCATGGATGCGTAAATGGATTGCCGCCGGAGTTGTGGCGGTTCTGTTCGGGGTGGTGGTCGCGGGCATTTTGCTGGGACCGACGCTGCACAGCTTCATTCGGGTGCGGACCCAGAAGGTATTGGAAACACATTTTGCAAGTTCGGTGGAATTTTCGGACTTCGATGTGACTCTGTTTCCCAGGCTGCGCGTGACAATCACCGGGCTCGTATTGCGGCACAAGGGGCGCACCGACATTCCACCGCTCATCCAGGTGAGGACGGTTTCGATGTACGCGCAGCTGGCGGAATTGCTGCGACCCCGGCCGTACATTTCCTTCGTGCAACTGGACGGATTGCAAATTCACACTCCGCCGCGAGTGCCGGGCGCAGAGCCAATGATCCATAAGACCGATCAGGACCTGGCGAAGAAATATCCGATACTGATTGGCGAAGTACGGGCCGACGACGCGAGCATCGAAGTGCTGCGCGCGCAATCCGACCGACCGCCGCGCGAATTTCCGATTCACCGCCTGGATCTGCATGACCTCAGTTTCGACCGCCCGGCAAAGTTCCACGCGCTGCTGACCAACGCCATACCGAAGGGTGAGATTGATGCGACGGGGGCATTCGGACCCTGGCAGGCGGAAGAACCAAGCGCAACTCCGGCCGACGGACACTATGTTTTTCAGAATGCGGATCTGGGAACGCTGAAGGGACTGCGCGGGATTCTTTCCTCGAAAGGAACATTTAGCGGACCGCTGGATTACTTGGCGGTGGCGGGTTACACCGACACACCGGACTTCGGTCTGCGCACGGGCGGCAAACCGGTCGCGCTACACACGGATTTTTCAGCCCTGGTGGACGGAACCAATGGCGATGTGACGTTGAAAAGCGTCGTCGCGAAATTCCTGCACACCACGCTGGCGGTGAACGGGAAGATTGTGGACGTCAACAAGCTGATCAAAGGGCGCACGATTTTTCTGAATGTTACCTCGGACAACGCGCGCATCGAAGATTTGCTGCGCCTGGCCGTCAACTCCGATGAGCCGCTGATGACCGGGTCCGCGAACCTGAAGACGACGATTGATATTCCCGAAGGCGCAGACGATCTGCTGGACCGCATGAAACTGATCGGACAGTTCGCAGTGGCCCATGGGCAGTTTAGCAGCGCCATCGTGCAGGGGAAGGTGGACACGCTTAGCCGCAAAGGACAGGGTAAACCGAAGGACACCGATATCAGCCAGGTTGCCTCCGATTTCCGCGGAAATTTCCGCTTCGCTGCCGGCGTGGTGACATTTTCCAGTTTGAGCTTTGCGGTGCAGGGCGCCTCTGTGCATTTGGACGGCACCTACAACATAAACAGCACGGCGATGGATTTCCACGGCGACTTGCTGATGCAGGCCAAGCTTTCGCAGACAACCACGGGCGCAAAATCATTTTTTCTGAGGGCCGCAGATCCGTTTTTCAAAGGTAAGAACGGCGGAAGCGACGTGCCCATTAAAATTGCCGGGACGAAAGACCATCCGACGTTCGGCCTGGGGAAAGTTGGCGGCAATAAGAAGGCCGAAGCGTCGGCCAAATAGTACTTCCGTGGCTGAAGCCGTGACCTATACAGATCCTCCCGTTAAGATTTCGAGGTTTCCGGGCTGAGAGAATCGAGATCGATGACTTCTTTTCCCCGCTCTGAGTCCTCACTCGGACTCCGTTTTGTTTCGCAAACCCAATTAAAGAATGTGCTGGTATGTGTGCCGCGATGGTATGAGAATGCAGCGACTCTCAATCGCTGCTTGCTGAGCGTTGGCTGGTCAGCGCGCGCTTCAGGACTCACTTGGGCTCGTCCCGTTCGAACGGGCTATTTCACGTTAGGAGAAACTTTTCATGCGTTTACGCTCGATGTGTTGCTCGCTGCTTACAATGACTGCGTTGCTCTCGGCTGAAATCACGCCGGGGCAGAACAGCGACGCGCAGACTTCTTCGGTGATTGCGGGATACACGCAGACATCTTCCGGGGCGGAAAGCGCCCTCGAGAAAAGCTTTCAAGACGGCATCGTGCCAGGCAATATTCGGGAAAACATGCGGCGCTTGAGCGCACGCCCTCATCACGTGGGTTCGCCTTACGATAAGGACAATGCCGATTGGATTCTGGCGCGGATGCAGGAGTGGGGCTTCGACGCGCACATCGAATCGTTCCGTGTATTGTTTCCGACGCCGAAGGAAAGGCTCGTCGAGCTGCTGGAACCGACGCATTTCCGCGCGAAACTGCAGGAGCCCGTGTTGCCGATCGATCCCACCAGCAGCCAGACTGCTGAACAATTGCCGACGTACAACGCGTATTCGGCGGATGGAGACGTGACCGCGCCGCTGGTGTACGTGAACTACGGGATCCGCGAGGATTACGAACAGCTGGATCGGATGGGAATTTCGGTGAAGGGCGCGATCGTGATTGCGCGTTACGGTTCGGGCTGGCGCGGTACGAAACCCAAAGTTGCCGCCGAGCACGGCGCGATCGGCTGCATCATTTATTCCGATCCGCGCGGCGATGGATATTTTCAGGGCGATGATTATCCCGCGGGAGGCTGGCGTCCGCGTGAAGGCGTGCAGCGCGGGAGCGTGATGGATACGGATTATCCCGGCGATCCGCTGACACCTGGCGTGGGCGCGACGTCGGACGCAAAACGGCTGGCGATCAAGGACGCCAAGACGATTACGAAAATTCCGGTACTGCCGGTTTCTTATGCCGATGCGCTGCCGCTGCTTTCCGCGCTGCAAGGTCCGGTGGCGCCGGAAAAATGGCGCGGCGGACTGGCCATCACTTACCACATCGGTCCGGGTCCCGCGAAAGTGCACCTGAAGGTTGCGTCCAACTGGGACATGAAGCCGATTTATGACGTGATTGGCACGCTGCACGGCGAGGGCGATGAGGCCGGGCAATGGGTGATACGCGGGAATCATTTCGATGCATGGGTGAATGGCGCTGACGATCCAATTTCCGGCCAAGCGGAAATGCTAGAGGAGGCGCGCATGCTGGGGGAACTGCACAAGCAAGGTTGGAAGCCGAAGCGCACGATTATTTATTGCGCGTGGGATGGAGAGGAGCCTGGACTGCTGGGATCCGTTGAATGGGTGGAAACGCATTTGGCGGAACTGCAGCAGCACGCTGTAGCTTATCTAAATTCCGACAGCAATGAACGAGGCCATTTCGGCGCAGGCGGTACGCAGGATTTGCAGCAATTGGTCAGCAGCGTGGCGCGCGACATTCAGGATCCGGAAACGCATTTGTCCGTCTTTCAGCGCGCGCACCTGTTGGGAATCAGCGCAGCGAAGGATGCCCAAGAACGTGCGGAAGCCCGCAAGCGCACGGACCTGGAGGTTTCCGCGCTCGGTGATGGATCGGACTATACGGCGTTTCAGGATTTTGCCGGGATTTCGACGCTTGACCTGGGATTTGGCGGCGAGGACGATGGCGATCAGTATCATTCTATCTATGACGATTTTTACTGGTACACGCATTTCGCGGACACGGATTTTTCCTACGGGCGGGCAATGGCGCAAACCGCCGGGACAACGATTCTGCGTTTGGCGGGCGCGGATCTAATTCCGCTCGACTATGCGCCGCAAGCGGACGCCATCGCGAAGTACGAAACGGAATTGGAGAAATTGCTGAAGGACAAGCAGGACGAAATCACCGAGCGCAATCTGGAATTGCAGGAGGGCGTGTTCGCCGCTGGGGCCGACCCGCGCAAGGCCTCGGTGCCGCCGCCGCTGGAAGCGGTGCCGCCGTATATGAATTTCACACCGATGAAAAACTCCATCGAGACGCTGAAGAAAAGCGCGGAGCGATATTCGAGGGCCCTTGCGCAATGGCAGACGGCGGGGTCACCGGCTCTGGCGCCGCAATCTTTGGAAACTCTGAACGCGGATCTGCTGCGGATTTCGCGCTTATTCCTGAATGAGAAGGGATTGCCGGAACGTCCCTGGTTCAAGAACCAGATATATGCGCCGGGCGCCTATACCGGATATGGCGCGAAGACTGTAGCGGCGGTTCATGAGTACATGGATGAGAAAAAATGGAAGGAAGCGGAGGCGCAGATCCCGCAAGTGGCGCAAGTAATCGAGCATGTGGCCGCTGGAATCGACAAAGCGGCGGCTGATTTTGAAGCCGCGCTGCCGCCGAAACGGTGATTCTTGCATCGAGCGCGGACCGATGCGCGACGACGACGCTACAGCCAGGATCCGTAGCGACCGCAGTCGCGCACCGTCCAGTCCACGATGGCGCTCAAGAGCTCCGACGCGTTTTAATCAAAACTGCCGGTCACGCCCTGGAAGCGGTTTGCAGCTTGCTTCAGCAGCCACTTCATGACGCGGGTGGTGCTGTAGCAGTAGGCAAGGTTATAACCGAGAGTCGAAAAGCACTCGAGCTCGCATGATTTTTTCATTTCGTTGAGTTGCGAGAGCTGGAATTTCGGCTTCTCAATGGTGCCCCAGTCGTAGGTGGCGTTGTACATCGGGAAGCAAGGCGCCAGCGTGCCGTCGGTGCGAACGATCAGCCAGTTTTGGCCCGCGCGGCAGCCCCAGTGTTCACTTTTACCGCGCATGAAACCCTTCATGTTATTCAGGCGCGGGACCGAGTCCACCATCTTGTAGCCCTGCTGGTTTTTTTCGGCGAGCCAATCCAGCAACTCGTCCACCTGCGGATAATCGGGCGGGCGGATGTAGGTATCGTTCTTATGGAGATGCTTGAAGTGGTCCTGCTCCATCATGGGCGTTTCGTTGATGTGATAGGTGGTGGCGATGCCGTGGTCGTGCGCGATCTGGGTTAGTTCGCGCACGTCGTCCAGATTGGTACGGCAGATATTAATATTGAAAAAGACGGTATAGCCGTAGCGATACTGGCGCCTCACCAGATAATCAAAATTCGAAGCCACGTGTTCGAATGCTTTCGGCAGTCCGGGTTTTTCCTTCACGGCATCGACGGCAAAATTGATGGTGGCGATGCCTGCGTCGGCGAGGCGGTCGGTCACGTCGGGCCGAAGCAGTCGCGCATTGGTCGCCAAGTACACCCAAAAATCCTTCTTGGCAGCGTAATAAAGGGCCTTATGAACAAAATCGGGACGCAGGAGCGGTTCGCCACCGGTCGGAGCCAGAACCCGGCACGGTGTGTCGTGCAGCCAATCGATAGCACGCCGGGCGACGTCCTCGCTCATGCCTTTCACGCGATTGTCATAGGACCAGCAATAGTGGCAATCGAGATTGCATTTCCACTCCGTGAAAAGATACGCGATGATGGGTTGAAAATCTCCGGCACGCACACGCGACTTCAGGTAAGGAAAAAGCCAGCCGCGCATGTTGTCCAGGATTTTGGCGGCGCCCCACTCGCGTTTGCCGGTGCGCAGGACCGTTTGGTGAGCGGCGATGTCGGCTTCGTCAAGGTCATGCAGAAGCTCGGGATGCTGTGGAAAAACCGGCTCGGGCAAGGTCGCGCCTTCCGGAGTGCGGTGAACGGTGGGCCTCAGTGCGTTCTGGTTGAGAAGGCTATGGATCGGAACGTCCAGGCGGTGAGAAGGAACAGGTGAGACCAAGCCATCGGGACTGTTAAGTTCAGACATTTATCCTCCGTATCGAAGAGTGGTTGACGTGTTTTGGATTGCGAGCAAGCGGATGGAGTCTCCTGCCATCCTTTTGCCGCTCTAAGTTTTTGATCTCCTCGCCGATCCGCCAGATTCGCGGGCATCAGCGATACCAGACCTCCTCACATCTGGGAATAGATGCGCGAGCCGCCCCAAGGTCGCGGTCAACCAACCCGATTTTTGCGTTTTTTTTCCCCTATGACTGTCCGCTAGCGTACCGATTGAAAAGGCGTGCCGGCGACGGGAAAATTCCAACTGCCTGCGCCGGCGTGGTATTTTTTATTGATGAGCGCGACGCAGCAGGTGATCGTAATCGGGGCGGGCATCACCGGGCTCGCCTGCGCATTCCGCCTGCAGCAATCAGGAATCCGCGTTCTGGTGCTGGAAGCATCGGATTCGCCCGGTGGGCTGATCGCTACGTTCGAGAGGAATGGGTTTCTTTTCGAAGCCGGGCCGCAGTGTCCGCGATTCGCTCCGGCGCTGTGGGGGCTGGTCCGGGATCTCGAACTAGATGACGAATTCGTCCCGGGCGATTCCGGCCTGCCGCGCTACCTGCTTAAAAACGGCAAGCTGCACAAGGCGCCCTTTTCGCCGTTTGCTTTTCTCGCGACGGGACTGGTTGGCGCCGGTTCGAAGTACCGGCTTCTCACCGAAGCGCTGCGCGGATCCCGGCCACCGGCTGGCGAGGAGTCTTTAGCCGGATTTGTGCGCCGGAAATTTGACGATGAGGTTCTCGCATACGTCGTTGAACCTTTTATTTCGGCGATTTTCGCCGGAAATACCGAGCAAATCGGTGTAGCGAGCGCCTTTCCCTTCCTAGCCCGTTGGGAGCGGGAACACGGGAGCGTGTTACGGGGAGCCATTCGCGAAAGGAAACGCAATACGCCAGCTAATTCGCAGCCAGCGTCTGCAGCAAGGAACACAGCACGGAATCTTGCCGTAACGGACGCTCTCCCCGCGATGGGCTCGTTTCGCCGCGGACTTGGCACGCTCCCCCAGGCACTTGCGCAAAAGCTCGGAGATTCGATTCGCTTCCGGGCCAAGGTAGAGACCATCTGTGGGCGTACTGCCGCCGGAGGCGCGGGTTCTCCCTGGCGACTCCAACTCAGCGATGGAGAAGAAATTATCAGCGCGGGCCTCGTAGTGACTGCGCCCGCTTACGAGGCTGCGCGCCTGCTGGGGAAGACGGCGCCGGCACTCAGCGCCAAGCTTTCAGAGTTATACTATGCTCCCATGGCGGTCGTATCCTCCGGATATGATCGAACGCAAGTGCGCAATTCGCTCCACGGATTTGGACTCATGATTCCCCGCCGCGAGAAACTCAACACATTTTTCAACGTGTGGAATTCGTCGGTTATCGGCGGCCGCGCTCCGGCAGGAAAGGTTTTACTGACGAGCTTTGCCGGCGGCGCCACAAATCCCGAGTTTGTGCGACTGGAGGAAAAGGCGATTGCGCAAATCATCGAAGCAGAGATGGCGGCGGTGTTGGGAATTAACGGACCGTCCCTAGAACGGTTGGTATGGAAGTTTCCCAAGGCTCTGCCGCAATTCAACGTGGGCCATGCGCAGATGGCGGCGGAGATTCGCGAGGCACTGACGGCACTGCCGGGCCTGTACCTTGCCGGGAATTATCTGGAGGGGCGGTCGCTCGGAGATTGTGTGGAAATCGGATCGCGCACCGCCCAGGAAGCGATGCATCAGTTTTCCACACAGAGCATCTAAGTGGAGAGCTGAAAGCAACATGGCGTGAAGTTCAATTGACGGGTAAAGGAGAGGCGGTTGCACTCCCTGATTTTAAGTGCGATGGCGATCATTGCTTTGACGCTCCTGGCCGGATGGGTTTACCAGCAGGTGGCGACGGCTGGGGATCGCAGGCGGCATCCTGGACCGGGGGAGATGTTCGACCTGCAAAGCCATCGTTTGCACCTGCTGTCCATGGGTCGTGGCAGCCCGACTGTGATCCTGGAGTCTGGCCTGATGTCTACCGTGCTCAGCTGGCAAAGCGTCCAGCCGGAGATCGCAAAATCCACCCGCGCCGTGAGCTATGATCGCGCAGGACTTGGCTGGAGTGATCCTGGTCCAGCGCCGCGCGATGCCGAGCAGATCGTCAGCGAACTCCACCGACTGCTCGAGCGAGCGCACGTTTCCCCGCCGTTTATTCTCGTTGGACATTCCTTCGGAGGACTCACAACGCGCCTATTTGCCGAGCGGTATCCGGAGCAAGTAGCCGGGCTGGTGCTGATCGATCCAGTGGTTCCCGGAGAGTGGAATCCCGCGAACGAGCACAACGCGAAGCGGATTCGGATGGGCGCAAGAATTTTGCGGCGAGCCACTTTGCTTTCGCGTTGCGGCTTGATCCGATTTGTTTCTCTGCTGTTCCGAATGGGCGCTAAAACAATCGCCGAGCCGTTGGTCCGAATTATGAGCAAAGGAGCGCCCCAAGGAGACGGCACGGGCCGGAGCCCGCTTTTTTGGAACCTGCCGCCCAGCGAGCGGGCCATGGCGTCGGTTTTCTGGGTGCAGCCGAAATTCACGGAAACGATTGCCAGCCAGCTGGAAAATCTGCCGCGAAGCGCGGCGCAGGTGGCCATTGCCGAGGATCTGGAAGGCAAAGCCATCACGATTATTTCGGCTGCGAATACCCCGGAGGAACGAAAAACGGCGCACAATGCGACGGCGCGGCTTTCCTCGGGCGGGAAGCATGTCATCGCAACGCGGAGCGGCCACTGGGTAATGACGGACGAACCGGAAGTTGTCCTCGGGGAGATTCGGGAAATGATTGCGCGAATGCGCGAGCCTAGCGTGAGAAGCGCCAGCGCGTGAGTTCGGGATGGAGCGGAGGGAAAAATGAGAATTCTCGGAAAAATCGCGATGATCTTTTTTCTAGCCGCGACGGGTGCGGGGTGCTGGGCTGGCGCGCCTGCCATGGCGCAGGAGCCGTCTCAACCAGCGCCAAACCAGTCGCAACCTCCGCAGCAGCCGCAGTCCTCTGCAACACCGGCAACAACACCATCAGCGGGTACAAGTCAATCTTTGCCGGATAAGCCGCAACCAGCCGCGCCCGCCAAGGACCAGAAAAATGTCCAGCACGAACAGCAAACTGGTACTTCGAAGGACCGCATTTTCTGGACCATGCCGAACTTTTTGACGGTGGAGGATGCGGACAATATTCCGCCGCTCAGCAGCGGCCAAAAATTCAAAGTTGTGGGGCGGTCCTTGATTGATCCCTCTGAATTCGTGCTGATCGGCTTCGTCGCCGGCCTCGGGCAGGCAAGTAATAGCGATCCATCGTACGGGCAGGGCGTACAGGGGTATGCAAAAAGGTACGGAACCGCGTACGGCGATAATGCCATTGAGAACTTCATGGCGAGTGCAGTGCTACCGTCGCTGCTGCATCAGGATCCTCGTTACTATCAATTGGGCCACGGGGGTTTTCGGCGCCGCGCCGGCCATGCGATCGAGCGAGTCTTCATCACCCGTTCGGACTCTGGCGAAAAACAGTTCAACTATTCCGAGATCTTCGGTTCTGGAATTGCCGCAAGCATTTCGACCTATAGCTACCACCCGAGCCAGGATCGGAACTTTGGCACGGTAGCCAGTGTGTGGGGCACGCAGATCGGATGGGACGTTGGCACGTATATGATCAAGGAGTTCTGGCCGGATCTTCGCCGCAAACACCACAAGGAAAATCAGACCAATCCCTAACTGATGCGCATTCTGCACTGCTAAGAGCGTCTCAAGCGACCCGGCCATCGTGCGCTTGCTTTTCACACCGGGCGCAGAAGGATTGCGAAAATAAAATTTTCGTATTGATTCACTTTGGGCAGCCGACGCAGCATGTCTCAGCGCCAGCTGTGTTCGGCGCGATTGTGCTTGCATGATCAGGGTGGGACGGCGATGAAACTTTTGGGTATTGATATCGGGACTGGCGGCACGCGAGTGGTGCTGCTGGATGGCGACGGCTGCGTGGTGAGTTCTGCCACCGCAGCGCATCCTCCCTTTGCATCGCCTCAAGCGGGCTGGGCCGAGCAAAATCCTAGTGACTGGTGGGCGGCGGTTTGCAGCGCGATTCCGGAATGTCTGACGCGCGGCAACACCTCGGGAGGCGAGATCAGTAGCATTGCGCTCACCGGGCAGATGCATGGCCTGGTGCTGCTGGACCGCGGAGGAACCGTTCTGCTTCCCTCCATCCTATGGTGCGACCAACGCACGGAGGTGGAATGCCGCGAGATCACCGAAGCGATCGGCGCGGCGCGGCTGATCGAGCTTACCGCCAACCCGGCGCTGACCAATTTCACGCTACCTAAAATTTGGTGGGTGCAGAAGAACGAGCCGGAAATTTGGGCGCGTGCCGGCACGATTCTGCTGCCAAAAGATTACATACGCCTGCGGCTGAGCGGTTCGCCTGCGACGGATGTTGCTGATGCGTCGGGGACGCTGCTGTTTGACGTGGCGAATCGCCAATGGTCGCGGGCGATGATGGAAGCGTCGCGGCTGAACGCAGACCTGCTGCCTCGTGTTTTTGAATCGTGCGAAGTTTCCGGACGCGTTTCGGAGCAAGGCGCGCGCGCCACGGGACTTCGTGCCGGAGTACCCATCATTGCTGGAGCCGGAGACCAGGCTGCGGGAGCAGTGGGCGCGGGAATTGTGCGGCCCGGAGCAGTGAGCGCGACGATTGGAACTTCCGGCGTGGTTTTTGCCGCGACCGCCGGACCGGTGCGCGATCCCGCGGGACGCATCCACACATTTTGCCACGCGGTGCCGCAACGCTGGCACGTGATGGGAGTGACGCAGGCGGCAGGATATTCGCTGCGTTGGTTTCGCGATCAGTTTGGCGCGACCGGGGATCCCGCGCAAGAGGAGTACGCGCGAATGCTAACGGAAGCAAGCGCGGCTCCCGCCGGGGCGGATGGTTTGCTGTGGGCGCCGTATCTGATGGGCGAGCGGACTCCTCATCTGGACCCGCACGCACGCGGCGCGCTGGTGGGAATTTCCGCGGCGCACACGCGCGCGCACGTGATTCGCGCGATTCTGGAAGGCGTGGCATTTAGTCTGCGCGACACTTTGACTATTTTTGCCGAATTGAAAATACCGGTGGAGTCCATTCGGCTGGGCGGGGGCGGGGCGCGGGGCGCTTTGTGGCGGCAGATTCAGGCGGATGTTTACGGAATGTCAGTTGGACTGCTGGAAGTCGAGGAAGGTCCCGCTTACGGCGCGGCCTTGCTGGCGGGAGTGGGAGTGGGCAACTGGACTAGCGTGGAGAAAGCGTGCGACGCGACCGTGCGGGTTTCGCAACGTATTGAGCCAGATCCGCGACACGCGGCGTTGATGAATCGGCAGTACGGTACGTATCGAAAGTTGTATCCGGTGCTGCGGGACATCTGGCGCGATGGACCTTCCTAAGTTGCGCGTCCGGAATTAGCGGGAATCATCAGCGAGGCGACTGCAGCGCTCGCCACGCATAATCCTGCGCAGATCAACATTACGATTCGGAATGCCAAGACAAACGCATGGGAAATTGAGGTGCGGAGCAGCGCGGCCGTGTGGGCGTCCAGGCCGGAGGGTAAGTCCAGACCAGCGAGCTTGATTTCGTTGGCCTGAACGTACTGGAAAATCCCCGGGGGCAGCAGCGCGCCTGCGAGAGTGCGCTGCAAGCTGGAGCTGAATAATTTCACCATCACGATTCCGAGAATTGCGACGGCTAGTACGCTTGCGACCCGCGCGACCGCGTTGTTGATTCCGGAGGCAGCGCCGGCACGGTCTTGTTGCACTGCACTCATCACCACGGTCGTGAGTGGCGCAACGCTGATCGCCATTCCCAAACCAAGTACCGTGAACGCCGGAAAAAATCCTCGCCAATAGCCTGCGCCCACGCCGGGCAACGCGCAAAGAACAAAACCTAGCGCCGCAATCAGCGGCCCGACGATCAGCGGAGCTTTCGACCCGTACCGCGCAACCAGGCCGCCGGACCAACGCGAAAGAAAAAACAGCAGCAGAATCAGCGGCAGCCCAGCCGCGCCGGCGGCGGTTGTGGAGTATCGTTGCACTTGAATCAGATCCATCGGGAACAAGAAAAAGAAAATTCCGAGAGCGGCGTAGAGAAACAGAGTGAGCAGGTTCGCGCCCGTAAAGCCGCGGGACGCAAACAGCGCCAGTGGAACCATGGGTGAAGTGATTCTGTCCTCGACGAATGCGAAGGCGACGAGACAGCCAAACCCCAGGATGAGGCTGCCGTAAACCAGCGGGTGGTGCCAGCCGCGACTGCTTGACTCGATCAAGCCGTATACTACGCCGCCTAATCCCGCGGTCGCGACCAGCGCGCCGAGCCAATCGATGCGGCCGGCTGTGGCGTTGCGGCTTTCGGGAATGTGCCACCGCGAAATTGCGATCACCGCGGCCGCGAGCGGAACGTTGATGAAGAATACCCAGCGCCAGGAGCCATGTTCAATCAGCCAGCCGCCCAGAACCGGGCCCAGCGCCGTGGTGATGGCCGTGAAGCCCGACCAGGTGCCGATTGCTTGGCCGCGTTTTTTTTCGTCGAAGGACGCGCTGATGAGCGAGAGGCTGCCGGGAACCAAAAACGCGGCGCCTACACCTTGCACACTTCGCGCGATCACCAGTTGCTGAATACTTGACGCAAGGCCACATGCAACGGACGCCGCTGCGAAAATTCCCACGCCAATCAGAAACACCAAGCGGCGGCCCAGTAGATCGCCGAGCGAGCCGCCCACGAGAATCAAAGCGGCAAGGAACAAACCATAAGATTCGACGACCCATTGCACGCCAACGACGCTGGCGTCGAGGCTCGTTTGCAACGCGGGCAGAGCGACATTGACGACAGTGCCGTCAATGAAAGCCATGCTGGAGCCGAAAATCGTCGCGGCCAGAATCCATCGCCCTGTTCTCGCTGCGCACAGAACGGTAGCATTCGCTGATCGGACCGCGCCTTCGTCGCATGGCGGTTTCATGAGGTTAGGAAGGCATTCTACCGGCGTGAAGCCTGATTACGGTCAGTCTTTTGGCGTGACTACGATCGTGCTGGAACTTCTATGACTCGTCGATTTGGCGGCCGAACCTCTCTGGTTCGCAGCCGATTGGGAGTTTTCCTAGTACCAAGGGATAGTTGTGACACATCCCACGAATAAAATTCCGGGGTTTCGCGCGTCGGGATTGTTGAAGCACGTGTCGCGACCGATTCGTCCATAGATGTCTACTTCGGCGATGCGTTCGAAATTTGTGATGAGGCGCGGATTGTAGGCCTCCTCAAACAACGCATACACCTGCATGCCGCGCTTCCTGGCAGCCGGCGTCACGTCCGCCAGAATATCGAAATCACCCAGTTCCGGCGCGCGAATATCCCTGACCACGGAGCTTGCGTAAAACTCAGGGTGAACTTTCGCATAGCTCCTCCGTGAATCTGATCGTATTCCTGAACTCCGTGATCCGGCAGGGGCTGACCCGGAACTTGTCTGCCGGAAAGACCTCGGCCATAGGTGAACACGGTGGGCATCAACACATTGACGCCGCCTTTCTCCTGCAGCGTGTCCAGACATTTAGCAACGCCTTCATCCACAAACGATCGCGCGCCGATTTTGGAGCGCGACGAAGCGCTTCCCGTCTGAAGCGAAAGGAGTGCGCGGGTAGATTTTTGCCGGCTCGGGAATACGGGTCGGGCCGCCGAAGCTTTTGCCGGCCGCAAGCGCAACGGCAGGCACGGCAACGATTTTCTTTAGGAACTTGCGTCGCGATGCGCTGTTTATTTTGTCTACTTTATCCATTTCGCTCCTTCCCGTTGGGAGAGAGATCGGAAAATCTCACCGTTAATTAAGACAGGAAAACTCGCGTGCGCAACGATGCGCGGCTCGGCAGGGGCCGAGGAAACAATCTGGCGCACCAAGAGGTGCGATTGTAGGATGAAGCGGGCGATTTTGGGACTGGTTTCCTCAGGAATTGGGCGGATCGCCCGACTGGTTCTCGGCCGGATCGGTTCGCCGCAGCAGTGTGCAAGCTTCAGGCAGCGCGAAGCTTACGGGACGCCTCGAGCGGAGGATGTGCTGTCCTTAGCGAATTCTCGCGCCCGCGAGATTATGTGTCCATCCGTTCGACCCATTGAGCGCGGAATGCGGGAGCCACGAATGGATCCGCAAAGTATTGTGTTTCCCGCGCAACCTTGTCGCCCCTAAACTCCATGATGCTCACGGTGTAGGACGGCTTGCCGTCATATGTCAGGATGAATTCGGTGACCCAAAGCTCACCGCTGCCAATGATTCGTCGGATCGAAAATCGCTTATTGCTCGGCTGACCGGCGCGCTGGTTCAGTATGTTGCGTCGACCGCGGGTTCGCTCGCCTGACTGCGGGTACTCCAGCACTGCTTCCTCGAGATAGATGCTGTGTTCCGTTTCAAAATCGTTGGCATCGGACGCCGCCCAATGCTGATCCAGCGCGGCATGGATTTGTTCCTCTTGCATCGATTGTTCTGGCTGTGGTTTGGTTCCCACGTGCAGCCTCCTTTGTGCAGCTCGCTTGTTCATCTTTGTTTCGGAACAAAACCCGAAACGCCGCTGCTCGCCACCGGATCGGAGCCTTTGTCCGATCTGAATTCGATTGATTTCGTCGAGCGCGTCTTGCGGAAAGCGCCCGACGTCGAATCTTAGTCAAGCACGGTTCGGCCGCGCGCCATTGTAGCCCATCCTTTCGCGCACAAGTTCGAGCTGGCGGACCTGGCCCCTCTCTGTCATTGAAATTCCAACATGCTAGAATGCGCTCCATGGCTAGAAATTATGCGCTTCGCGGAAGCGCATGTCGCGGGCGGCCGAACTTGGGCTGCGCGTGAGAATGATGGAGAGGTTCATGGACAAGAACGGCATCGCGGCAGTGGGGACCTTGTGCGTTCTTATGATGTCGTGCTTCTCGTGGGGTCGGTCATCACCTCCAGCAACGACCCTTTTCAGTAAGCTAGAAACGATAGACATCGAATCCAAGGTACGCACCATCGTTTACGTCGCACCTGAACACTTCGAGGCGCCGAATTGGACGCGCGACGGCGTATTTTTCCTGTTCAACCAGGATGGCCGGATATACCGCCTGCCCGTTGGCGGCGGAAAGCCGGAAGTGATTGATACGGGATTCGCTATTCGCTGCAACAACGATCACGGAATTTCGCCCGATTCAAGGTTCTTAGCGATCAGCGATCAATCGCAGGGTGACCATAATTCAATCGTTTATACGGTTCCGTTTGGCGGCGGAGCGCCCCAGCGAATCACACAGAACTCTCCTTCCTACTGGCACGGGTGGTCGCCGGATGGAAGTACGTTGGCATTTGTTGGCGAACGAGACGGGGAGTTCGACATTTATTCGATTCCAGCTGCGGGCGGCACGGAAACGCGCCTGACCACGGCTAAGGGCCTCGATGACGGGCCTGAATATTCGCCCGATGGAAAGTATATTTACTTCAATTCCGTGCGCACCGGCATCATGCAGATTTGGCGCATGCGCCCCGATGGAAGCGAGCAAGAGCAGATCACACACGATGATTTCAACGATTGGTTTCCGCACGTCTCCCCGGACGGAAAATGGATGGTTATTCTCTCCTACGATAAAAGCGTGACGGGTCATCCGCCCAATAAGGACGTTTCGCTGCGGCTGATGTCGCGCGAGGATGGGAAGATGAGCGTGCTAGCCAAGTTGTTCGGCGGGCAGGGCACAATGAATGTGCCGTCATGGTCGCCGGACAGCAAAAGGTTGGCATTTGTGAGCTATGAACTGGCGGATACTGCATCGAAAAGATAGCTTTCCCTCGGATTCTGCTTTTCGCACCGCTACATGCGCTTGTTCTCGCTCACCCGATCCAGCGTCGCCGAATCGACGGACCGCGCCTCCGCAGAAAAATCTCGACATCGCGTTTATCGCGGCCGACAATGCACTCGGTTGAGCGGGCACAATGGGTACAAGAGAGGACGAAGAATGAAGCCTCTAACACGCAGAACATTCATGCGGATCAGCGCGGGCTCCGTGGCTGCCGGAGCGAGTTCCAAGATCAACCTGTTGAAACCCGTAGCGCTCTGGGGTGCGGGCCGCGCGGTCGCGCCGAGCGATCGCGTGCGATTCGCATCCATTGGCACGGGCACACGCGGATGCGAGCTTCTCGATGCGTCCCTGGCGGTGCCTGGCGTGGAATGCGTCGCGGTGTGTGACCTTTACGACAGCCGGCACCAGGCGGCGCAGGAAGCCGTGCAGAAGCAGGTCCCGGCAACGCGCAGTTATAAAGAGATCCTGGACCGTAAAGATGTGGACGCGGTGATCGTGGCGGTCCCCGACCATCAACATCGCAGAGTCGTGGTGGACGCTTGCGTGGCTGGGAAAGACGTTTACTGCGAAAAACCGATGTCCCACAACGTGGAGGATGGATTCGCGATGGTCGATGCCGTGCGAAAAGGAAATCGCATCATGCAAGTCGGCAGCCAGCGCGTCAGCTCCATTGTTTATGCAAAGGCGCGCGAGCTCTATTCGTCGGGGGCGCTGGGCGAGGTTTTCCTGATCGAGGGGTCGTCAAACCGGAATTCGCCCAGCGGCGCTTGGGTGTACCCGATCCCGCCGGATGCGAGCGAGCAGACCATCGATTGGAACGCTTTCCTGGTGGGAGCGCCGCAGCGGCCGTTTGACGCGGCACGCTTCTTCCGCTGGCGCTGTTTCGCTGATTATGGCGAGGGCCTGGCGGGAGATCTGTTCGTGCACCTGCTTTCAGGGATTCACTTCATAGCGGGAATCAATGAAGTTCCGCAACGCGCGCAATCAACGGGTGGATTATTCCGTTGGAAGGACGGGCGCGACTTCCCCGACGTAATCGAGACGGTGTATGACTATCCGAACTTCCGCGTGTCGCTGTACTGCAATCTAAACAATAGCAATCAAGGCGGCGAACCGATCAAATTCCAGGGCACGAAGGGTACGATGGAAATTCTGAATCAGACGCTGACATTTACGCCGCAAGATATTACTCCCAAGCCCGAGACATATTCGACCAAGGGGTGGCCGGCGCGACTTCGTAATGCGTATCTCGCGAAGTGGGCGGCGGAAAATCCGCAGCCCGCCCCGCTCGATAATCAGACCGCGATCCAGTCCGAGATTTTTACGGCGCCAGCCGGCTACAGCGACGTTGCGGCACACCAGGCGAATTTTTTCGATGCGGTGCGCACGCGCAAAGCCACGGTTGAGAATGAAGTGTTTGGCAATCGCACGGCGATTGGCTGCCATCTGGCAAACTACGCATACTTCCATAAAACGATTGCAACCTGGGATGGGGACGCGAAGACGATTCAGGGGTGAGCACGGTGCGCTCGAGTTACGGGGATGACCATCACTTCGGAACAGAGGCGGTGAGCATGCGGGGAATCTCAAGAAGGAAATTTCTAAAGACCGCATCGGCGTCGGTGGCAATCGCCGCCGCGTGTACCGATGCACCCTGGCTGATGGCGAATCCGCTGGGATTGCCGCTGGGATTGCAGCTCTACTCCGTCCGGGATTTGTTGCCGCAGGATTACGAAGGAACCCTCCGCGAGCTGAGCGGGCTAGGTTACCGTGAGGTTGAGGCCGCGGGATTTTTTGGCCGCAGCGCGAGCGACGTGAAGCACGCGATGGAGCAAGCAGGCCTGCATTGTGTGAGCGCCCACTATTCGTATGCAGATCTTGCGCCGCGCCTGCCCCAAGCCATCGAGTTCGGAAAGGCTCTCGGGCTTGAGTACATCATCTGCGCCTCGCCCGGACTTCCCGATCGATCGCCTGCGAAATCGGCGGATAAGAGGGTCGCCCGAGAAGCGATGACGCTCGATGACTGGCGCTGGAACGCGGAGCAATTCAATCGCATGGGAGAGCGCGTGAATGCCGCTGGAATCAAATTTGGATACCACAACCATACGGCGGAATTTCGCGCGGTCGACGGCGTGGTAATTTACGACGAGCTGCTGCGTCTGACGGATCCCGCAAAGGTAACGATGGAAATGGACTGCGGGTGGGTGATTGTTGCAGGCAAAAATCCCGTGGATTATTTTCGGCGCTACCCTGCGCGCATCTCCCTGCTGCACGTGAAGGACTTCAAGTTGGGCGGAAGGCCGGGCAGCGATACGGATCCGCCGCCTTCCGCGGAGTTGGGCCAAGGAAACATTGACTACCGTCCAATTTTCGCGGCGGCAAAGAATATTGACATCAAGCATGCCTTCATCGAGCAGGAGCAATATGACATGCCGCCGCTGGAAGCGTTGAAGATTGACGCGGAGTACATGAAAGCGTTGACGGTGTAGCGCGCAAGCGCCGGCGGATGGAATTCCCCGGCGAACGCACCTTCCCCTCCGCGCAGCGCGCTACAACCACCATGCCGCCGACGGGGGCTCGCGGATTACGATCTCATTGAGGAAATTCGCAGCCTTGGTAAGCCCCTCTTGCGCGGAGAGCAGGCTATCTTCGTGTTCGATCGAGAGCACGTCGTCGTAACCGAACATTCGCAGCGTCGAAATGAATTCGCTCCACCACTGGGCGCCGTGACCGTAGCCGCAGGTGCGAAATATCCAACTACGCCTGCGCTCGTCGGCGTAGGGCTTGGTGTCGAGCACCCCGGCGCACTGCAGATTACTTGGGTACAGCTGCGTATCTTTAGCGTGGACGTGGAAGATCGCCCCTTCCAATACGCGCACGGCGGCTATGGGATCGATGCCCTGCCAGAACAGGTGGCTGGGATCGAAGTTGCAACCCACAACCGGCCCGGCGATCGCGCGCAGCTTTAGCATCGTCTCCGGACTGTAAACTACAAATCCAGGATGCATTTCAATGGCGAGCTTCACGCCGTGATCCTTGGCGAATTTTGCGTGCTCGATCCAATAAGGTGCGACCACTTCGTTCCACTGCCAGTCCAAAACCTTCAGATATTCCGGGGGCCAGGGACAGGTCACCCAATTAGGGGCGGTAGCACGCGGCGAATCGCCGGGACATCCCGAAAAATCAATGACCACGGGTATGCCGAGTTTTTCCGCAAGCAGGATCGTCTTGCGACTGACCGCGCGGTCTTGCTCGGCTCGCCCCGGATCAGGATGCAAGGCATTCCCGTGGCAACTCAGGGCGCTGATCTGCGCGCCATGGTCCGCAAGCACCTGCTGAAACTCTGCGAGCGCGCGGCTATCGTCAAGCATCGCCAGCTTACAGTGCGCATCACCCGGATAATTCCCCGTGCCCAGCTCAATTGTATTGATGCGCAGCGCAGCGAGTTTCTTGAGAACGTCAGACAGCGAAAGCTGAGAGAGCAGGGGTGTGAAGACTCCGATACGCATGGTGACTGTTGTCTCCTAGCGGCGTCCAGTGCCTTGCACTTCTCTACCGTTGGGCGGACTTATTGCATCGCACGGGCGTTCTGCCGATCGATTGCCTGAAGTGCCAACGCTCGGAACTCGTTCGCAACGGCCGCGTTTTGTCCCGAGCTCACGTCTTGCATCCAGCGCCATTTCGCGGAGTCTACCACCCTATTTTGCCGTTCCGCGCGCTGCTTAGCCATGCGCGTATTCTATTGACCACGCGCTATGTTCACCCTGCCCCTGCACAACAACACGTGACGATGGAGAACTGCGAAAAATTTCGCGGCGAGGCAATGATCAGCGCCGCGGCGGCGCAGCGAAGTCAGGCGGTAACTACAAAAGTCACTGCCGTCGAGCCAGTCGCGACTCCCAGCGAGGAGATCCGCAAGAAAGGCGAGGCGCACTCCCGCGTCTGAATACGCCCATGGGGGTGAGGGTTAAAAGCTAAACCGCGCCTGCGCTTCGATCACGCGGCCCGCTAACGCAAATTGAGCCTGGTCAAACGTAGTGTTTCCGCTCACTGTCTGGCCAGTCGTAGTCAGCGCAATGTTCCCGATGGTTTGGTTGCCGAGCGCACCAAGATTGACCTGGTTGAACAGATTGTAGAAATTGGCGCGAATTTCCAATCTTGCATTTTCGCCAATCACCTTCGCGCTGGGCAATCCGAAAGCTTTGGCAAGCGTAAAATCCACCGAAGAATAACCTGGTCCGCGGAAGGAATTGCGCGCGACGCCCGGCACCGGCGGAATGCTGGTTGTCGTGAGGGCTGGCGGCGTAAAATAGGCTGTAGGGCCATTGGGGAAGTTGCCGAGCTGCTTCTTAAAAGTCGAGTTGCTGTAATTGGTGCCCGCGCCGCCCAGGTAAGCCGCTGGCCTCACCGAACAATAGCCGCTGTTCTCAAAGATCAAACTGCAGGTATCGGGGTCGCCGACGACCTGAACGTTGTAAAGAGGCGTCCACGGAAAGCCGGAGTGCACGTTCCAGATGCCACTGAGCGCCCACCCACCGACCACCTTTTCTTCCCAGCTGTGTTGGTTCTTGAAGATTTGTGGAGTCCACAATCCCCAGAGCTTGAAACTGTGCTTGGCGTCGTAATCCGAAGGGCCATAACCCGCCTTGGCGTTGAAAGGGTAAGCGTCAAAATAGAAGTTGGTTGATGCGTCGTCCATCGCTCGGCTAAACGTGTACTGAGCATCCAACTGGAAGCCGTGCGAGAAATGCTTCTGAAATTCGGTGAGAAGCGCGTTGTAGTTGCCGTCCACGTCGTCCGTCCAGTAACGAAGGTTGTTAACTTGGGGATTCTGAGGCTCGAAGAGAATTTGCCCATTGAAATTCCATCGCAGAAGGCGATGGGATGAACTGCCCTGGTAACCCACCGTGGCAACCATGGCGTGCCCCAGGTCGTACTGGGTTTCAAGTGAGTAGCGATACGTATAGGGAGACAGCAAGTTCGCCGGAAGCGCATTCAGAGTAATCGGCGCACCCGTTGCCGGGATGTTCGTAGTCGGGTCAAAGGTAAGCTCCGCGTTCGGGTTGGCTGGATAGGGAGCGAATTGATGCGGATTAGCCGGTGCGGCGTAGACGATGCTCGATCCGGTGATGATGCCGAAACTGGCGAAGATCGGAGAAGGGTTCATGAGGGCGTTGAGCGGAACAGAGTCCTCCGTCCGGTTATAGCCGATACCGAAGCCGCCACGCACTACCAGCCGATTCCCGAGGTCCTTGTGGAGAAGAGGCAACGAGTTCGGGCTCCACGCGAAGCCAATTTGAGGACCAAAATTATGATAATCGGCATTGTAGAGGTTCCCGCCTAACTTAACGCTGATATCCGCCAGTTGGTCCGGTGCAGGGCCGAGCACGGCTCTGCCGAGATTGTTGTACTTTTCGTGGAAGGGGCCAAAGTACTCCCAACGCAAACCGAGGTTTATAGTTAGATTCGGCTTCAGTTTGTAATCGTCCTGTACGAACAGTGCAATATCGTTATCGCGAACGTAACTGGTGAGGGTGGTAGGCACGCCCGTCACAGGGTTAAAGTTGCCACTTTCCAGGACCGGACCGTCGTTGGCGAAGTCCCAAAGGTCGTTGAAGTTGTACGTTGGACGTGCGCCCGAGCCTTGCACCTGCGTATTCTGCTCTTTGTAGATATCAACGCCGAATTTAACAGTCTGCCTGTTCAGAACTTTTGTAACCGTATCGCGTATGTTGTATCCCGTCTTGAAGAAAATCCCTGGAGGGTTAGCACCGTAAACGATCTGGTTGATATTATTCACGCCGCTGGGTAAGCCGGTGATCGTGCCCTCCGGCAAGCCCCACGGCTCCTGTGGGTTGCTCGTCAGTTCGTCGTAATACCAACGCGAAACGTTAAAGCGCGCTTCATTGATCAAGGTTGGACCGAAGGTGTGGTTCCACACCAAACCTTCGGCGTAATTGAGCGGATTATGGTGAAATAAATTTGCCGGACGGATATTGCCGTTAAAGCTGCTGGTCTCGGTTGGCACCCAATAAATGCTAAAAGTCACCAAATCCCGGTTTGAAACCTGGTAATCCACACGGCCATTGTATTGTGAGTCGGTAATGGTTGTCGGATTCGTGGCTTGCACAAATTGGATGTCCGGAACACCGTCGAGGCCGCTGCCCACACCATTCGGTGTAGCAGCCGTTCCGAAAGTTGGATCGAGCGATCCACGCGGACTTGTTAATAAAGAACCGATATCCAGGCCCGTACCCGCAGCCTGACAATTCGCTGCGGTTGTGAAGCCAGCCTGCGAACAGGTAGACGGAAGGACCTTACTAAAAGACGCGCCTTCACCCGGAAAACCCAGAATGGCCGATGAGAGAAAGGGCGACCCCAGGGCCGTTACCGCTGCGAGGTATTGTGGTGTTTCCACCCACTGATTCGAGGTTTCTACCGAATTGTTCCTGAGCGTTTCGTAGGAGAAGAACACAAACAGGTGATTCCTGATGATCGGTCCACCCACGCTGCCCCCGAACTGATTAAAGCGGTTGTTTACGCGCTCATCCGCAGCCGGACCGCTCGGGCCGTTATAGGCCTGGAAAGCATTCAATCCCGGCCGATCAATCTTGATGAAGGCGCTGCCGTGATAACTGTTTGTGCCATTCTGCGAGACGACTTCGACCTGCGCACCGCTGCCATGTCCCAGTTCCGCATCGTAAGAGTTCGAGGTAATTCGGACTTCCTTAACCGATTCTTCGTTGGGCGTGATGATCGCGGCTCCGCCCCAGTCAAGGCTGTTCACCGAAACGCCGTCAATCTGAAAGCTGTTCGCTTCATTGCGCTGCCCACCGGCGAAAGCCTGGGGCTGGTTCTCAATCTGGAAAATGCTCGTCGTCGCGCTGGTGCCGCCGGGGCCGGCGCTGCCGGGAATATTTTGCGCTCCCCCGCCATTATTGTGGGCGCCGTCGCCGAAAACGCCCGGGGCGAGTCGAAGCAGTTGAAACGGGTCGCGGCCAAAGGATGGAAGGTCCTGCACTTCCGTGGACGAAAGGGTGCCGCCAAGTTGCCCTGTTTCGGTATCAATCGCGGCGGCTTCCGACGCATTCACTATCACCGAAGAACTGACCTCCCCAAGCTCTAGCGTGACGTTGAGTGCCTGGATTTGTTCTCCGGCGATCGAGATATTTTCAAGGACATTCTTCTTGAAGCCTTTCTTTTCCGCTGAAACTGTGTAGCTGCCTGGAGAAAGGCTGAAGAAAGAGTAAACGCCGCCCGTTCCAGAAGTGGTTTGCTGCGAATGATTGGTTTCCGAATTCGTCAAAGTGATGGTGGCACCCTCGACGGCCGCGCCCTGCGCATCGAGCACAGCCCCCTGCAAGCCGGCGCGGTACTGCGCCCTCGCCGGCGGAGGAAATAGACTCAAACAAGACGCAAGAATTGCCAGGCCGAGAAGAATTCTTGAGGTTTTCATCTGTCCCCCTGTTGAGGCCAGGCGCTGCGCGGTTTGCTGCGACGATGGGCATAGGAGCCACCGCGCCCGGCGTATCGTATCCATGCTATGAGGGCGTGCCATACATGAAAGGGAGTAGGATCGCCTGGGGGTTTACGTTATGTCGCCGGTTGCTCACTGTCAATCCCTTCGTTGCCTAATCCCAGCTAAATCGTTTGATTGCTGATGTTTCCCACTGTAGGTGGCTTTTTTGTTGTCAACGATACGTATCTCTGCTATTTGGATTCGAGGCGACTACGTCTTGAAAGCTGTGGTCCGATGGGTGTGAAGCATGTCATGGTGCCCGCCGGCGATCTCTGCCATTCGTGCGAGCTTCGCCTTGTCCGGCGAGCCGCCGCACTGCTTCTGCTATTTGCGCTTGCCGTTTCGGTCGGCGCGGACACGGCATATTACCGCCGCGTTTTCTTCGACAACAGCCTCACGCCTGATTCTTATTTTTACAGCGCCGGCAAAGCCGCTGCTCCCAGCCTCCTCACGCTTCTCGACTCGAAGCTCCCGGTCGAAACGCGCACGTTTTTCACTCCGCCGAACGCGCTGCGCCTGGAATGGACTTCACAACCCGGCGGAGGTTGGGTGGCGCAGATTGGCGTCGTCAAATTCCGCAACCGCGAAATAAAATTTGACGGCGACGTGCTTTCTTTCTGGTGCTTTGCGCCGCGGCAGATCGGTTCCGTGGGCTTGCCGCTCGTCAGGATCGGGGATAGCAGCGGGAATTTTTCAGGCCCGCTTCCCCTTGCGAGATTCTCCGGCGCTTTGCCTGCCGGGCAGTGGGTTCACGTGAAAATTCCGTTGCGGGATTTTGCGACGGTTTCCATCCG
>DATNLN010000040.1:0-16553 GCA_035602855.1 Candidatus Acidiferrales bacterium
CCGTCTGGACCTAATCGGAGAAAGTGCCACATGTAGCGTCGCTCTCACCTACGCCACAAATCGTTGGGCCGTGCAACTCGACGTTTGGGGCAGCGAAGGTCACTTGAAGTTTGATCTGGAAACTCAGACTCTGATCCTCCATGGCAGGCCCGACCTAAAGCCGGTAACTCTGGGTCTTTCGGCAGTCAAGGAAGCAAGCCAGATGCTAGGCGGCACTTTGGGAACCAGTTTGAGTTATCTGACGGGGAGCTTCGAAAATACCCACGAGCGCCTCGTCAGGGAGTTTGTCGAGAGCATTCGGAACGGATCGCCAACCCCGGTTCCTCCGGAGGAGGGGCGCGAGGCAGTGCGTGTCATGGATCTGCTTGTAAGCCAGCTGGCGGCCGGGACAACTTAATCCAATGTGTGGAATCTCTGGGCTCGCAACCAAGCGCTTCGCTCAACTGGACCTTCAGTCCACGATTGAGAATATGGCGAGTGCGATTCGCCATCGCGGACCCGACGGCATGGACGTCCGCTGCTTCCGACCGCCAGAGATTTCTCAGGGTGTCGCGCTCGGCCATAACCGTCTCGCCATTATCGATGTCTCGCCGGCCGGCCGGGAGCCGATGACGAATGAAGACGGTACGATCTGGCTTGTGTTCAATGGCGAGATTTACAATTTCCAGGAGTTGCGCGAACGCCTTGAATCGGGCGGTCACAGGTTTCGCTCGCGCACCGACGCGGAAGTAATTCTTCATTTGTACGAGGAGACTGGCCCTTCGTGCGTAAAGCAGCTCAATGGCATCTTCGCATTCGCCATCCTTGACAGCAGGCGCGATCTTCTGCTGCTGGCGCGCGATCCGATCGGGGTAAAGCCCTTATTTTACGCCGCGACCCCGGAGCATTTCCTTTTTGGTTCGGAAATCAAGGCGATTCTTGCCTCCTCACTGGTCAGCCCTCACGTGAATTGGAATGCGATCTCGAATTTCTTCACTTACCTTTATGTGCCGGGGCCTGAAACTGCATTCAGCGAAATTCGGCAGCTGCAGCCGGGCCACAGCCTTACGGTTCGCCTGCGCGACAATTCCGTTGCGATCGAACGCTATTGGGAAGTGGGGCGGAATCCGAATTTCGAACACTCTTCCTATGACCAGCTGAAAGCTTCGATTCGCGAGAGCCTCGCCGCCTCGGTAAAGCGCCAGCTTGTCAGCGATGTCCCGATCGGCGTTTTCCTGAGCGGTGGGATTGATTCGACCATTGTCACGGGGCTGGCACGAAGTGAAAAGCGAGACATCCAGACCTACACGCTTTCGTTCACAGGTGAGGAATTCCATTTTTACGATGAGGCGGCAAAGAGCCGCGCCGTCAGCGAGCACCTCGGCACCGAACATTTTGCACTGGCGCTCGATCTTCCCGACGCCGCCAGTATTCTCGATCTGGTCGAATTCGACGACCAGCCCTTCGCCAATCCTACCTCTTATCTTATGTACCAGCTCTCCCTCAAAGCACGCCAGCATATTACGGTCGCGCTTTGCGGCGCCGGCGGCGACGAGCTTTTTGCCGGATATCCGCGAAGCTCCGCAGTCCGCTTGGCAAATCGCCTCGGATGGGCCCCTAAGCCCCTTCTCAGCCTCGCAGGCGCTGCGCTCGGCTGCTTGCGCGACTCCTATCGAACCCCTTATCTAAGACGCGCGCGTAAATTTCTCGGCGGCATAAATTCTGACTTCTTCGTGCAGTATGCCAACTGGACGTACTTCATGAATGAGGATCAAAAGCACCAACTGCTACAGCAAGCGTCTTCGCGGAACGAGCTGCACAGCTCGGTCGAAATCCTCCGCAAGGCGTATTCGCAGAGTTCTCTGGCCGAACAGGACAATCGTGTTCTTGAAATGGACTTGAATACCTTTCTCGTCGACAACGTCCTTGATTATACCGATCGCATGAGCATGGCCACGGCTCTGGAAGTTCGCGTACCACTCCTCGATCCTGCGTTCGTACAAATGAGCCTCAACGCCCCGTTTGCCTACAAGATTCGAAAGCGCGAACCGAAGTCGATACTGGTCGATGCCTTCAGCGAATTCTTCCCACCCGAAGCGCGCCATGCTCCCAAGCGTGGCTTCAACGCGCCTCTTGGGCAATGGTACGAACGACTTCTCGATCCTTACTTCGATGCCGCTGGCAGCAGTTCGAATCCCTCGCAGAAACAATTCGGCGAAGATGTCGGAGCAGCATGGCGAGACGGAATCTTGGACTCCCGATTTATGCAGCGCCTACGGAATCAGCATCGCCAAGGGGCGCGGGATTGCTCGCACGAATTATTTGCCTGCATTATTTTTGATGTGTGGTGGCGAAAGTATATCAAACGGACAGAGCCCCTCGTCCACTGGCAGACCAACAAGGAATGGCTGTGCGCATTCTCAACGTAGCACAGACCTATTATCCCTATCTCGCCGAAGGCGGCAGACCCGCAAAAGTTCGGGTCTTGTCGCGCAAGCTCGCCGAACGGGGACACGACGTGACGGTGTTGACGGCGAACCTCGGCGCGGCAGATTGGTCTCGCATTGGTTTACCGATCGAGAAAACAACGATGGGGTGGCGATTGACCGAGGGAGGCGTCGTCGCCATTTATCTCCCCACCTGGTTCCGCTATCGCACTCTCACGCTCAACCCAGGCGTGTTACGATTTTGCGGATCGGCTCTTATGAAGTTTGATCTTGTCCATTTCTACGGCCTTTACGACTTGCTCGGACCGTCTGTCAGTTATTATTGTCGCCGCCACGGCATTCCCTACGTCGTCGAACCCATGGGGATGTATCGGCCGATCGACCGAAGCATTCTGCTGAAGGGCGTATGGCATCGCAGCATCGGTACTGCGTTTTGGCGAAATGCCAGCAAGGTTATAGCGACTTCTGAGCTCGAGCAGCTGGACCTGGTGGACCACGGCGTTCCGCGCGAACAGGTTGTCGTTCGCTACAATGGAATCGATGCCGAAGTTCCGGCCACGGCTGTTGCCCGCTCGAACTTTCGCGCGAAATGGGGCATCCCGAAGGGCGAGCCTTTCATATTCTTTCTCAGCCGTTTGATTCCGCGCAAGGGGGCGGATATTCTGATCCAGGCGTTCGCGGAAGCTTGCCCCGTCTCCGGTCGTCTTGTCATCGCCGGCCCGGACGGCGAGCCGGGTTACGGCTCCTATCTTAAAAAATGCGCGCAGGAATCTGGCGCAGCAGCGCGCATCATTTTTACGGGTCCTCTCTACAACGAAGAAAAGACGGCAGCCTTCGCTGAAGCGGATGTCTTTGCACTGCCGTCGCGTTATGAAAACTTCGCGAATGTGGCGGCCGAATCGATCGCTTGCGGGGTGCCGGTTATCATCACCCCGTACTGCGGAATCCACACCTTAGTGGAAGCTGGACCCGCCGGCCTGATCGTGGCCCCGGAGAAACGACCACTGGCGGACGCGATCTACCGCATGATCCACGATGAAGGTCTGGTGAGCCGTTTGCGAGAGGGTTGCCGCACTGTTACGGAACGGCTGAGTTGGGACCACTTGGCCGCGGAAATGGAAAAATATTACGCTGAGGCGATGACAGGGGACAATGGCGTCCGGTGAACGAAACACTTTCTACGACGAGCATCCGTTCGATTGGGCTTTGCCCGAAGTCGGTACCGATATTCGTTCTGTCGTCTCGCCGGTTCTTGTCGATTTGATTGAGAGCTTGCGCCCGAATGATTTGGTTCTCGATGTGGGGTGTGGCCCAGGAAGGGTCCTCGGATTTCTCGCCAAACGCGGAGTTCGCTGCATTGGCGCAGATCGCAGCCGCATCTCATTACGACTGGCAGTGACTCGTTACGGTTGCCCGGGGGTCGTCGGCGATAACCTCCGCCTCCCATTCGCAGACGCGGTCGCGGACGTGCTCATCTCAGACGGCGTGATTCATCATACGGATGATCCCAGCGAAGCATTCGCGGAAAATCTACGCGTCCTGAAGCCGGGCGGCCAAATGTATCTGGGCGTCTACAAACCTTCAGGACGATATCCATTTCTCTACGATTTCCCCGGCGGCATAATTCGGCGCGGTCTGGATCAGGCGTGGAGTCGGCCTTTGGTGGTTCTCTTCGCCCGCATTCCGTACTTTCTCGTTCATTTAATCAAATCGAAAGGAAAGCGGACGTGGGCGGGAGCGCGAAACCTGTTCTACGACTATTTTGTAACGCCGCGCGTCGTTTTCTTGCCTCGCGAGGTGATTGAGCACTGGTGCTCATCGCGCGGAGCCCACGTTGTTCGATATGACGAGAACCGAGGTTCGAACGTCCATTCATTCCTTTTGCAAAAGAGTTTCTCCCCCTCTCGCTAGGTCGTGACTCGGAGCGCGCAGACCCGCCTGACCTGATCCTGCACGCGTGTCGAGGGCGAACGTGTTTACGCAACTATACGGTTGATGCATAGACGCGTACAATTGATTATCTAGTTTATAGGATTCGTGGAGTACCTCGATACCTGGATGTCGCGAGCGAAATATTTCGCTTATACTTTCTTGGTTGAGTTCTGGAACTCAATGGAGACGCCTCTTTGAAACTGCTGATCTACTCCTACGACTGGGCGCCGCTCGTCGGAGGAGTTCAATCAGTGACAACGGACCTCGCCAGAGAGATCTCCGAGTGGTCCAAGGTTAACCCTGGCCGGGCGTTTGACGTTACGCTCGTCACGGAGACTCCCGTCGGACATAGCAGCGACTTGTCTGTACCTTTTCGAGTAATCCGTCAGCCTTCATTCCTCAAGCTGCTGGCTCAAATCCATTCTGCGGACGTTGTTCATCTTGCGAATCCTGCGTTGCGTCCACTTGCCTTAGCATGGCTCTTGCGAAAGCCGACCGTTGTCGAGCACCACGGTTACCATGCCATCTGCCCGAACGGGCTGCTGCTCTATAAGCCGGGTAACAGCGTCTGTCCCGGATACTTCATGGCGGGTGATTATCGGAAGTGCATTGCCTGCTGCAGCCAAACGGTGGGGAAATTGCGAAGTCTCAGGAACCTGCTGCTTACGTTCGCACGGCGCTGGCTTTGCCAACGCGTGTCGGCAAACGTTGCGATCACGGATCACGTGGCCACACGAGTCTGTTTGGCATTTACGCAACGGATTTACCACGGCGTGTCAGACCACGGCTTGCAGGTGCGCACCGAGAAATCGGCGTCTGCCGCCAACCTTGAGATTGGTTACGTCGGCCGGTTTGTCGAAGAGAAAGGCGTGCCGCTTCTGCTCGAGGCCGGCAAGAAACTGGCAGATAACGGTTTCGCCTTCCACCTTACGTTGATTGGAGACGGTTCATTGCGCGAAAAACTCGAAACCGAGACCGACCATCTCCGAATTCGGGATCGCGTTACGTTCACGGGATACCTGGAAGGTCCAGAACTGCGTAAGGCGCTGCAGAAGATCCCAGTCCTCGTCATGCCTTCGCAATGTGAGGAAACGGCTGGACTGGCAGTTATGGAACATATGATGCGCGGTGGTGTGCCGATTGTTGCCGACATCGGGGGCCTCAGAGAAGTTGTCGGCGAGGCCGGTCTAAAGTTTACCCCCGGGAACTCGGATTCGCTCTATCTCTGCCTTCGCGAACTCGCCGAAGATCATTCAAAAATCGAAGCTCTGTCTGTGGCGGCAAGAACTCGCGCCGAGGTTCTGTTTTCTTTGCCCGTCATGATTGATAATCACCTCGCGCTGTATCGGCAATTGTGCGGGTGAAACCCAGTTTCTTGAATCGCGCGAGGAAGTAAATCCCCGCTCGCAACTCCTGGAATCGTCAACAGCAATAAGGAAGCGGCCGCCGTCTGAGCTCAGCCCTTCTTGGAAGCTGCGCCCTGTAGCAATCTGTCGATTAGCCCGTCTGAAACCACAACTCCGGATCGCTTGAATTCCATTGAATTGAGCCCGGATTCGCTTTGATCGAGGTGAATGGACCTGTTCGATCGGAGAATCCTTCACGAGTACGACCCATCATTTCTAAGCGGAACTCAATGTGGTTTGCGCCTTGCCGCGCCGCTGTTTTGCTGCGACAGCAAGCCGTAGACATCCAGTTCGGTTTGCGTTCCCACATAGACCTTGCCGTTCGCAATCGTCGGTACAACAAACTTGACCGCATTGCCCATGACATCTCGGCTCTGATTCTGCGTCGTGTTATAGAGCTCAGTGGCTACGTTGGTTGCATCGAATGCGTGCAAGATAGCCGGAGCCGATGGAGGACCCATGCCCCCGTAGTTGGAGCTATCGACTGCCCAAACAATTCCGTTGCCAGTCCCATTTGCAGAGATTGCAGGGGTCGCACCCGGAAACATGAACAAAGGGACAGACGAACTCGGCGTTCCGCTAACAATACCGCCGCTGATGGGATAGACCGAAATTGGCGAATTCGCACCGCCATAATAAACGTTTCCGTTCCAGTAGGCCGGGATGCAGAATGAATCTCCCAAAGGCTGAAACTCCGAAATTATTTGGGGATCCGTAGTGCAGTCGATAAAGCAATAGTGCAGATTATTGAGAGTCATCTGATCTCGATCGACCTCATACATCCAGCGATCCTTGGCCGGGAGCACTAACTGGTGTGGATGATTACCCATCTGATCCGGAAGTAGCAGGACGCCTCCTGAGCCAACGTCCAAGTCTCCCGTGTTGTAGGCAGCCTCGTTGTATGGCGTAAAGTAATCGCTAACCGTAATCGAGCTGCCATTCAGGAAAAGTTTGACAATGGAATCGCCCAGGTCCGTCGCCGGAATTGGCCCGGTATCGAAGGTACCGTTCCCGGTTGCGACGTACACATTCGCGTTTGAATCGGCCGAGATGCCCGCGCCAGAATTCCAGAGACCGCCATCGCCGCCATTGGGAGTTGAGACATAGACTGCCCGCTGGGAACTTGTCGCTGCGTCATAAGCAAACAGCCAGCCGTGAAATGGACGGTTATCGCAATTGGAAGCAAAGCCCACATAAACAACCCCGTTGAGTAACAATAGCCCGGGGCGATTGAGGTGCATCGCGGGATTGAAGGCGATCACACCGTTGGAACTGGCATCGCCCGTTCCGGAGACGGATCCGGCAATTGCAACCGAACCCTGCGATTTCTCCGCTCCCGTCGTGATATCGATCGCGTGAAGACGATAGACGTATTGATTGTTTTCCGCTGACTTCGCCACCACATACATCGTATTTGTGCTGGGATCAATCACAGGAGTGCCGGTAACCCCGACGACAGGCACCAGAGCGTTGCAGCTGATGCCATTGATCGCATCCACCGGCGTCGCTCCCGGCGCGGCACCATGAGCCGCATCGATCAGGCTCGCGCGCCAGAGCGGATTCGCGTTCGAACCGGTATTATTGTCGGCATCGATGGCAAAGACACTATCTGCTTCGGTGGCCACGTAAATGACATTGTGAGAGCTGCTCCCTATGGTCACGTTTGGAACGTATAGGGATTGCGCGTAAACTTGTCCGTCCACTGCTTGCGAGAATAATTTCCCAAAAGTTGTCGAGTTCACATTGGCGGTTGTGAGAACAGTTTCATTTATGTTTTGGCCCGTTCGTCCGATGTCATTGTGCTGGGTGAAAACTCCGGCAAAGCCATTGCCCTGATGGTTGGTAACGGACAAAATGGACACACCCTTCACTGCACCGAGCGCCGCCTGAATTGAGGCAAATCCCGCTCCCTGACCCGTCGGCAACGCCACACTTGTCACTTGTCCCGCGCTCTGCACGGTGGCCACGGGAGGATTGTTGGAAGACCACGCCGCAAGTGAAGTGAGATCGATGCTAGTGCCGTCGCTGAAATAGCCAATGGAGTTGAACGTCTCGGTCACCGCGGCATCGGAAACCGATGGATTCTGTGGCGTGACCACTAATTCGCCAAGTACGGCCGCGCTGACGCTTAGGTTCGAGCTGCCTACAATATTCCCTAAAGTTGCTTGAACGACAGCTGTTCCGGTGCCTACCCCGGTGACGACACCCGTTGGAGAAATCGACGCGACATTCGGAGCGCTGGAAGACCAGGTCACGGTCGAGGTGATGTCTTGCGTTTTCTGGTCCGTATAGGTGGCAGTCGCCGCGAATTGTAGGGGTACGCCTTGTGGAATCGTCGAACCTAAAAGAGCGGCTGGCAGGGAGGACGGATTTGCGACGCCCACAGCGATGGAGGCAACGGTCGGAGACATCGAACCGGATCCGGATGAACAGCCCACAAGGTTTGCTGCGATGAAACCGAATACTAACAGCAGTGAGCCATTTCGTATCAGATACGGCATTCGTCCCATATGGAGGGTCTCCCGGACAAGCATTGCTATCGACTCGACTGCGTGAGGCGCCTTCCAGGCCTTTGGTAGAACTTGTCCTGAGGACTTAGGCCGAATTCGGACAGGAAGTAACCAACTGAGCTGAGAGTGTCAACGGCACCGTCACATCGTAAAATCCACAATGCTCCGACGCAAGGGCTTTTCTTCCTGGCTAGCCGCCGCTCTGGATAACTGCCATCGCCTGCAATATGAGGCGGGTTCGCATGATACTTTACGATATCGGGGCGGTCCAGTCTTGGTGACGTAGCATGGTAGCATCTAGCCGCACGAAGCGATTCTTCGAGGAATGCTCCTAACGTTTGCGAACTCCGGCCGCGAGGGATCGGGTTCCCAATCAAGAAGACGGCGTCGTAGCGCGCGCCAGGCCCGTACGAAGCTCTCACGCGAACGAAATCGCTGGTTTGGGTTGGACAGGGCAGGGCCTTCCTCAAAATGAATCGTCGCCCAGAGGCGAACGTTCTAGCGCTGGGAAAATGAAAATCCCACGCGAGCGATCAATCCCGAATTGCCATTCCCGCGGAGCCTTACATTCGCCGCCTCGCGACTGAGTGAGAAGCGGGGAAGAGTCGCGAGACGCGTCCGGCGTTGATACGTATGTATTCGCTCAACTCTGCGGTCGATACGAATAGACGCAACTTGGCCAACCGGGTAAAACTCCCGGCGTTAGCTCGCTTTCACGCAGGCCCTGACCACGTCCATTCCGAGAGGTGTCCTGTTGAGAGAGCGTGATTCCGAGAGGAGCCGGGAGCCACTCTAATCCTCCCCGGGAACGATTGGCCCCGGTTCACTTCTAGTTTCAAGCCTAGGAAGATCCGTCGATTTCAGTTGGCGTGGAATGGTGACTCAACTATTCAGCGCGTGCTTGTCGTAGCTGTTCCATAAAAACTTCATGCCGCGGGCGCCGAAAACTCCATGGCGACGTTCACGATCGCAAACCAGCCCCCTCATTTTAATTTTTGGGTTCTCGTTCGAGGTGTCAATGCGTGTCTGATACTTAGCAGAAAGGATTCTGTTCTTGCTCGTCCGCAGCTGGCATTCGGTTGCTTGCAACTCCGTGCGTCCAAGCTTTGCCCACAATTCTTGGATGCGGCGAAGCTTATCGATGGCGATCTACGGCGCACTGCACGCACACGTAACTGGATCTTCGCACTCGGGCGCTCGGCATCTGGCTTTGCGGAATTACGGTACACAATAGCATCCCCTTCTAGAACAATCTGACTGGCAGCCGTCTTCCCTCTTCAGTCAGCCGCGACGTGCTGTAGTGGTGTCCATCGATGATCCAAAGGAAACGAGATCAAGAAAACGACGCCGGCCTCTGACCAAAGGGAGCGACACCCTTGCACGATAACTCAGCAACGATAGCTATCAAGGCGAAGGGGTCAAATAAATTGAGGATACGCGCCGTGCACCGTGCATTCAGAAATGGAACCTTGTCCTTCCCGATTTGAACCGAAGTGAGTTCTCCAAGAAAAGCCTCTTGTCCTTGTCTAAGACAACATGATTTGCCACGGGGCTTGAAATCAATGATTTAGCTCGAAGTCAACATGCGCACTTCAACGCGTAAAACCTCACTTAGCTTTGGCACAGATTTTGCACAGTTTTATCCCCGCGCGAGCCATTTTAAAGTGCCAAATTGAAAATTCCGTTTTTGCACCGACGTCCGACAGCACTCGGCCGGAGCATTTTTTTGGAGACTGCGGAGTTTTGCAAGCCCGCTGCCGATCGCATCCTCAGCGATCAAGCTTTTGTCGCCGAGAATCTAGGGGGATTTCCTTTCGCGTCTCCTCAACCCGGCAATTGCCCTGCGCTGTGTGCTACTCCGCGACAACGAATAGGAGAATTTCATGAGCAAGCTGATGGTTCGTTTTTTCTGGGTGCTGGCACTACTGGCGACGGGTGTGATTGGCGGATGCGGTCGCGAACAAACTCCGGCCGTGCCTCCGATGGTAGTCAGCGTCGTGCCGGCAAACGCGACGACGGGCGTCGCTTTCACCTCTGTGATCACCGCAACGTTCAACGAAACGATGAACCCTGCGACGATCACTACTGGCACGTTTACTTTGACCGGGCCCGGTGGAGTCGCGGTCGTCGGCACGGTTGTCGGCTCGGGGCTCACGGCGACGTTCACTCCCACGCTGCCACTGGCTCCGAGCGCCACCTACACAGCGATGATTACCACGGGGGCGCAAAGCCATCTCGGCTTCGCGCTGGCCGCTAATTATATGTGGAGCTTCATGACGGGATTTGTGCCGGTAGTAACCTCCACGATTCCTGGGAATGGCGCGGGCAATGTGCCTTTGAACCAGAGGATCACGGCCACCTTCAACCAGGCAATGAACCCGGCAACGATCACCGCAGCCGGAACGTTCAAGGTGGCTGTGACGGGCGGAGCTGCCGTTGCGGGAACCGTCACGTACGTGGCGGGCGCGAACACCGCGATTTTCACTCCCACAGCGAACCTGGCGGCGAGCACGCCCTACACGGCTACGGTCTCGACCGCTGCGCAAAGCGCCGGCGGCATCCCGCTGGCCGCGACCTATGGGTGGGCTTTCACAACCGGCATCACCACCAACAGCACGGCTCCTACTGTGATTGCCACCGTTCCGGGATCGGGCGCGACATTGGTCCCGACGAATTCAAACGTTACCGCCACCTTCAGTAAGGCCATGGATCCATCCACCATCACGGCGACCGGCACGTTCGCGCTGGCCGTCTTTGGAGCCGGAGGCGCCGCTGTGCCCGGAACAGTTCAATATGCCGGCACGATCGCGACGTTCACGCCCACAAGTGCGCTGACCGCCGCAACCGAATATACCGCGACGATCACGACGGCGGCGAAGGACCTTAGTGGAAACGCGTTGGCCGCAAATTATGCTTGGAGCTTTACCACCGGAGCGGGTCCCAACACCACCGGGCCAACGATAACGCTCGCGAATCCGGCCGATCTGGCACCAAGCGTTACGCTCAATGCCGCGGTCAACGCGACCTTCAGCGAGGCGATGAATCCCACGACGATACTCGCGCCCGGAACTTTCACTCTGGCCGTGAGCGGGGTTGGCGGCGCGGCCGTTCCCGGAAACGTAACTTACGACGTCAACAGCGACATCGCCACATTCACGCCGCTCGCGAATCTCGCGCCAACGACGAACTACACGGCAACGATCAGCAACTCCGCGACAGACGTCGCCGGCAATCCGTTGATCGCGGGAGCGACGCCAAATCCGTGGACCTTCATGACCGGCACAACACTCGGACAGCTTGCACCGAACTTGGGAGCGGCCGCGACATTCGGCACCTTCGGAGGCAGTGCGGGCATCACCAACCAGGGAATCGACACGGTTATTAACGGAGACATCGGCACCACCGCAGCTTCCACGCTTGTTACCGGATTCCACGATGCGGGCGTGGGATGCACGTACACCGAAACCGGCAGCAACATGGGGATGGTGAACGGGAACATTGACACTGCACCGCCGCCGCCGAATGGCACATGTTCTGAAGAAGGCACCGCTGCCACCTTTTCCATTGCACAGCAGGCGGCCCTGGCTGCGAACGCTGCCTACCTTGACCTTTCCCCTGCTTCGCGTCCGGGCGGCACCGATCCCGGCGCAGGGCAACTTGGCGGGCTCACTCTGCCTCCGGGCATCTACAAGGCTGCAGCCGGCTCGTTCCTGCTAACCGGCACGGACCTGACTCTGGATGCGCAAGGCGATGCCAACGCCGTGTGGGTGTTTCAGATGGCCAGCACTTTGACGGTGGGCGGTCCTGGAGCTCCGCGCCAGGTGATTCTGATCAACGGCGCGCAAGCCAAGAACGTGTTCTGGCAAGTGGGCAGCGCGGCGACTATTAATCCGGCGGGCGGCGGAACCATGGTGGGCACGATCATTGCCGCGCAGGGTGTCACGTTCTCGACTGCCGGCATTGCGGCGGTTACTACGCTAAACGGCAGAGCGCTATCCCTGAATGCGTCGGTGACGATGGTGAACACCGTCATCAACGTGCCCGCGCCGTAAACCGGAAGTTTTTCGCTAAACGCAAGCGCCGAAGCTGAAGTGGCGCAGAACCGATTGAGTGGCAGCTCAGCAAGGATTCTTGGACCCGTTGTGCAGCGAGCAGCCAGGTTCTAGGGGGCAACAATGAATCGAGCAGCCCGATTGATCGCTACAACAGCGCTAGCGTTTCTGCTGGTGCCGACTCTCTTTGCCGACGACACCACCAGGCCGAAAGCAAAAGCCAAGGATGAGGCTGCTGCCTCGAGCAGCACACCGGACGCGTCAAACGCTTCCATTCCGCCATCGGGCGCATCCATCCCCGCAAGCGTGCCCGCGGACGCCCGGCCCCTGCCAGACGCTGCTTCCGTGACTCTGGTGCGCCCTTCGGTGATCGCGCCGCCAGCGGAAGCGAATGCCGAATCCATGGGTGCGATGCATCGCTGGGACGACGCGGAAGGCTACACCCCGAAGGTCGAGTGGTTCCTTGGATATTCATTCTGGCGCGCCACGCCCACCTCGAACGGCAATCGTATCGGCTACCTGCATGGCGGCAGCACTTCGGTTGCGTACAACTTCAACCCCTATGTCGGCTTGGTGGCGGATTTCGCAGGATTTGACAATAGCAAGCTGACGCTGTTTGGTTCAGGCGGCAGCGAGACCTTTAACGCCAGCGGGAGTGTTTACACGTTTATGGTCGGCCCGCGCCTGTCGTACCGCAAATACCAAAAATTCACGCCATACATCCAAGCGCTTGGCGGCGTCGTGCACGCCAGCTCGGTATCAATTTCTGGATGCACGGGCGATCCCAGCTGCACACCCCTGGGCTCGGATACCACGTTTGCGGCCATGGCAGGCGCCGGGTTCGATATCAATATCAGCCATCGCATCGCGCTGCGCCTGCTGGAAGCCGATTTTCTGCTCACTCATTTCCGCGACCCCATCTCGGCCACGGGCCTCTCGCGCGGATGGCAGGACAACACGCGACTTTCGACTGGAATCCTGTTCCGCTTCGGCGGCAATCCGCCTCCGCCGAGCGCGCCACTGGGCGCGAGCTGCTCGGCAAATCCGGAAATCGTGTATGCCGGCTCGGGCGATTGGATCGCGGTGCGCGCAGACGCGAGCAATCCGGCCAACTATCCGTTGAATTATTCCTGGTCGGCAAGTGAAGGCAGCCTAGACGGGAGCGGTCCGAACGTCCGGTGGAGTTCGGTCGACCGGCACGCTGGCACTTACACGATCTCTCTACGCCTGGAGAACGGGCGCAATGGGACGGCAAACTGCTCGGTGAGCGTTCGCGTGGTTCCGCGGCCGAATCGTCCGCCAACGATCAGTTGCTCGGCGGATCGCAACAGCGTGACGGTAGGCGATCCAGTCGAGATCACCGCGATCGCGAGCGATCCTGATAACGACCCGCTGACGTTTTCCTGGAGCACCAGCGGCGGAAGACTGGAAGGCACGGGTGCTGCGGTGCGGTTCTATAGCCGCGACGTGTCGCCGGGCGCGTACGCCATTACCGGCCATGTGGACGACGGCCGCAGCGGGACAGCCGATTGCACCGTGAACATTGATGTGCAGGCGCCTCCGCCCCCGCCGGAAATCAAAGAGCTGGAAACGCGGCTCGCGCTGCACAGCATCTATTTCCCGACAGCCCGTCCGACGGAAGCAAATCCGGAGGGCGGATTGCTGGACAGCCAGCGGCAAGTCCTGCTGGCGCTCGCTACCGATTTCAACCGCTATCTAACATTCAAACCGGAAGCTCATTTGACGCTGGTGGGCCACGCCGATCATCGCGGCGGCGCGGAATATAACCAGAAGCTGACGGAGCGGCGCGTGGACCGCACCAAGAGCTTCCTGACAGAGCACGGAGTTCCCGCGGCGAACATCGAGACCAAGGCTGTAGGTGAAGAGGACAACTTGACGGCCGACCAAGTGAAACAACTCGCGGACGAAAATCCGGACTTGAGTCCGGAGGAGCGGCAAAGAATCGAGAGTCACCTGCAGACTGTTGTGTGGGCCAACAACCGCCGCGTGGACGTTTCCCTGAGCACCACGGGCCAACAGTCCGTGCGGCAATACCCATTTAACGCGAAGGACGCCCTGGCGTTGCTGAGCAGCAAAGGCGGCGAAAGTGAAAAACCGGCGCCGCGAGCCGTCAAAAAGAAGAACACTCACCCGTAAGCGGAGCCGCAATGGATGTCGGAAGGTGCCGCTGTGCTGGACGCCGTTGTTGCCCACAATTCCCGGGGTGACAGATACGCGCCGACAATTTCATTGGAATCAAATTGAGCAGTAAGTATCCAAGTAATTAAGTCGCGAAACGGATAGACCAAAGGCCAACATTCATGCGAGGGGGTAAGCGTCTGGTTTGACCGTCTGGACGATGCCTCGCGTAAACCTGATCGTGTTCGAGCCGGCGGCACTAGCCGTGAACGCCTACGGCCCGTACGACGATGCGGTGCCGGAAGAATCTGTCGTGAGGGTGCGGCAGCCTATGAGCGGATTTGATTTTCGCCAGTTCCTAGGTGTTAGCCCCCGTTGGAGCTGCAGATCGGATCCATTGCAGCTCAGCTCTTTATCGGCTTCCTTCACAAGAGCATGGCTCCGAATGGCATTTCCTACTTTGAACGCTGCGGCCGGGCGGCTTGTTGTCGCTAGAAGTGGCGCGAATGTCGTTCGACCAGCTCTCAGATGTTCTCATAACCTTGCAGATGTGCTCGATGCCAATCCCAAGCGCTCCGGACGATGTCGTTGATAGATGGAAACTTTGGCTGCCAAAGAAGATCGCGGCGAATTTTCTCGGAGCTGGAGACAAGAATGGCCGGGTCGCCGCGGCGCCTCGGAGCTTCCTTCGCGGGGATTGAATATCCTGTAATTTCGCGGGAGGCTTCGATCACTTCCCGGACACTAAAACCTTTGCCATTGCCCAAATTGTAAATGAGCTCCTCATGGGATTGAAGTGCGTCGAGCACAAGAAGATGGGCCATCGCGAGGTCGTAGATGTGGATGTAATCGCGAATGCAGGTGCCATCGGGGGTGGGGTAGTCCGTGCCGAATATGGAGATGGCCGGTCGCTGGCCTAAGGCAACTTGGAGAATTAAGGGGATCAGATGGGATTCCGGGTCATGCTGTTCGCCGTGGCAGCCCCACGCGCCGGCGGCGTTGAAATAGCGAAGCACAGCGTATCGAATACCATGGATTTTCTGATACCACGCAAGAGTACGTTCTAGCTGAAGCTTTGATTCACCATAAGGATTCAAGGGGTTTTTCGCGACAGACTCGTCGATGCTGGGAAGCTGGGGGTCACCAAAAACGGCACAGGTGGAGGAGAAAACAAATCGTGAGACTTTGTGTGCGAGGCAGGCCTCGAGCAGATTGTACGAATTCAAAGTGTTGTTGCGGAAGTAGAGCTCGGGTAGGCACATGGACTCGCCAACTTCCGCAAAAGCAGCGAAGTGCATGACAGCATCAAAACCGCCTTCTTGAAAAGATCGGCGAAGAAGCTCGGTATCCGCTAAGTCGCCCTCAATAAAGCGAGCCGCCTCGGGAACCGAGCCCCGATGACCTCGGGAGAGATTGTCCAGGATGGTGACGGCATGACCTTGTTGCAGCAAGAGTTGAGCCGTGGCGCTGCCTATGTAGCCGGCGCCGCCAGTAACCAAGACATTCATTCCCATGAGGAATTTGTTCTCCTGTCTCGCGACCACGCAAGCAGAAAAGATTCGACATCAATTCTTTATGACTAAATACGCTCTCATTTTAGCTAATTCGGTGACACTCGGCATACCACATCCCAGCAGCCGTCGTGAGACAGACCCGCATTGGAGTATCATACCCTTTGCGAGTTCGGAAACGGACGTGGCCTGAGTAGGCATTTGCTGCGGGTTGCGTGAGCGCAAATCAATTTTGCGAAGTGGCAGACACTGCAAAGGGTTATAAGATTTTCTTCCACATCCCATCCGAGTTGGCCGCGCCGCTGCATATGTTGAACCTGCAGATCTGCCAGGATGGTGATTCTCGCCGCGACTTGACCTGCGTTAAGTCGATTCGTATGCGGTCCAAAATGCGGGCTGGAGGTGCCCCGATCCTTCTGCTCGGGGCCAAAGTCGTGCGGAGAAACGATTGCGGCTAACAGGCAGCAGGAATTGGCGAGATACGGCGATACGGGCCCGGGAATTGATTCCTACCGGGACCAACGAAACACGAAGCCGGCCGCGACCAACAAATTGTTCTGGTGGTTGTTCGTGGAGT
>DATNLN010000050.1:0-3196 GCA_035602855.1 Candidatus Acidiferrales bacterium
CCGATTCTCGGAGACACCGCAGATGAGACACATTCGGCCTGGTCAGTGGAATTGATCGGGGTGTCAGGCAGGACGTGCCAGATTTCCTGGTGCACTCTTCGACATTGGGCTGATTCTCGCGTGGTATACGAACGCCATTACGACCATCAGCAAACCGGCGGGCCTCTCACCTTCGACGATCTTCATCTGAGTCCGCCACCGGCGAGTGTGAGCGATCAACGGCCGTTTTAGCCGCGGTAACTTGCTTTGCTGCGAGATCAGTACCGGATGTAGAGGAGACCGCAATGCCAGTCACCACTAGCACCATGCTGAAGTGGGAAGTCTTAGTAACGAATCGCCAAGGCCTCACCCGCGATCTGCCACCGGGGAAGGAAAAATGGATGTGGGTGCCGACATCGGCCACACTTATTTATGGCGAACGAGACGCTGTTCTCGTCGACGCCTTTCTTACCGTCGAGCAGGCGCACGCCGCAGCGGAATGGGTCGCGGCGAGCGGCAAGAACCTGACTACGATCTATATCACTCACGGCCACGGCGATCATTTCTTTGGCATCGGCGCCCTCCTGGATCGGTTTCCGAATGCCAAAGCGGTTGCTACGGCTGACGTTCTGAAGGTCATGCGCCGGCAAATGTCCCCGGAATTCGTCGCGAGTTTCTGGAAGGCACGCTATCCCGGCCAGATTCCGGAGCACCTGGTCCTTCCCGAGGAACTCCGGGGGAATTTGATCGACCTCGAAGGTCGTGAGCTTGTCGCAGTCGAAGTGGGACATACCGACACCGATAACACGACGTGTCTTCACGTGCCATCAGTCGGCTTGGTCGTCGCTGGCGACGCTGCCTATAACGATGTTCACCTCTACCTCGCCGAGTCAACCGCGCAAACTCGCCGCGATTGGATCACTGCGCTCGACACCATTGAGACGCTGAAACCGCGCGCCGTGATCGCGGGGCACAAGAAAGCCGATAGGGACGACAGTCCAAGAATTATTGAAGAGACCCGTCAATACATCCGCGATTTTGAGCGCGTCGCCTCGATGACGTCGACGGCGAAAGAGCTATACGACCAGATGCTGGAGATCTATCCGGATCGAGCCAATCCGGGCTCACTATGGGGTTCGGCGCACGTGGCGAAACCGTAACTTCGTCGCAATGAAAGGCAGCGCACTAGAGACGGACGGCTGAACAGGAAGAACGCGGTATATCAAATGCTTCAAGACTCGAACGATTTTTGGGACTTCGCAATCGATGAAAAGGAGGATGTCCAATGAAGAGTAAAGCGATGGCAATAGGCGTCAGAACACGAATCAGCTACTGTGCGCTGGCAATCATGACAATCATTCTAAGCGTGGGAGAAAACACAATGGCACAAACCAAATCAACGGCAGTTGTGAAGAACATCGTTCTCGTCCACGGCGGTCTGGTGGACGGGTCCGGTTGGAAGGATGTCTATAAAATCCTGAAGAAGGATGGCTACACGGTTTCGATTGTTCAGGAACCGACCATCTCGCTGCCAGACGACGTGGCGGTCACGAAGCGCGTGATCGACAGTCAGAACGGCCCGGTGATCCTCGTCGGGCACTCATATGGCGGAGTAGTGATCACCGAAGCGGGCAACGATCCAAAGGTCGCTGCTTTGGTCTACGTCACGGCATTCGCTCCGGACAAGGGCGAATCGGCGGCGTCGATCATTAAAAGTGCACCCCCGGGCGCGCCTGCTCCGCCGATCCTCCCGCCTCAGGATGGATACCTATTCCTCGATAAGGCCAAGTTCCCGGCCGCATTCGCCGCGGACGTAAGTCCTGACCTTGCTTCGTTCATGGCCGACTCTCAGGTCCCGTGGGGTGTGGAAGCGCTCGGTGGTGCGATCACCCAGCCGGCATGGAGAACAAAGCCCAGCTGGTACCTCATCACTACCGAAGATAAGATGATCCCGCCTGACGCCCAGAGGGCTATGTCCAAACGCGCAGGCTCAACCATTGTCGAGGTCAAAAGCAGTCACTCCGTGTTCCTGTCCCATCCTCAAGCCGTCGCTCATCTTATCGAGCAGGCTGCAACAGGTGCCTTGGTGGCAACGAAAGAAGGCGCAACTAATGCTGCCGCAGATTAGGCTTTAATTGCCACACTGGATTCGACGAGGCGGAGATTTTCGCAGAGTGTGATTCATGCCTACGGAATTCTTAGTCTCGTTGAGTCCAGCCTCAAACTTCGCAGTGATGTCAAGTGTGCTCACGCTGCGGCTTCCCGCAATAGATCCTCGATTTTTTTGTCCAAATCCCTCGCGACCTCTAGTGCGTCGCGATTCCCATAAGGGGCTAAGAAGCTCGCCATCCTGTCATATGACAAATGGACGCCATCGGCGCGCTCGTCCACAAGCACGGTAACCGGCGCGTAAGAGCCCGCATCCGGGACATGCTTGACCATTTCCTTCATAATGAGGGGATTGCCAATGACGAAGCGAACCATCTTCGGAGTCTCGCGGCCCGTTTCTTTGCGCAGAATTGCACCGTGATCCAACTGCATAAACAGCATCAGTCCTACTGCGCTTAGGCCTTTCTCAACTGTGCTTTTCAGCTCGGCAAAAGAGCGCGCTTCGTGAGTTGATCTCCCAAATTTAGCCATATCCGGATGACCGATGGCGGCGTTCACACCGGCTATTACTTCATCCAACTGCTTGGAAGTCGTCAGACTGAACCGCTCTATCTCGATTTTTTTTATCATCTCGAATCTCTTTGTAGTTGCTGATGTAGAAATTCGCTCGTCCGACCGTTGGCAAGGTGAGCCGCAGCGGCGTTGTAATGCGCCCCATTATGACGAGAAAAGGCATGACTCTGACCCGGATAGCTGTAGACCGTTGCGTTTGGTTTCTTAGCGAGCGCCGCTTTGATCTCAGTTTGTGCAGCTTTAGAAATGAACTCGTCCTCTTCGGCTACATGCATGAGAATCGGCGCGTGAAGCCCATCGACCTCTCCTAGATATTTCTCAGTATCGGCGCCGTGATACCAGACCGCGGCGTCGATCCCGTCGTTCCGGACGGCTGTCATGAAGACCATCAGCGCGCCGAGGCAATAGCCGAGCAAGGCAACCTTACCGTTGCATTCCGGAAGACTGCGTGCTGCGTCAATGGTGTCCTTTATGTCCCTTACGCCCGCATCTCTGTCATAAGCCGAATAGAGGCGAAGGCCGTGGTCCCAGTCGG